>CAZLOV010000123.1:0-7460 GCA_964561235.1 uncultured Caulobacterales bacterium
CCTTGTTGAGCGGACTCCCATTTTAAATGCGGGGCCAAACGGGGCGCAGGTCACGCTCCCCCTGCCTGGATAAATCCTGAAACGCACCCGGAAATGGCGCGGCGGCATCATCGCCATGCGGATGAAGTCATGTCCATCGCCTTGCGGCCGCGGGCGGCCGGAACCGGCGGCGGACGGACATGGCGGCAAGGATGGCGGGAGTGTGGTGCCGCTTGCGTGACTCGAACACGCGACCTACGAATGACGACTGCTAGCGCCTAACCGCTTGTCTTGCCGTTGTTTTTCTTAGTGCCAGCGCCGCGTTGCAAGGATACTGCAAGACGGTGTCAGATAAGCGGCCCGGTGCCCGTCGCACGACCCCGCGCCTTGCGCTCGCGTTCTTCCAGTACTTCGCGCCACATCTCGTAGGTTGAGGCCACCATGTGCTCCAATTCCTCGCGGGAATAGAGTTCGACGCCTTCGTCTGTGTGAAGCCTGACCGCGCGCCGATCATCGGACGGGTCGCCGAACTGAACGATGGTCAACCGCACTTCAGCGAAGTCCTCGTCCGCCGCTCGAATGCGCTCGTGCATCATCGAGAAGGCGAAGCGGCGACCGTCGGCGTTCAAGCCGCGATTGCAGCGCGGATCAATGAACAGAGCACTCGGCTGCTCGTCGATGGCTAGGATCATGGGAAGCCACAGGGTGATCTTCTGACCCATGCCCATCGAAAGCGGAAAAAACTCCTGCCTCCGACCATAGACCCGGCCGGAAGTCGCGAAGTCGTGCAGGCCCAATGCCACGCGCTGGTTGAAGATGAACTCCTCATCCGACCGGCTGCGCTTGTGTAGCTCCGCCTCGATGACCGCCCAAGGCGTCGGCTCGGCTGCGCCGAAATCGAGACCGGGCTGAATATTGAAAATGTCGGCGAAGCAACTGCGCACCGGCTTGTAAGAGAAGGTCGAAAAACCGCCCTTCATCTGCTCCAAGCTCTTGCGCTTCATGTCCTTGCGCTGGGGCGCGATGCGCGCAAGGTCAATGTCAGGCAAAAGGCGTGTCGTCACTCGGCGGTTCTCCTACACGAGGGCTGCTGCCCACAGACACTTTGTGGTGTCGGAATCGGTCGACGATCACATTATCTGGTATCCGCATCCCAAAAGCAACGTTTGTTCGTGCTTTGTCCACAACCGCCGACCACGGCGCGTCCTTGGCGTGCGACAGATCGACAAGCTGACCGGGTGAGAGGTGCCCGAGTGATCTCACCACGTCCGATACTAGGCGGATGACCTCAATATCCGATGGCTTTGGCAGGTCGCGCGTCTGTCCAGTTAATGGGTCTCGACCAACTGCCCGCGTTACGATGGGGTCGGCGCCCGATGGCTTGAAAGCGCGATACACGGACGGGTGAACAGGGCCAAACTTCCAAGCCTCAAAGTAGCCGGAAACCAAGGGTTGCTCTGTTCTGATAAGATGGATGCCGTGAGCAAAGTAGAGCAGCTTTTGTAGTGCAAGGTTGGTTATCTTCCAGTCCCACGTATCCGCTTCGTCGAGCATCAGATTCGCTATTGCCCGTGGATCGTATGGCTCGCTCATAACTTCATGCCTGCCGCTCTCAAGATTCGACGTTTGTTCTCAATCATGCTTTATGTCACAGGACGGATCAAAAGGAAACTTAAACAGAACACGAAGTCGCACGTGCGACTTTCATTTCAGTTGCACACGAAGTCGCACAACTCGTTTTGTTCCGGGTAAGTTCCAGCGCGGAACATCTGAAAAGCGTTTTATTTCAGGGGGTTGAGTGTGGTGCCGCTTGCGTGACTCGAACACGCGACCTACGCATTACGAATGCGTTGCTCTACCAGCTGAGCTAAAGCGGCGCTTCCCCGGCCCGGAATGCAGGGCCCGTTCCGGAAGAGCGCGGAAACTATCCCCGAACGCGCGCGCCCGCAAGCGGGCGATTGCGGCTGTTTCTCACGCCGCTTCGCGCTCCCGCTTGAAGCGCTCGACAGCTGCAAGCACAGGCCGGGCGAGCGCGGCGAAGACGTCGGGCAGCGTCTCCGCCGGGCTGGCGGCGGGGGCGTCGTTGACGATCACGATGTCGGCGGCGCTGCGCCAGGCTTCGGTGTGTTCGGCGTGCATGGGCCGTACGGTGCGCAGATACTGGTTCACGACCGATTGCGGCGTGCGCCCGCGTTCGTTGACGTCGCGCATGAGCCGGCGCGCAAGACGCACGTCGCCCGGAGTGTCGACAAAGACCTTCAGGTCGAAGAGATCGCGCAGCGCGGCGTCGCAGAACAGGTGAATGCCCTCCGCCACGATGACGTCGGCGGGCTCCAGCCGGCGGGTGTCGCTGCGGCGGCGGTGGATCGTGAAGTCGTAGATCGGCGCGTCCACGGCGTCGCCCGCCTTCAGCCGCTGCAGTTGTTGCGCCATCAGGGCGTGGTCGCGCGCGGCGGGATGGTCGAAATTGAACCGCGCAGGTTCGAAATCCGACGCGGCGCCGTGGTCGAGATAGAAATCGTCCTCGGGAATGACGAGCGCGGAGAGCGGCCGGGCTGCGGCCGCCGCAGCGCGGGCGATCGCCGTCTTGCCCGAGGCCGAGCCGCCCGACACCCCGATCAGAAGGCGCTTCACGCCTTGGGCTCCTCGTCCGGCCGGCGCGGCGCTGCGTCGCCGTCCTCCCCGGCGCCGGGATCGTCCGGGGCGCGGCCCGATTCGAAATAGGCCGCCGGGGCGGGCGCAGGGGTCTTCACCGGTTTCGGCGCTTCCAGCAGCGCGGTTTCCGGCACGGCTTCGGCGGCGATCTCGTAGCGTTCGTGGCGCGGATGGATCAGGCGCGCCTCGTCGCCCCAAGAATAGACCATCCGCCCCCAGTCCTCCGGCGGAAAGGCGAAGGCGCGTCCCTCGCCGTCAATGTCGGACCAGTCGGGCTCGCCTGCGGCGTGGGCTGCGCGGGTGATCCAGCGGCGGGCGAGATCGTCGTCTCCGTCCAGCCGCGCCAGCCGTGCGGCGAGCGCGCACATCCGGGCGCTCGGCGCGCCCTGGGCGAGCAGCGGGGCGAGCTCCACCCGCGCCGCTTCCGCGTTGCGCGCGTCCAGCGCGCGCTCGGCCAGCATGAGCTTGCTTTCGCGGTGGTCGGGATTGAGCGCGGCGAGCCCCTTGATGCGTTCGGTGCGCTTGGCCTTGGTGTCGGACTTGCGCAGATCCGCATAGAGCCGCGCAAGCGCCGGGTGCGGATTGAGCGCCCAGGCGGCCTCGATCAGATCGGCGGCGCGCTTGTGCCGGCGCTTCTCGATCAAAAGGCGCGCCGCCGTCGACGCCGCCGGCGCGAAGCCGGGCGAGGCGACCGCAGCGCGCTCGGCCAGATCGGCGGCCTGGTCGGGATCGTCCGCTTCGGTCTCCAGCGCAGCCGCCGTGAGCAGCACGCCGCGGCGCCGGCGCGCGGCCTCGGGGGAAATCTGCCGCCGGCGCTCGGCCTCGGAGAGCGTTTCGGCCGCCTCCAGCCAGCGCCGGTCGCGCACCTGCGCGTCAAACAGGGCCTCGAACGCCCAGCCGGCGATGCGGCTTTCGCGGAAGGCCCCGCCGGCGTGTTCCAGCGCGAGGCGCGTCTCGCCGCGCTGTTCGGCGATGTGGGTCAGTCCGCGGCGCGCGACCATGCGCGTGCGCGCATCTTCCAGCAGGGCCTCGTAATGCGTTTCCGCAGAGTTGAGATCGCCGGCCGCTTCAGCGGCGCGCGCCGCCAGCAGGCGCGAGAGCGCGGGCCGGTCGAGCAAGGCGTCTGCGCGGGCGGCCTGGCGCACGGCCAATTCGCCCTCGCCGCCGGCTGCAGCGATCAGGGCGCGCTCCAGCGCGTCGAAACCCTGCTCCCGGCGCCGGCGGTCGCGCAGCCTGCGGATGGCGTCAGGCAGCGTCCAGACCTTCACCACGCCCCACCACAGCGCGACAAGAAGGAACGTGCCCACAAGAAGCGCCGCCGCCGAGAGCGCGAACGGCGCTTCGACGGTCCAGCCGAGAAAGGCGATCGTGACCGTGCCGGGGTTGAGCGTCAGCCAGACGGCGGCCGCCGCGCTCAGCACGCACAGAATGACAGTGGCGATCAGGCGGATCATGGCGCGTCTCCCTCTGCGGCGAGGCTGGCGCGCAGGCTCGCCACCGCCGCATCCACCTCGGCGCGCGCCCGGGCGGCCTGCAACCAGCCGCGCGCGGCTTCCGCCGCGGGACCGTCCAGGCGCTCAATCGCTTCGATCGCCTGCGGCAGGGCGCCGTCGGCGAGCGCCAGCTCCGCGTCAGCGACAATGCGCGCCGGATCATCGGCTGCGCCGCCGCCGGCCTCGGGCCTGACCGAGACGACGCCGAAAAAGGCCCGCCGCCCGCCGGCGGCTTCAAGGATCGCGTCGGCGGGGAAAGCGCGCGTCAGGCTGCGCAGATCATCAACGCCGCCGCGGGCGTGGCGGCTCAGAACGGAAAGCTCCTCACGGCCGGACCAGACGCGCGCAAGGGCGGCGCGTTCCGCTTCGAAGGACTGTTCGCCCGCCGCCGCATCGCGCAGGGCGGCCAGCGCCAGCGCCCGCTCGGCGAGCCGGGCCGGCGCGGAGGGGTCGGCGTTTGCAAGCTCGCGCGCCAGCGTCAGCGCCTGATCGGCCGCAGATCCGGCGTCAGCGGCGGCGTCCTGAACGCTTTGGAGTTGTCCGGCGGCCTGCGCTTCGAAGGTCTCCAGCGCGTCCAGCCGCGCGCTGAGGGAATCAAGCCGGTCGAGCACCTGCGGGGCTGGCGAGGGGGCCGCGGCGGCGCTGGCGGGCGCCGGTGCGCTTGAGGCCTGCTGTGCGGCTTCGGCGGCGACCGTCTCGGCGGTTTGCGCGCGCGTGGCGGCGTCCTGCGCTGCGGACAGCGCCACAGCGGCGTTTTCCGCGGCGGAGCCCGCATCGAGGATGGCGGTCTCGAGCCGCTGCTCGATCTCCCGGATGCGCCCCGCAAGTTCCGGAGAGGCCGCCGGCGCTGCGGCCTGCGGATCGGCCGCCGGCGCGCTCTCCAGGGCGGCGACCCGGCTTTCCAGCGCATCCAGGCGCGACATGACCGGCGCGAGATCCGCCGGCTCGGCGGGCTGCGGCGCCGGGGCGTCCTCAAGCGCGCTCAATCGGGTTTCAAGCGCGGACAGGACGGCCGGGTCGGAGGCTGCAGGAAGCGGCGACCCCGCCGGCGCCGACTGGGTCGCGGCGAGATACCCGGCCAGCCCACCTACAGGACCCGCGGCGACGACGGCGGCGAGCACGATCGCGATCGGTCCCGCGGCGCGCGAGCGCTTCGTCTCCGCCTCCTCCGGACTGTTCTGGAGAAGCGGTTCGGCGTCCTCGAACTCGGCGTCGACGGGTTCGGGCTCGCCGGGCGGCGGATCGGATCGGGAGGGGTCGCTCATCTCGGACCGGACGGAATTGCGCAAAGCTCGCCGCACAGTATGACGCGTCGCGCCGCGGCGCCACCGGGCAGGGCGGCGCGGTCAGCCGTCCGCGGCGATACGTGACAGCGCCGACATCAATGCGCTTTCGCGCGGCTCGCGCGCCACGGCGATGCGGCGCGGCGCCAGGGGCATCAGGCCTTCGGCGACGGCGGAGGACAACGCGGCGAACGCGAGATCCGCGGCCGCCTGCGTGAGATGCGCGCCCTCGATCTGGCGCAGGAAGGCGTCCGCGCCCTTGCGGGAGTAGACCGCTGCGGCGTCCAGCCGTCCGGCTTCAAGCGCGGCGCGGGCGGCTTCTTCGAGGGCCGTTTTCGGAATAGCGCGGTAGATTATCTGGTCTCGCGCCGAAAACCCTTCCCGGCGAAGCGCCCCGGCGACGTCGTAGGCCGCGTCTTCGCCGCGCAGATGGATCAGCGCAGCGTCTTCAGGCTCAAGGCGTGAGGCGATCATTTCCGTGAGCGCCTGCGCATCGCCCGGACCGGTTTCGACGTCGGTGAAGCCCGCCGCGTGCGCCGCCTCGGCCGTGGCCGGGCCGACGGCGAACACGCGGGCGCGGCGGCTGGCGCTCTCGGGCAGGGCGGCGGGGCCGTTGGCGCTGGTGAAGACAAGCACCGCGCCGGGCGGCGGCGCCGGCCCGCCGTCCACGCGTTCAATGTCCGAGGAGGGCGAGGCGATCGGTTCGAAACCGGCGGCGCGCGCGGCGTCGAGGCTGCCGCGCATGCCCGCTGCTGCGCGTATGATGACAACGCGCAGAGGCCGGTTCACGCCGGCCGGTCCGTCTCGGCGATTACAGCCCGCAGCGCGTCGCCGCCCTGCAGCGCGACCTCCGCGCCGAGCTTCAAGCCGTGTGCGCGCGCAATCGCAAGGTCGCCCGCCTCACAAGCGCCCTCCGCGCGCCAGCGCTGTTTGCCGTCCGGCGTCAGCGCCTCGCCGAACAGTTCCAGCGCATTGCCGTTGATCCGGGCGTGCGCTGCGATCGGCGTCCGGCAGGAGCCGTCGAGCGCCTCAAGGAAGGCGCGTTCGGCGATGACGGCGCAGGCGGTGTCCTGATCCTGCAGCGGGTCGAGCGCCCGGGCGGCCGCCGTCGACCGCGACCGGATCTCGATCGAAACGGCGCCCTGACCCGGTGCGGGCAGCATCTCGTCGATCTCGAGCGGCTCAAGCTCCGCCTCCGCGCGGCCCAGGCGGCGAAGGCCCGCGCGCGCAAGGAAGGTGGCGTCCACCTCGCCTTCGCGCAGCTTCTTCAGGCGCGTGTCCACGTTCCCGCGCAGCAGCACCACCTTCAGGTCGGGCCGCAGGGCCAGCGCCTGGGCCTGCCGCCGGATCGAGGCGGTGCCGAGCACCGCGCCTTCCGGCAGGTCCTGGATGCGCGAGGAGCCCTCACGCGTCAGAAGCACGTCGCGCGGATCCTCCCGCGTGAGAAACGCGCCCAGCGTCAGCCCTTCAGGCAGCCGGGTGGGCACGTCCTTTGTGGAGTGCACGGCGAAGGCGGCGTCATCGTCCAGAAGCGCGCGCTCGAGCTCCTTGGTGAACAGCCCCTTTCCGCCCGCCGCAAGCAAGGCGCGGTCGGTGATGCGGTCGCCGGTCGTCGTCATGCCGAGCAGCGGGAACTGGGTCTCCGCAACGTCCCAGGCTTTGGAAAGCCGGCGCTGGAAATCGTTCGCCTGCGCAAGCGCGAGCGGGGAGGTGCGGGTGGCGATGGGCAGCGGCTGCTGCAGGAAGTCCGGTCGGGGCAAGGCGGCGTCGCTTGGTTGTCAGGGCCGGTGCGCGGCGGTAACGGAAGTCATGGCGTTACCCCACCCTGACCCTGTCGGGCAACCGCAAGCCGCTCGGGCGCTTGTCGTGCTCGGGCTTGAAAGCAGTTGCGACGACACCGCCGCTGCGGTGATCCGGCGCGAGCCGGACGGCGCCGTGCGCGTGCTGGCCGAGCGCGTGAGAGGTCAGGCCGAGCGCCATGCGCCCTATGGCGGCGTGGTGCCCGAGATCGCCGCGCGCGCCCACGCCGAGATCATCGACACGCTCGCCG
>CAZLOV010000124.1:0-7390 GCA_964561235.1 uncultured Caulobacterales bacterium
CTATAAACCCGCGGCGCTCCCATAAAAAGTGAGGGCGGCGCGGGGCTCAGGTCAGGAGGCGTCGCTGATGCCGGAAATTGCGGGCGCAGCGCCGGTCGAGACCTCCGACCGACATGACCTTATGGACGCGCTACGAGGTTTCGCGCTCTTCGGCATCTTTCTCGCGAACATCCGCTCCTTCAGCGGCTGGGATTTCCTCAGCACGGATCAACGGGTCGAACTCGCGGGCGATGGATACGCGCTGATAGATGTGCTTCATCTCGCTATCATCGACGGCAAGTTCTACACGCTGTTCGCGTTTTTATTCGGGCTTGGGTTCGCCTTGCAGCTTGCCCGGCTTGAAGACCGCGGCGCAGCGGCAACACGTGTTTATCTGCGGCGCACGACGATCCTATTGGCGATCGGCGTGGTCCACATGTTTGTGTTCTGGCTAGGCGATATCCTCCTGCCTTACGCCTTGCTCGGTTTCGTGTTGCTCGCCGTACGGCGCTGGAGCGACCAAAGACTTCTGATCGTTGCGGCTGCGGCTTTCGTTACGCCGCTATTGGGTTACGCGCTGTTCTGGCTGTTCGGTGTCAGTCCGAATCTCGGCATCTATCCGATCGCCTTCTCGTTAATGCCAGCAGGCGCGCAAGACCCCATGGTCGACCTGCAGCTGACGGATTGGGGCGACCGGCTACAGGCCGCGTTTGCAGGTGGCGTCTTACGGATCGGCTATCTGTTTGAAAGCTGGCGATTTCCTAAGCTGCTCGCAATCATGCTGCTTGGAATGTGGGCTGGAAGGCGGCTTATCCACGGCGAACTGCTCGGCAATACGCGGCTGCTGGCGAGCGTTTTGCTCGTTGGCGGCGCCAGCGGCTTGATCGCAGGACCGATGCTTGCCCATCTCGGAGGCCTTGGTTTCTATCAGCCGCATTCCGCTGAAGGATTCGCCGCGGTCGCAGCTTATACCTTCGCCGTGATCCCGCTGGGACTTGCCTATGCGGCCGCATTCGCTTTGCTCTGGCGGCATGCCGCCTCTGTCTTGTGCGTTCTTGCCGCCCCGGGCCGCATGGCGTTGACGAACTACCTTTTGCAAACGCTTGTCGGCCTCACGGTCTTTTATGGCGTCGGATTCGGTCTTGCGGGAACTGTTTCGATCCAGGCGCTGCTTGGCATCGCCGCCGGCGTGTACGCCGTGCAGACGATCCTCTCCAATCTCTGGCTCAGATTTTTCAATTACGGCCCGATGGAGTGGGCGTGGCGGGGCCTTACCTATGGCGAAGCGCCGAGGATGCTCCGGGCTGCGCCGGAACCAGTGAGCTAAACCCCGAGAGGGGGCGTTGTCAGAGTAACGCGCTCAAGTCTCAGCTTCCCCCACCCCATTGGCTCTAGGCGGCGAGGAGCCGCCACTCGGCCAGGGCGGCGGAGCGGTTCTCCTTGAAGTGGGTTCGGCGGTAGAGATGGCGTTCCTGGTTGAAGTGGTTGTAGACGCTGGAGTGGACGGCGGCGAAGAGCTGGAGACTTCGGCTGGTCCGGAATTGCGCCATCGCCGCTTCCCGTCTTCGCAGCGGGAGATGTGAGTTCTCTGCCCGGTTGTTCAGCCAGCGACCGGTCTCCTGGCGCTGTTTCATGCCGAGCTCCCGCAGAGCTGCGCCGTAGGCATTGTCAGAGGAAAATCTGACGGCCGGAAACTCGACTTCGGGGAGCCCTCTCAAGAACGCTAAGCGCCTGATTCCCGGTTCGCTGAGCCATTCGGATCGCGTTCCGAATTCAGTCCAGAATTTTCCTCTGACAATGCCGCGCATCCAGTTGAGCGAAACCGGGCTCGCCGAGGCTCTAGGAAACAACGCCGAGACCCCGCTGGCGTTCCACGGTGACGCGCTTGCCTTCATCCGTCCGTTCACCCTGCGCCGGCGCGGCGTCGAGACCAAGATCATCACAGGCCGCACCGAGCGCGAACCCGATCAGACCCTCGTCCGCGCCCTCGCGCTGGCGCATCAATGGCTCGATGAAGTCCGCCGCGGAACCTCCATGGCCGCCATCGGCCGGCGTTATGGCTGGACCAACGGGATGGTGCGCCGACGCATCCGGTTCGCCCTGCTCTCGCCGAGGATCACCCTCGCGGTCCTGGAAGGCCGGCAGCCCGCTCACGTCACGATCGAGACGATCCGCAATTGCGACCTGCCGCTGGGCTGGGACGCCCAGGAACAGCTGCTGGGGTTCGCACCGGAGCCTGCGGGGACACCCTGATCAGGGAGGTCGAATTCCCTGTTCTGAGGCGTATCAGGGAATGTGTTTTCCCTGTTCCGCGCTTAGGGAAATCCTAGCCAAGCGCCTGTAAACGCGGCATTATCTCTGTCGAGATGATCGCTGAAATCCCCGAAATCGCAAAACTACCCTGTAAATACCCGCAGATCAGGGAAATCCGCTCTATGCGGACCGCGCTGGTTCGGGCATTGAGACAGGGCCGGAGAATCGCGCGAAATGGAGCAGGATCCGCGGGTCTCTGTTTTCGCTGATCAGGGTAACACGCGGAACCACGCGGGAATACGCCGCGCGATCAAAATTTCTATTTATTTTCATGGGTTTGTGGCGGAGAGGGAGGGATTCGAACCCTCGGTACCCGTAAAGGCACAACGGTTTTCGAGACCGCCCCGTTCGACCACTCCGGCACCTCTCCGCGGGGACGGGCGTCTTGCCCCGGATGAACCGCGAAATCAAGGGCGGCGCGCGGCGGCGCGGCGATTGACTCAAACCCCGCCTTGCGCCTATATCGCGCGCTCCCGCAGCCCGCGCCGGTCGCCCGGCGGGGCTGTTTGTCTTCACAACGCCGCGCATCAGCACAGGCTGGCGCAAGAACGCGGCGAAGAAAAAGGTCGCTCCGGGCCATGTCCCGAGGGCGCGCGGAAAGGAAACGACGATGACCTACGCGGTGATCAAGACCGGCGGAAAGCAGTACCGTGTCGCGGAAGGCGACCGGCTCGTGATCGAGAAGCTCGAAGGCGAGGCCGGAGACGTCGTGGCGCTGGACCAGGTGCTGATGATCGGCGGCGACAGCCCGGTGGTGGGCAGCCCCCTCGTGGAGGGCGCCCAGGTGATGGCGGAGCTCCTCGAGATCCGCAAGGGCAAGAAGATCAAGGTCTTCAAGAAGCGCCGCCGCCAGAACTACCGCCGCACGAAGGGCCACCGCCAGTGGGAGGCGCTGATCTCCGTCTCCGAAATCGTCATGCCGGGCGCGAAGCCGAAGACCAAGGCGTCCGCCAAGCCCAAGCCGGCGGCCAAGACGGACGCGGCGGAGGCCGCTGAAGCAGCGCCGAAGACGGCCGCGCCGAAGGCTCCCGCGAAGGCGAAGGCGGATGCAGCGCCCGCGCCGGCGGCCGCCGACGATCTGACCGTGCTCAACGGCGTCGGCCCGGCGCTCGCCAAAAAGCTCAACGACGCCGGCGTCACGCGTTTCGCCCAGATCGCGGCCTGGACCGAGGCCGACATCGCCAAGCTGGAGGAGACCATCTCCGGCCTGGGCGTCAAGGCGGAGAAGGGCGGCTGGATCGCGGCGGCGAAAGAACAGTCGGGCTCGTAAGCCTTTTCAGGTATAAGACGGATCAACCCGCGCGGGCTGACGCGCGAAGACGACGACGGAGAGCGACATGGCTCACAAGAAGGCAGGCGGTTCCTCGCGCAACGGCCGCGACAGCGAAGGCCGGCGCCTGGGCGTTAAGAAGTCCGGCGGGCAGCATGTGATCGCGGGCAACATCATCATCCGCCAGCGCGGCACGAAGTACTATCCCGGCGACAATGTCGGCATCGGCAAGGACCACACCCTGTTCGCCCTGACCGAGGGCAAGGTGGAGTTCCGCCGCAAGAAGAACGACCGCATGTACGTGTCGGTCGCGCCGCTCGCCGAAGCGGCGGAATAGGGCGGCGTTCGCGATCGCCCGAACCGGGCGGTCCCGCTTAGTCCTTCAGACGGATCAAGCGGAGACGGGTCGCCCGCCTCCCCTTTTCTCATGGGCGCCCCGCCCCGGATCCGTCCGCCCGGAGGCCGTCATGACCCCGCGCCAGCCCCCTTCGCCGGAACGCCGCGTCCGCCTCAGGCCCATGAGTCTGAGCGATGCGGGATGGATCGCGCGCGAGAGCGCGCGCCCGGAGGTTCACCGCATGACCGGGCGGGTGCCCGCGCGCCAGCCTGCGCTCTCAGCGGAAGGCTTCGTGCTCATCATGCAGGCGCGCGAGCGGGTCTCCGGCGACTGCGTGCGCGTGATCGAGCGCATCGCGGACGGCGAGCCGCTCGGCCTGATCGGCCTGCACCCGGCCGCCGGCGGCGCCCATGAGCTGGGCTACTGGCTTGCGCGCGACGCCTGGGGGCGCGGCTACGCGACCGAGGCGGGCGAGGCCATGCTGGAGGCCTTCGAGTCGAAAGGCGGCGGCGCGCTCGTCGCCGGGCACTATACCGACAATCCGGCCTCCGGCCGGGTGCTGGAGAAGCTCGGCTTTTCGCCCACGGGCGAAGCGCCGGAGCAATTCAGCCTCGGCCGCATGGCCAAAGCGCCCTGCCGCCGCATGGTCAGGCCCGGCGCCTCGGCGCTATAAGGCGAAGCGATGAAATTCCTCGACCAAGCCAAGGTTTATGTCGCCTCCGGACATGGCGGGCCGGGCTGCGTCTCGTTCCGGCGGGAGAAGTATGTCGAATACGGCGGGCCTGACGGCGGAGACGGCGGCAAGGGCGGCGACGTCTGGGTGGAGGCCGTCGACGGGCTCAACACGCTCATCGACTACCGCTTCAAGCAGCACTTCAAGGCGCGCCCGGGCGAGCACGGCGCCGGGCGCAACCGGACCGGCGCGGACGGCGCGGATTGCATTCTGAAAGTGCCCGCCGGCACGCAGGTGATGGACGAGGACAATGAGCGCGTGCTCGCCGATCTGACGGAGGTCGGCCAGCGGGTCCTGCTTGCGCGCGGCGGACGCGGCGGCAAGGGCAACGCCCATTTCAAGACCTCCACCAATCAGGCCCCGCGCAAGCACCAGCCGGGCGAGGAAGGCGAGGACCGCTGGATCTGGCTGCGGCTGAAGCTGATTGCGGATGCGGGCCTTGTCGGCCTGCCCAATGCGGGCAAGTCGACCTTCCTCGCCGCCGCCAGCCGCGCGCATCCCAAGATCGCCGCCTACCCCTTCACGACGCTGCATCCCAATCTCGGCGTGGTCGATCTCGGGGCGGGCTCGCGCTTCATCCTTGCCGACATTCCCGGCCTGATCGAGGGCGCGCATGAAGGCGCAGGGATCGGCGACCGCTTTCTTGGACATATCGAGCGCTGCGCAACGCTCGTGCATCTGATTGACGCCACCCAGGACGACCCCGTGGAAGCCTGGCGCATCGTGCGCGGCGAGCTCGACGCCTACGGCCAGGGTCTTGCCGAGAAGCCGGAGATCCTCGCCCTCAACAAGATCGACGCCGTGGAGCCGGCGCGCCTTGATGAACTCGCCGCTGAGATCGAGGCGGCGTCGGGCAAGACGCCCGAGCGGATTTCCGGCGTCAGCGGGGAAGGCGTGCGCGCGCTGCTTGGCCGGATAAACGAGGCCGTGCTTGCGATGCGGCGCGCCGAAAAGGCCGAGGCCGAAGACGCCGCCGGTGCGGGCGATGAGGGCTGGACGCCGTGAGCGCCAGACCTCGCGGGCTTGCCGGCGTCCGCCGGATGGTGATCAAGATCGGCTCGGCCCAGCTTGTCGAGTGGGCCAGCGGCGCGCCGCGGCTTGATCGCTTCGCGGTGGTTGCGCGCGATATCGGCGCGCTGCGCACCAGGGGGCTCGAGATCGTGCTGGTCTCCTCCGGCGCGGTCGCCCTGGGCCGGCCGCGGCTGGGCCTGCATCAACGCCGCGAACTCCAGCTCGACGAAAAGCAGGCCGCCGCCGCCGCCGGCCAGACCGTGCTGATCCAGACCTGGGACGCCGCCCTCGCCGCCCATGGCGCGCACGCCGCTCAGGTGCTTCTGTCGCCTGCGGACACCGAACACCGCAGCCGCTGGCTCAACGCCCGCAACACGCTCAGCGCGCTTGTCGCGCTCGGGGCGATCCCGGTCGTCAACGAGAACGACACGGTCGCGACCGAAGAGCTTCGCTATGGCGACAACGACCGGCTGGCGGCGCGCACCGCCCAGCTGACCGGCGCGGATCTGCTGGTGATCCTGTCCGACGTTGACGGGCTTTACGACGCCGACCCGGCGCTCAATCCGGATGCGGCTTTCATTGCGCAAGTCGACACCATCACGGATGAAATCCGCGCACGGGCCGGGGGAACCCGCGGGCGCTCGCCCGGATCCGGCGGCATGGCGACAAAGATCGCCGCTGCGGAAATCGCCGCGCAGGCCGGCTGCGAAACCGTCATCACGCGCGGCGACAGGGCGCATCCGCTGCTTGGCCTCGACGAGGGCGCGCGCGCAACCTGGTTTTCCGCGCGCACCTCGCCGGAGAACGCCAGACGCGCCTGGATCGCCACGGCCATCAGGGCGGACGCCCGGCTCGTGCTCGACGCCGGCGCGGTACGGGCGGTGAAAAGCGGCAAGAGCCTCCTGCCCGCCGGGATCGTCGCGGTGAAGGGACAGTTCGGCAAGGGCGAGCCGGTGCGGCTGGAGGGGCCCGACGGCGCGGCCTTCGCGACAGGCCTTACCGGGTATGACAGCGACGAATGCGGCCGCATCGCCGGCTGTAACTCTTCCGAGATCGACAGCCGGCTCGGTTATCGCCGGGCGGTCTCGGTGATACATGCGGATGACCTGGTGCTGGACGAAAGCCTGAAACAACCATGACGCAGACGTCGGACATTCCCGAGCAGACCGCGCGTCTTTGCGCGGCCGCCCGCCGCGCCGCGCGTGCGCTGGAAGCCGCCGGTCCGGACGGCCGGACCGGCGCGATCCGGTCGATGGCGGATCACCTCGAGGCCGCGCGCGACGGGGTGCTCGCCGTCAATGCGGAGGAAGCCGAAGCCAGCGCAGCCGGCGGAGCCGCGCCGGCCTTCGTCGACCGCCTGCGGCTTGATGCGGAGCGTTTCGCGGGCGTCGTGGCCGGCCTGCGGGCGATCGCCGATCAGGAAGACCCCGTCGGCCTGGTGAAGCGGCGCTGGAGCCGGCCCAACGGGCTGGAGATTTCCGAGATCAGCGTGCCGCTCGGCGTGATCGGCGTGATCTTCGAGAGCCGCCCCAATGTCGCCGCCGACGCCGCAGGATTGTGCGTGCGCGCCGCCAACGGGCTCATCCTGCGCGGCGGCAGCGAGGCGGCGCGCACGGTCTCCGCCATCGTGGCCGCGCTTCAGGACGGGCTCGCCTCCGCCGGATTGCCGCGCGAAGCGGTGCAGACGCCGCCCGACGCGGGGCGCGCCTGGGTCACGGCCATGCTGGAGCTCGCCGAGGGCGGCGGC
>CAZLOV010000125.1:0-7370 GCA_964561235.1 uncultured Caulobacterales bacterium
CATTCGGCTCGATCGTGCAGAAGGGATAGTTCGCCGCCTGCGCGGCGGCGGTCTGCGTGAGCGCATTGAAAAGCGTCGACTTGCCGACATTCGGCAGGCCGACGATGCCGCATTTGAAGCCCATGGGAGCGCGCGTCCTCAGGAAAGGGTGTGGATCCGGCGCGCGTTCTAGGCCGAACCCATCGCGGACGCAAAACCTCAGGGCGGCTGTCGGCGCGCTAGTTGTTGCGGCCGATCGCGGCGGTGAAGCTGGAACCCACCAGAGCGATCAGTAAACGCGCGATGATCGTGAAGAAGATCAGCAGGATCTGCTCGTCGCCGACAAAGATGCGCACCCAGTTATTGTAGCGGTCCGGTATCCCGGTATGGGTGAGCAGGTCTTCCACGATCTCCGCGCCGTCCAGCATCCAGTTCAGCGTCGAGGGCGAGGCGAGGCCGATCCCGACGAGAAGCGCGATGGAGAGCAGGAAGGCGGCGAACAATGTCAGGGTGGACCCGGCCACCCGCCCGAAAATGAAGCCCATGAGAAAAACGTCCCCCTTGTTTCGTCATGGCCCGGGCGCGGCCGCCCAAGGTTAACCGTGTCCTAACACGCCGGGGCGCTTCGGGGTAAGCGCCAACGAAGCGCGGCCGCCCGGGGAGGGACCGGACGGCCGCAAAGTCTGACTTTCAGGCTCAGTTATTCGACGCGCGTGATCGTCATCTCCGCGCCGTCGTCCGACCACGCGGTCGTGACAGCGCTCTCGCCGACTTCAAGCTCGGTCCATTCCGCACAGCGCGGCTCTTCGGCTTCGCCCGTTTCGGTCAGTCCGGAGAGGCACAGAACGCCGTCCTGGAACGACCATTCGCCCTGGCCGGAGGCTTCGCTCTCGTAAAGCCCGTCTTCGTGGAAGACGACCGACCAGCTGGCCTCGCCCTGCACGATGTCGAAGGTCTGGCCGGCCGGGCTCTCCTGAGCGGCGGCCATGGCCGGGTTCGCCAGCGCGAACGCGCCGGCGGCGAAAATACGCTTCATGAAACAACCCCTGCGCGGCGCGCCGTCTGGCCCGGAGGGCCGATCCCGCCGGGCGGGCCGCCGTCGCGAAACGCTCCTTACACCAAGCGCGCAGGTGCGACAATCGGGATGAAAAAAGCCCGCCGCCGGAGGGGAGGGCCGGCGGCGGGCTGAGCGAAGGCCCGGGTTCAGGTGCGGGGAGGGTCGAAGGCTCGCGTGTTCCCGGGCCTCGCCGTGACGGCCTAGCCGTCCGACGCAGCAATCGCGCGGAGCATCCACGCGTTCTGTTCGTGGGTCTGCATGCGGTCGATGGCCATGTCCTCGGTCACCTTGTCGCCGAGCTCCTCGGCGATGTCGGAAACCTCCTTCAGGCGGCGCGCGCAGGCTTCGTTGTCGCGCGCCAGCGTCTCGACCATTTCCTGGGCGGTTTTGACCGACCCGTCATCGTCCTCGACGATGGTCGCCGCGGCGAACTCGCGATAGGAGCCGGGGGCGCGCTGGCCCAGCGCGCGGATGCGCTCGGCGAGGTCGTCGGCGGCCTCGAACAGGTCCTGGTACTGTTTCTCGGTCAGTTCGTGGATCGACACAAAGAGCGGGCCGGCCACGTTCCAGTGATAGCCCTGCGTCTTGGCCATCAGCATGTACGCGTCGCCAACCGTTTTCGCGAGCGCGCCGGACAGGCGCTTGCGGTCGGAATCGTCGGCGACGGAAATGCGCGGCTTGTCTTCCGCCTTGATGTCGGTTTTGAGAACGGCGGTGCTCATGGGAATGCCTCTTGTCTGCTTGCGTTCGGGTCGAAGTCAGCCGCGGAAGCGTCAGAACACGATCACGAACCCGGCGTAGGCCGCCCCCATCGCCGCCGCCGCAAGGACGAGCGAGATGAGGAAGACGCGGCGCTGATCGGTCCGTTCTTCGGCCTGACGGGCCTCGACGCGGTTCAGCTTCGTTCTCATCGGTCTTCCTTCCGCCCCGGCTGACCGGGGCTGTTTCGATGCGACACCCTGATACCTATGAGCTATCGGCGCGCGATCAACCGGATCACCCGATTGAATTTACAAGGATTTGTGATTGATCCATTCAATGGGGCGCTGCGTACACCGCGTACGCACGCAGGCGGCGGGCGTCGCTAGCGCACGCGCGCGGCTTCCGCTAGAACGGCGCGCGTTGGTTGTTCGGAAAACAGGAGCCGCCCATGGCCGCCGTCATCGCTGTCGGACTTTGCGTCGCCGTCTTCGGTCTTTTGAATCTCATCGAATACAAGCGCTTCGATTAAGCCCGGGGCCTTGCGCCACGCCGCCGCGACGGAGCCCTGATGCCGGTCCTTCTGTTCGATCTGCTGCTGGTCGCAGGCGGCATCGTCGTGCTGCTTTTCGGCGGCGATTTTCTCGTTCGCGGCGCGGTGAGCCTCGCGCGCAAGCTGGGCGTGGCGCCGCTCCTAGTCGGGCTGACGGTGGTGGCGTTCGGCACCTCCGCGCCCGAGATGGTGGTCTCAGCCGCCGCCTCGCTGTCGGGCGCGCCGGGCATCGCGCTTGGCAACATCGTCGGCTCCAACATCGCCAACGTGTTTCTGGTGCTCGGCCTGCCGGCGATCATCGCGCCGCTGGCCACGGGCGCCTCCGGGGTCCGCACCAACGCCGTGCTTGCGCTTCTGGCGTGCGCGCTTTTGGTGGGGCTTACCTGGGACGGCGTTCTGGGGCTGGCCGACGGCGCGATCCTGGCGGCGCTCATCGTTGCGTATGTGACCTATCTCGGGATCAACGCCAGCCGGGCGGCCGACGATCCCGTCGCCGCGGAGCTGGCGGATGTGGATTCCATTGAGAACCTGCCGCAATCGGGCCTCGCCATCGGACTGACCACGCTTGTGGGCGTCGTCGCGCTGCCGCTGGGCGCCAATCTGATGGTGGAGGGCGCGCGCGGCATGGCCGAGGCCGCAGGCGTGCCGGAAGCCGTCATCGGCCTGACGGTGATCGCCTTCGGCACCTCGCTGCCGGAACTCGCCACGGCGCTTGTCGCCGCCTTCCGCCGTCATTCCGAAATGGCGATCGGCAATGTCATCGGCTCGAACATCTTCAACGTCTTCGCCGTGGGCGGCATCGCCGGCCTTGTCGCCGGGCCCGTCCAGGGCGGCGTGGATGTGGACGCCGAGTTCTTCGTGCTGGATTACTGGGTGATGCTGGCCGCCAGCGTGCTGGTGCTCGTCTACGCCATGCGCCGGCAGGCGGTGGGCCGGCTGTCCGGGATCGTTTTCTTCGGCGCGTATTGCGCGTATATCGCCGCGCTTGTCTGGATGAACCCGCCGCAGATCGCGGCCTGACACGCGCGCCATGACCCGCCCGACGATCGAAATCTCGAAGGATTTCGCCTTCGACGCCGCTCACCATTTCGAGCACGAGGCGAAGGACCATCCCTTTTCGCGCCTGCACGGCCATTCCTTCGCCGGCACGGTGACCCTGCGCGGCGAGCCGGCGCCGGAAAGCGGGATGGTGGTCGATTTCTGGAAGATCGACGCGGCGCTGGCCGACATCCGCGACCAGCTCGACCATCGTCTGCTCAACGACGTGGAGGGGCTGGACCATCCCTCGCTTGAAGCGATCGCGCTGTGGGTGTTTGAACGCCTCGACACCCGGCTGGACGGCCTTGTGAGCGTGGAGATCCGCCGCCCCTCCTGCGGGGAGAAGGCGATCGCGCGGCGCGGCTGAACGCTTCGCGCCTCAGAGCGTGCTCGGTTCAGCCTTGAAGTCGATCTCTACATCGTCAGCGTGGCGGACTGCGGTGCGCAGGAAGGATTGTGTCATCATTGCGAGGTCCTGCGCCCAAAAGAGCTTCTTTGCGGGCGACGTCAGGAACTCGTCCTCGCCGGTGTCGGTTGTAAGCCAGATCGACACAAGCGGTTCACCTTCGCGTACGGTCTCCTGATAGGAAATCGTGTAGCCGACTTTCTCCGCACCAGCGAAGGTGAAGTCGAACACCTCCCGAGCCCGTGCGGCCCGATCCGCTGGGTCGCCCTTCAGCTTGACGAAATAGACGGCGATGAGCCGGCGGACGTTGACCGCGACCATCAGCCGGTAACGCATGCGATCGGCGATCGTGATCTCGTAAAGATGGCCGAAGATGTCCCGATCTCCGAGGCTGCGCACCTTCACCGTGTCCTTGGTGACGTCCGGCACGGTGATACGGGCGAGAAACCGGGGAAGTTGCCGGGACAGGAACGCCCGCGTCTGGCGCTGGAGAACGCGGATGTTCGCGTCCCTCTGCGAGAACAGGATCACCACGAGGAAGGCGAAGGCCGTCGTCGCCACCTGCGCAGTGGCCAGCGCAAACAGGATCCAGTCCGAGGCGCCGTCGCGCCCGACGAAGCTGATCGCGACAAGAATCGAGGCGGCGAAAGCCACACCGAGGACAGCCAGGGCGAGCGCCTTGAACGGCCACGGCAAGTAAAGAACGTTCTTTGAATCAATCATTCATTCCACCCGCGAAATTCTCGCAAGATTACTCGCCGGACGGGACCATTACAATGACCCGAACACGTCGCGCGTCAGGCGCGGATCGAAATGCTGGCCGCCGTCCACGCACAGGATCTGACCCGTCACCGGCGGACTTTCGAGGAAGAAGCGAAGCGCCCGCACGAGGTCGTCGGGATCGGGGCCTGATCCGAGCGGATTGTCGTGGTGCAGCCGCTCGAAATCCGCAACCGAATGATACGGGCTCGGCAGGGTGAGGCCCGGAGCCACGGCGTTGATGCGGACATCCGGGGCCAGATCGCGCGCGAGCATCTCCGTGATCCCCTTCAGCGCGTATTTCGAGATCGAGTAGCTGAAGAAATCCGCGTTCAGATTGAAGAGCTTGTAGTCAAGCACGTTGAGGATCATCGCGCCGCGCGAGGCCTGGGCGGCGAACGCCTTGCACAGAAGCGCCGGCGCCAGCGTGTTGACGTCGAGATGGCGGCGGAATGTCTCGGGCGTGATGGAGTCTGGACGGTCGTCCTCGAAGATCGAGGCGGAGTTCACCAGCACGCCGATCTCGCCCAGCGCCTCGGCCGCCGCGCCGATCAGGCCTTCAGCCGCTTCAGGGTCGGAGAGATCCGCGCCGACGGCCGCCGCGCGCCCGCCCCCGGCCTCGATCTCGCGGGCGAACGCCTCTGCCTCGCCGGCCGAGCGGTTGTAGTGCACGGCGATCGCATAGCCGTCCGCGGCGAGCGCTTGGGCGAAGGCGCGGCCGACGCGCCGGGCGGCGCCGGTGACCAGCGCCGTCTTGACGGGCGCGGGGCGAGGATCGGACATGGAACGGCTCCGTTCGGGGAAAGGGCGGGGTGCGGCGCGTCGGTTCTGCGCCCTCGCGATCCATCCTATATGGGTCGAAAGCTCCGGAACGAAGGTCTCCCATGATGAAATCCGATCCCGTGCGTCATCCCTCGGCCGCCCCCGCCGAGACCGCGCGCGAACCCGTCTGGAGCGGCGAACGTCTCAGCGTGCGCGTGCGCGGGCTTTCGCTCATGGCCGAGGTCGGCGTCTATGACAGCGAGCGCGGCCGCAAGCAGCCCGTGACCGTGGACATCGAGGCGGAGGTCGACCCCACCGCCGTCCACCCCCACGCCGAGCTCGCCAGGGCCGTCAACTACGCCGCGCTCGCCGAGACCGTGCGCCAGGTCGTCGGCGCGCGTCACCACGAATTGCTGGAGGATCTCGTGGAGGCGATCGCCGCGGCGGTCTTTTCCGATCCGCGGGTCAAGCGGCTCAGACTTGCGGTGGAAAAAACGACCGCGCTCGAGGATGCGCAGGGCGTCGGGGTGTCCTATGAACGCTGGCGCTGATCTTGCTTGGTCAGCCGCAGTTCTCGCGGACGGACGCCCGGCCGGGCGAAGGGAGCCATGGCGGCGCTGGACCTTCCTTATGAGATCTGGATTGCAGCCGGCAGCGCGCTGGTTGCGCTGGCCTGCCTTGCCGCGCTGATCGCCAGCGTGCGCGGGCGCCGCCGCGCCGAGCGCGACCAGGCGCGCGCAGCGGCGCGTTATGCGCCGTTCGACATCGGGCAGGTCCCGTATGAGGGCTTCCGCAAGCGCGCGCCCGCCGACGGCCGGGTGAAGGGCGATCTGGGCGAGTTGATCGCCGGTCTCGCCGCGGTTGGCGAAGGCTGGCGCTGGATCGACGTGAAATGGGGCCGCGACCGCGGCGTGGACGGCCTGTTCGTGCGCGAGGACCCGGAGCGCCCCGGCACAGTGCTGGTCAAGCTCGTCGAGGTGAAGAACACCCGCTCCAGGCCCGACCTGCCCGCGCGCCAGCTCACCGACGCCCATCTCGTCGCCACGCTGGGCGAATTCTGGCGCCTCTCCGGCAAGGAGGCTGCGGCCAAGAAAAAGCTGGTCGAGCAGATCATCTACGCGCTCAACGCCCGGCGCACCCCGAAAAACCTGACCCGCGAGCTTTGGTGGATCCGCCTGGACGAGGAGGCGGTCGACGTCTACCCGTGCGGCCGCAAGGGCGAGCCCTGCGCGCCGATGACGCGCAAATCCCTGCCGGCGCTCTTCGAGGCGCTGCGCAACGGATTGGAGTTGCTCGACCGCGGCGAACACTATCTGCGTCCGCCCTCCGCGCCGGAGCCGTCACCCGACTTCCATCCGCGCTACCGCGCCCGGCCGGCCTATCCGGGCGATTTCATGCCCGGCCTGCCGCCCGTCCCCGGCGAAGACGCGCCGCGAGACTAGGGATGGCGCACACGCGGGCGTTCACGCGCGGCCGCGAAGCGCTTATCTCTGGCGGCCATGCCCAGAGCCGACCGCCCCGATACGCCCGCTGACGCCGAAGGCCTCGCCGCTGCGCCCGCAGAGATCGAGGCGGACGGCCGCTCCGGCCCCGAGATCATCGCCGACTACGTCAAGCGCCTGCCGCAAAAGCCCGGCGTCTACCGGATGTATGACGAGGCGGGCGCGCTTCTCTATGTCGGAAAGGCGCGCAAGCTTCGAAGCCGCGTCGCCAGCTACGCCAAGGGCGGCGGACACAACAACCGCATTGCGCTGATGATCGCGCTGACCCGCGCGATGGAGTTCGTCGTCACGAACACCGAGACCGAGGCGCTGCTGCTGGAAGCCAATCTGATCAAGCGCCTCAAGCCGCGCTTCAACATCCTGCTGCGCGACGACAAGAGCTTTCCCTACATCCTGATCCGCCGCGAGCACGCCGCCGCCCAGCTCATGAAGCATCGCGGCGCGCGGCGCATGAAGGGGGATTATTTCGGCCCCTTCGCCTCGGCGGGCGCGGTCAACCGCACGCTCGACACCCTGCAGAAGGCCTTCCTGCTGCGCACCTGCTCGGACAGCGTCTATGAAGGCCGCACCCGGCCCTGCATGCTGTACCAGATCAAGCGTTGCGCCGGCCCGTGC
>CAZLOV010000126.1:0-7283 GCA_964561235.1 uncultured Caulobacterales bacterium
CGACGCCCGAGATCATGCCGGATGAGGTCAAGGCGGTGCGATCGGACGCCATCATCGCCACAGGGCGATCCGATTTCCCGAACCAGGTCAATAACGTCCTTGGTTTTCCTTACATCTTCCGCGGAGCTCTGGACGTGCGTGCGCGCACGATCAACGAGGAGATGAAGCTCGCCGCCGCCCGCGCGCTCGCGGAGCTCGCCCGGCAGGACGTGCCTGACGAGGTTTCGCGCGCCTACCGTACAGACCGGCTGAGCTTCGGGCGCGACTACATCATTCCCGCGCCGTTCGATCCGCGGCTCATCTCCTGGGTGCCGCCCTATGTCGCAAGGGCTGCGGAAGAGAGCGGCGTGGCGCGCAAGCCCATCCCGAGCCCTGCGGGCTATCGCCAGTCGCTTGCCCGCCGGCTCGATCCGACCGCCTCGCTGCAGCAGTACGTCACCAGCGTGATCCGCGGCGAGGAAAAGCGCATCGTCTTCGCCGAAGGCGAGGAGCCGCGGGTCATCCGCGCCGCCCACGCCTTCCAGAGCCAGGGGCTCGGCAAGGCGGTGCTGGTCGCGCGCGAGAGCGTGGCGCGGGAAAACATGAAGGCGCTAGGCCTGGAGGGCGCGGACCTTGAAATCCGCAATGCGCGCCTGTCCGATCACAATCCGGACTATGTCGACTTTCTCTACGAACGCCTGCAGCGCCGGGGCTATCTGCGCCGCGACGTCCAGCGCCTCGTGAACAACGACCGCAACGTGTTTTCCGCCTGCATGCTGCGCTTCGGACATGCCGACGGGCTGGTTTCCGGGGTGACGCGCCATTTCAACAACACGCTTTCCGACATCCGCCTCGTGCTGGACGAGCAGCCCGGCGGGCGCATCATCGGCCTTTCGGTCGCGCTGGCGCGGGGCCGGACGCTGGTGATCGCCGACACCAACGTGGCGGAGTTTCCCGACGCGACAGCGCTCGCCGACATCGCGGAAGGCGCGGCGAAGGCGGCCCGCAAGCTGGGCCTGACGCCGCGTGCGGCCTTCATGTCGTATTCCACTTTCGGCAATCCGCCCGGGGCGCGCACGCTGAAGGTTCAGGAAGCCGTCGAGATCCTCACCGCGCGGGGCGCCGATTTCGAGTTCGACGGCGAAATGGCCGCCGACATCGCCCTCGATCCGGAGCATCACCGGCTTTATCCGTTCTGCCGGCTCTCCGGTCCCGCAAACGTGCTCGTCATGCCCGCCGTCCACTCCGCCTCGATCGCCACGCGCCTGCTCAAGGCGGCGGGCGGAGCGACCGTGATCGAGGGTCTGCTGGTGGGTCTGGAAAAGTCCGTGCAGATCGCCCGGCTCACCTCCAGCGTCGCGGATATCGTCAATCTCGCGGGCATGGCCGCCTTCGACCTGTCGCACCGGGGCGACGAACAGGAAAAGGTGAAGTGACCGCGCTTCGCTGGCGCGCCGGCGGGGCGGGGCCTATGTAACCGGTCCGTTCAGCCGCCCCGCGAGGCATCCCGATGGCATCCCGCCCGCCGCGTGACCTGACGCAGGGACCGGTCTTCGGCCACATCCTGCGCCTGGTGGTGCCGATGAGCTTCGGCATCATGGCGATGATGCTCACCGGCGTGATCGACGCCTACTGGGTCGGCCGGCTTGGAACGGCCGAACTGGCCGCCGTCTCCTTTGTCTTTCCGATCTCGATGGCGGTGATGAGCGTCGCGATCGGCCTCGGCGCAGGCGCGGTCTCCGTCGTGGCGCGCTCGGCCGGGCGCGGGGAGACCGGGCAGGTCCGGCGGGTGACGACGGACGCGCTGTTGCTGTCCTTCCTCATCGTGCTCGTGCTTTCGGTGATCGGCCGCCTGAGCATCGATCCGCTGTTCCGCGCCATGGGCGCGACCGATGCGATGATGCCGCACATCCACGATTACATGAGCGTCTGGTTCTCCGGCATCGTCTTCATCGTCGGACCGATGATCGCCTCCAACATCCTGCGCGCGCTTGGCGAGGCGGTTGTTCCAAGCCTCGTCATGATGCTGTCGGCCGTGGTCAACATGGTGCTGGACCCGTTCCTGATCTTCGGCTGGGGACCGTTTCCGGAACTCGGCGTGACCGGGGCCGCGCTGGCCACGGTGATCGCCAATCTCGTCGTCTTCGTGATCGTGCTCGGCTATCTCGCCTTCAAGGAAAAGCTGATCGACCTGGTCTTTCCGGGATGGTCGGAGCTGTTGTGGAACTGGCGCGAGATCGCGCGCGTCGGCGGACCGGCGGCGGGCTCCAACATGATCAACCCGCTCTCCGTTGCGGTCGTGTTCGCCGCCGTGGCCCCGTTCGGCGAGGGCGCGGTGGCCGGTTTCGGCGTGGCGAGCCGGGTGGAAGCCTTCGCGATCATTCCGCTGTTCGCCCTTTCCGGCTCGATGGGGCCGATCACCGGCCAGAACGGCGGCGCGGGCCTGTCGGACCGGGTGCGCGAGGCCTTCGCCAAGGCGTTTCTCTTCTGCGCCGGCTGGACGGCGGCGGTGACGCTGCTGCTCTGGCTTCTGGCGCCCGTGCTCGCACCGGTCTTCCTGCCGTCGGAGGCCGGTCAGGACATGGCGCGGCTCTACTGGTGGATCGCCACGCCGACGGTGTTCGGCTACGGCGTGTGCATGGCGGCGAGCGCCGGGCTGAACGGCCTTGGCCGGCCGCTTTACGGCATGATGCTCCACATCATCCGCTGCATCGTCCTGCTCGCGCCGCTGGCGTGGATCGGCGCCGCGCTGGGCGGGCCGGCCGGGCTTCTCGTGGGCATTGCGGCCGCCAATGTCCTCGCCGCTGCGGTTGCGATCGGCTTCATCCTGTTCCGGGCTCCGATGACGGCCTCGGCGATGTCCAGCCGCCGGACCGCTGCGCCCGCCGGGGTGAACGCGCCCGCCGGGGCGAGCGCGCTCAAAGCCGGGTCAGCTCGAACGCCAGTTCGTGAAGCGCCGGCTGGGACGGATGATCGAAGCGAACCGGCTCCGCCTCCGGCCAGCGCCAGCGGGCGGGACTGAAAAGGCTCCGCATCGATGCAAGCGGGCAGGCGTAGGGCGGACCGCCCCATTCATCCTTCTGCATGAAGAGCGCAAGCAGGCGTCCGCCCGGCTTGAGCCAGGCATGGACGGCCTCCTCGTAGGCGGGGCGCAGTTTCGGCGAGATGGCGCACAGGAAGGTCTGTTCGTAGATCAGATCGGCCGGCGCATCCGGCCGCCAGGCCAGCGCGTCTCCCTCCACCAGCACGGCGGAAAGGCCGTGTTCCGCCAACACGCGCCGCTGGAAGGCGATCGCAGACGGCGCCATGTCCAGCGCGGTCACCTCGAGGCCGGCCTTGGCGAAGGCCAGGGGTTCAGGCCCGCGCCCGCAGCCCGGCACGAGGATGGAGGCGTTCTTCAGAGCGGATCCGTCGCCGATCCACATTCCGGCTGCAGGATGAAGCGATCCGCGTTCCCAGGGCGCGGCGTCCTCCCGGAAGCGCTGCTCCCAGTCGACAGGCTGGTCAGCGGTCGGGGAGGGCGTGTCGGTCATGGCGAGATCCGTTTTCGTCGGGCCGCGGAGAGGCTAGAGATAGACCCGCCGCGGCTGTGGCGGAACTGGTAGACGCGCTGGATTTAGGTTCCAGTGGGGAGACCCGTGGGGGTTCGAGTCCCTCCAGCCGCACCAATGCTGCACGAGTGCGGGCGGCGCCGTTGCGCGGGGCTGGCGCGCATGACATAACCCGCGCTCGTTTCCCGACACGGGCGTGCTTGACAAGCCGGATCATCCGGCGTGGATGCGCGTAAGGCCTGACAAGGCCGCCCGAAGAACCCGCTTGCGGACGCGTTCGCGCGTCCGTCCGAACAAGGCTCTTGACCCAGATGAACGTTCAGGAAAAAGCCGCCGATGGCCTCTCGCGCACCTTTGAAGTCGTGGTGCCGGCCGCCGAACTTGAAGAGCGGCTGAGCGCCAAGATCGAGCAGATCCGTCCCGAAGTGCGCCTGAAGGGCTTTCGCCCGGGCAAGGTGCCCTCAAGCCACATCCGCAAGATGTTCGGGGCGTCCATCATGGGCGACATCCTGCAGGAGCTCGTTCCTCAGACGACCCAGGAAACGCTTGACCAGCACGCGCTGCGCCCGGCCTCGCAGCCGGAAGTGGACGTCAAGTCCGACGCCGAGGACGTGATCCGCAACGGCTCCGATTTCGCCTTCGAGATCAAGGTCGAGATCATGCCCGAGTTCGAGGCGGTCGATCCCAAGGAACTCAAGCTTATCAAGCAGGTCGCAGAGGTCGACGAGGCCCAGGTCGACGAGGCGCTCGAGAAGCTGGCCGCCGACAGCCGCGCCTACGCAGACAAGGGCGCCAAGGCGAAAGCCGCCGAAGGCGACGTCGTGGTGTGCGACTTTGTCGGCAAGCTCGACGGCGAGGTGTTCGAGGGCGGCTCCGCGGAAGGCGCGCGCGTTGCGATCGGGGAGGGCGCGTTCATCCCCGGCTTCGAAGAGCAGCTCAAGGGCGCGAAGGCCGGCGACGAGATCGAGGTGAAGGTCACCTTCCCCGAGGATTACGGCGTGGCGCATCTGGCCGGCAAGCCGGCGGTCTTCGAGACCAAGGTCACCGGCGTGGAGACCCCGCAGGAAGCCGCGATTGACGACAGCTTGGCCGAGCGTCTGGGCCTGTCTGATCTGGACGCGCTCAAGGACGCGCTGCGGCAGCGCTTCGCCCAGGAGCTCAACCAGGCCGCCCGCCTCAAGGTGAAGCGGTATCTGCTCGACCAGCTCGACGCCGGGCACAAGGACGTGCCGTTGCCCGCGCGCATGGTCGAAAGCGAGTTTGAGGGCATCTGGCGCGAGGTTCAGGCCGCCAAGGAAGCCGGTCAGCTCGAAGAGGACGACGCTGCGAAGTCCGATGAGGAGCTTGAAGCGGATTACCGCGAGATCGCTGCGCGCCGCGTGCGTCTCGGTCTTGTGCTCGCCGAGATCGGGCGCAAGGCCAATGTCGCGGTGACCCAGGAAGAGATCGCGCGGGCGGTCAACCAGGAAGCGATGAAGTATCCGGGCCGCGAGCGCGAGGTTGTGGAGTACTTCCAGAAGAACCCGGGCGCGATCCAGGCGGTGCGCGCGCCGATCTACGAGGAGAAGGTCGTCGACTATATCCTTGAACTCGCCGAGGTGAGCGAGGAGCCGGTCGATCGCGACACGCTCTTCGACGAGGACATTCTTCCCGGACAGGCGCCGAAAAAACCCGCCGGCAAGACCGCCAAAGCCTCCGCCGGGGAAAAGAAGCCCGCCGCGAAGAAGAAGGCGGCGGCCAAATCCGGCGAGGCGGAGGACAAGCCGACCAAGAAGCCTGCAGCGAAAAAGCCCGCTGCGAAGAAGAAGGCCAAGGACGGCGAGTAGTTCCGCTCAGCTGTCTTGCGCGCGCGCGGCGGCCTTGCAAAAGTCGCCTGCGCGCACCAGCCTAATGGTCCGCCCGCGGCGTTCGCTGCGGGCGTGATTCTTGATAATCGCCCGGACACCATCCCAACGGCGCCCGCCCAGGAGTTTTCCCGCGATGAAGGACCCGCAGGACGTGATGATGAACCTCGTTCCGATGGTGGTCGAGCAGACCAGCCGGGGCGAGCGCGCCTTCGACATCTACTCGCGGCTCCTCAAGGAGCGGATCGTGTTCGTCACCGGGCCGATCGAGGATCACATGGCGAGCCTCATGGTGGCCCAGCTGCTGTATCTCGAATCGGAAAATCCGAAAAAAGAGATCTCGATGTACATCAACTCGCCAGGCGGCGTGGTGACGTCCGGTCTCGCGATCTATGACACGATGCAGTACATCCGTTGCCCTGTTGCCACGGCGTGCATCGGAATGGCGGCCTCGATGGGGTCGCTCCTGCTCGCTGCAGGCGAGCCGGGCATGCGCTTCGCCACGCCGAACGCCCGCATCATGATGCACCAGCCCTCGGGCGGATTCCGCGGCACAGCCGCCGACATCGAGCGTCACGGCGAAGACATCCTGAAGATGAAGCGCCGGATGTACGACATCTACGTCAAGCATACGGGCAAGGATCACGACACGGTCGAGACCGCGCTTGACCGCGATTTCTTCCTCAATGCTGCGGAAGCGAGGGATTTCGGGCTGATCGACGAGGTCTACGAGCGCCGCGCCGGTCCGGAGGGCGTCTGATCCGGCTGCCTTGCGCGCGGGCTGCGCGGCTGTGCGCGCTTGATCCCGGCGTGATCGGTGTGATCGTATATTCGTAACGAAGCTGCGGTTTGCTTCGACGCCCGGCCTCCATCTTGCTTGGGGACGGACGGAAGGAGGCCGCGGGCCTCGAAGCAGACGACGCGCCGGACCGTCCGGCGCGGACTGGAGCGCACATGACCAAGGCGACCACGGGCGACGGCAAGAGCACCCTTTACTGCTCGTTCTGCGGCAAGAGCCAGCACGAGGTCCGCAAGCTGATCGCAGGGCCGACGGTGTTCATCTGCGATGAATGCGTCGAGCTGTGCATGGACATTATCCGCGAGGAAAACAAATCCTCGCTGGTGAAGTCCAAGGAAGGCGTCCCGACGCCGCTTGAGATCTACAACGTCCTGCAGGATTACGTGATCGGCCAGCACCACGCCAAGCGGGTGCTCGCGGTGGCTGTGCACAATCATTACAAGCGCCTCAACCACGCCGGCGCCAATCCGGACGTCGAGCTCGCGAAGTCCAACATCCTGCTCATCGGTCCGACGGGCTGCGGCAAGACCCTGCTCGCCCAGACGCTGGCGCGCATCCTCGACGTGCCGTTCACGATGGCGGATGCGACCACGCTGACGGAAGCGGGCTATGTCGGCGAGGATGTCGAGAACATCGTGCTCAAGCTGCTGCAGGCGGCCGACTACAATGTCGAGCGCGCCCAGCGCGGCATCGTCTATATCGACGAGATCGACAAGATCAGCCGCAAGTCGGACAACCCCTCCATCACGCGCGACGTGTCGGGCGAGGGCGTCCAGCAGGCGCTTCTGAAGATCATGGAAGGCACGGTCGCAAGCGTGCCGCCGCAGGGCGGCCGCAAGCATCCCCAGCAGGAGTTCCTGCAGGTGGACACGACGAACATTCTCTTCATCGTCGGCGGCGCCTTCGCGGGCCTTGAGCGCGTGATCTCGCAGCGCGGCAAGGGCACGGCGGTCGGTTTCGGCGCCGACGTGCGCGATCCGGACGACCGCCGCCAGGGCGACGTCCTGCGTGAGGTCGAGCCGGACGATCTTCTCAAGTTCGGCCTGATCCCGGAATTCGTCGGCCGCCTGCCGGTGATCGCCACGCTCGAGGATCTCGACGAGGCGGCGC
>CAZLOV010000127.1:0-7196 GCA_964561235.1 uncultured Caulobacterales bacterium
CGCGCAGGCCCGGCCCTGCGCCTTGCACGGCGCCGGGTCCGTCGTCGAGCACCAGCGTCGCGCCATGCACCTCGGCGATGGCATGGACCAGCGAAAGCCCGAGGCCGACCCCGGGCTTGTTGCGGCTTTTCTCAAGACGCACGAAGCGCTCCAGCACGCGCACGCGTTCCTCAGGGGGCACGCCGGGGCCCGTGTCCGTGACCGAGAGCTCGACCTCGCCGGAGCCCGCACGGCGCGCGCGCAAGGCGACGGCGCCGCCCTGCGGGGTGTATTTCACGGCGTTGTCGAGCAGGTTGGCGACGGCCTGGGCGACCAGTTCGCGATCACCAAGCAGGTCCAGTCCCGGGGCGGTCTCGACGGCGAAGTCGAGGCCGGCTTCCTCGCAGACCGGCTCGTAGAGCTCCGCAACATCCGCAGCGATCTCCCCGGCGTCGAGTGATTCAAAGGCGCGCCGGCGCTCGCCCGCCTGCAGGCGGGACAGCGAAAGCACTGCATTGAATGTCTTGAGCAGCTCGTCGGTATCGGCGACCGCCTGGGCGAGCGCCGCTTCCCGTTCCGCCAGATCGCCGGCTTCGACGAGCGCGGATTCCAGCCTCGAGCGCATCCGCGTCAGCGGCAGGCGCAGGTCGTGCGCAATGGAATCGCCTGCGGTGCGCATGCGATGCATCAGACGCTCCACACGGTCGAGCATGTCGTTGAAATTCCCCGACAGCTCGTCGAGATCGTCGCCCGAATAGGTCCGCGGCGCGCGTGTCTGAAGATGACCGGACATAACCTTGCGCGCGGCCACGTTGATGCCCTCAAGCCGCCGCGCGAAACGCCGGCTCACCACCGCGCCCGAGCCCACCCCGAGCATGATCGACAGCGCGGAAGCAAGCAGCACGGAGTTGAGGATGCCCGCGGTGAAGCGGGCTTCCTCCTCCACGTCGAGGCCGACGAAGATGCTGTATTCGGCGTCGAGGGCGCTGAGCCGCCCGCGGGCGTCGCGGCCTTCCTCCTCCACGCCTTCGGAGCCGTCAGCCGGCGCCCGGTCGTACTGGAAGCGCACCCGACCGTCGGCGTCCACCGGCTCGGCGGGCAGGTTGGAAAGATTGCCGGAAATCTCCGCGCCCTCGCCGTCAAGCAGCAGGTAGAGGAACTCGCCGCCTCCAACGGAGCGCTGGACGATGTAGCGGTTGACCGCAGGCGCGCCGCCCCGTTCGAAGCGCGCCTCGATGGCGGCGGTTTCCTGCGCGATGGCGGCGTCGGCCCGGCGCATCGCCGCGCCGACATTGGCCGCATAGACCAGCGCCAGGATGAAGAAGCTCGACAGCGCGAACAGGGCCGAGGAGAGCAGCGTCAGCCGGAACGCGGTCGTGCGCATGAAGGCCGGCAGCAACCGGCCCTCCCGCTGCGTCCGTCCGGGCGGACGCTGCTCGGCCGCGCCCGCGCCCCGGCTCACGCCGAGAGCCGGTAGCCGGCCCGCGCACCGTGTGCAGCATGGCGGTGTCGAAAGGTTTGTCGATCTTCGCCCGGAGCCGTGAGATGTGCACGTCGATGACGTTGGTCTGGGGGTCGAAATGATAGTCCCAGACTTTCTCCAGCAGCATGGTCCGCGTCACCACCTGGCCTGAATGACGCATCAGAAACTCCAGCAACCGGAACTCACGCGGCTGGAGCAGGATTTCCTCCGGCCCGCGCCGGACGGTGCGCGCGAGAAGATCCATCTCCAGATCCCCCACGCGCAGCTGTGTCTTCACGGTCTCCGGATCACGGCGGCGTGCGAGCGCCTCGACGCGGGCGAGCAGTTCGGCGAACTCGTACGGCTTGACCAGATAATCATCGCCGCCGGCCTTGAGGCCCTCGACGCGATCATCGACCTCGCCGAGCGCGGAGAGGATGAGCACCGGCGTGCGGTCGCCCTCCTCCCGCAGAGTCTGGATGACCGTCAGTCCGTCCTTTCTGGGCATCATGCGATCGACGACGAGCACGTCGAAGCCGGCGTTGCGGGCCATTTCCAGGCCCTCTTCGCCGTCATGGGCGACATCGGCTCCATGGCCCGCCTCGCGCAGGCCCTTGGCCATGAAGCGGGCGACGTCGACGTCGTCCTCGATGATCAGTACGCGCATGATGCTCTCCCAGCCGCGCCGGCGCCCTATCGGCTGTCGCCGGCGTCTTCCGTTTCGAACTGCAGCGCCACGTAGCGCACGCCGCCATTGCGGTTGGCGACCAGGACGAGAAGCGCGCGACGTCCGGCGTCCTTGGCGGCCCGGACGGCGTTGTCAAAGTCCGCAAGCGTGGCGACATCCTCGCCGCCGGCCTCAAGGATCAGATCGCCGGGGCGGATGCTCTTCTCGGCGGCCTCGCTGTCGCCGCGCACGCCGGTGACGACGAGCCCGCGCTCGCCTTCAATCTCGAAACGCTCGCGCACAGCCTCATCGGCGGGCTCCAGCGCCATGCCGAACGGTTCCGCCTGAGCGGGCGGCTCTTCGGAGCCGGCGACAAGCTCGCTCTCGCTCGGACGTTCGCCCAGGCGCACGGTGATCGTGCGCTCCTCTCCGTCGCGCAACACGGTGAATTCCACACGCTCGCCCGGCGCATAGGCGCCCACCCGGCGCGTCAGTTCGCGCGCATCGGTCACCGGACGGCCGTCGACGGCGGTGATCACGTCGCCCGACTGCAGGCCCGCGCGGGCCGCCGGCGTATCGTTGAGCACGTTGGCGACCGCAGCGCCCTCGATGTCTGCGGGAAGGCCGAAGCCCTCGGCAAGATCAGCGGTGAGCGTCTGCGGGTTCACGCCGAGATATCCGCGGCGTACCTGGCCGTTTTCGGAGAGCTGGGCGACAACGCTCGCGGCGAGGTCGGACGGGATCGCAAAGCCGATCCCCACATTCCCGCCGGTTGGCGAGAAAATCGCCGAATTCACGCCGATGACGTTGCCGTCCAGATCGAAGGTCGGCCCGCCGGAGTTTCCGCGATTGATGGGCGCGTCGACCTGGATGAAGTCGGTATAGGCCTGCGCCCCGATCGGCCGCCCGATCGCGGAGATGATGCCCGCCGTGGCGGTGCCGCCAAGCCCGAACGGGTTGCCGACCGCCACGACCCAGTCGCCCACGCGGAAATCGGGGTTGGCGTCCAGCGTGACGTATTCGAACTCGACGCCCGGCGCCTCGACCTGCAGCAACGCCAGGTCGGTCGCCTCGTCGGTGCCGATGATCTCGGCGGGATACTCAGCGCCGTCCTTGAGCGTGATTGTGATCTCGTCGGAGCCGGCGACGACATGATTGTTGGTCACCAGCCGGCCGTCAGCCGAGATGAAGAAGCCGGAGCCCTGGGCGCGGCGTTCGCGCGACTGCGGCTGGCCGTCTTCCTGGAACGGGCCGAACGGACCGAAGAACTCGCGGAACTGGGGCGGAAGCTGCGGCATGGCCTGGCGCGGCTCCACCTCGACGGTGCCCGCCGCCTCGATCGAGACGACCGCGCCGCTGACCTGCTCGATGAGGTCGGCGAAGGACATGGGCGCGCCCTGCGGGATCGCCGCGGCGAAAGGCGGGCGCACCTCCTGGGCGGATTGCTGCACGGCGAGCGCCGGAACGGCGAGCACGGCGCCGCCCGCGGCGGCGGCGAGAAGCACGGTGCGAATGGAACGCGAAAACGTCTTTGAGGTCATGAATGAGGCCTTGTCTCTCGGCTCGGGCCCGCAAGCGCGGAGCCGTCTCGTGTGACGTCGTCAGCATCGGTGATGAAGGCGCGCGGTTCACGCCTACATGACCGAAGCCTTACAGATCAGCAAAGCTTGCGGCGGCATCAAGGCGAAGCGGGCTTCAGCCCTGCCGCGTCTCGATTTTCGAGCTGCGCTCGAGCGTGCGATGCACCGGACATTTATTGGCGATCTCGATGATTTTCGAGGCCTGCTCCTCGCTGAGCGCATCATCGACGCTGACCACGCGCTCGAAGAGGTCCGCCGGGGCCCCAGCTGCTGCGCCGTCGAGCCTCGAATGCCGAACCTCGGTCCGGATGTTTCCGAGATCCCAGCCCTTGCGCCGGAAATACATCCGCAGCGTCATGGTCGTGCAGGCCGCCAGCGAGGCGCAAAGCAACTGGTAGGGCGACGGCCCGCCATCGAGGCCGCCCACGGATTCAGGTTCATCCACGATAAGGCTGTGCGGTCCGGCGACCGCCCAGGCGTGATAACCGCCAAGCCCGGTCTCCTCCACGACGGCGCTGCGCGGCTCCGGGAGCGGTTTCGGCGGCTCGGGCGCTTCGTGCAGATCGAGATAGCGCGCCGCCCATGCGCCGATCACCTCAGCGGCGTGGCGAGCATCCTCCGCGCGGGTCAGCAAATGGTCCGCGCCGTCGAGGCTGAGGAAGCTTTTCGGGTGCCGCGCGGCGACGAACAGGCGGGTGGCGTTCTCCACGCCGACCGTCGCATCGGTCGGCGCATGCGCAATCAGCAGCGCCGCCTTCATGCTGGAGACCGCAGCCTCGAGATTATGGCCCTCGATATCGTCGAGAAAATGCTTGCGGATGGTGAAGGGCCGGCCGGCGCGCGAAACCGTCGCCTCGCCGTCGCGCTCGATCTGCTCGACATGGTCGATGAACTGATGGCGGACATGGGCGGCGTCCGCAGGCGCGCCGAGGGTCGCGACCGCCTTCACCTCCGGACACTGCGCTGCGGCGGCGAGCACCGCTGCGCCGCCGAGCGAGTGGCCGACCAGCAAGGTGGGCGCCTGGTGGCTCTCGCGCAGATAATCCGCCGCCTTCACGAGATCGGCGACATTGGAAGAGAAGTTGGTGTTGGCGAAATCGCCTTCGGACTGGCCGAGCCCGGTGAAATCGAAGCGCAACACGGCGAAGCCCTGATCTGCAAGCCCGCGTGCGATCCGGCTGGCCGCCAGGATGTCCTTGGAACAGGAAAAGCAGTGCGCGAAGAGCGCAAACGCGCGCACCGGCCCGTGCGGACGCTCCAGCCGGGCGGCGAGCGCGTCGCCGTCTGCGCCCGTGAACGTCACCTTTTCCGAAAGGGCCATCCCCTCACCTCCTGCTTCATGTCCTGAAGCGGAAGCTATCCCGCGCAGCGCCGGCGCATGCAAGCGGCGCTCAACCTCCGCGGCGGTATCGGCGGGTCACGTTGTCTTGCGCCGGCGCGAGGCGCCCGCGAGCAAGGCTCCGCCGCCAAGCAGAATGACAAGGGGCGCAAGCCACAGCGGCGCCGTCCGCGGCTCAACCGGCGGGCGCATGAGCACTTCGTGACCGAACCGCTCCACTAGCGCCTCGCGCACTTCGGCTTCACTGCGCCCGGCGGCGAACTGCTCGCGGACATAGCGGCGCATGTCCTGCGCCATGCCGGCATTGCTGTCGAAAATGCTCTCGCCCGAACACACCATGCATCGGATTTCGCGCATGAACGCCTGCGCCTCCGCCTCGCGTTCGGGCGAAAGCGCCGGCTCCGCGGCCTGAAGCGCAAGCGCCAAGGTCAGCGCGGCGATCATGCCTGCGCCTCCGGCACGGCGCTTGCGGCGGCTTTCCGCGCACGGCGCGGCGCGCGCAGTCCGCCGGCGAACGCGGCAAGGCCGCCGCCTGTGACGAGGACCGCGCCCAACGCGAGCGACCAGATCAGCGGATGGAAGGCGATGCGGACTTCATAGCCGGTCTCACCGTCCGTGCGCGTACGCGCTTCGCCAAGCGACACGTAGAGGTCGCCCGCCGGGCTTGAGCCAAGGGCGACCTCGCGCGTGTTGGTGTCGGCGGCGGGATAATAGCGGCGCTCAGGCGCCAGCAGGCGTCCGTCATCAACGCGGATGATTCCGCGGTCGGCGATGTAGTTCGCGCCGTCCGCACGCATGAGGCGCTCAAGCGTGAACTCGCGCCCGGCCGCCTCAACCGTTTCTCCCACCGCCAGAAGGATGTTCCGCTCGGGCGGACGGGAGGCGTCGGCGGCGGCGCCCAGAGCCATGAAGCCGACGCCGGCGTGCGCGGCGGCGCGGCCATAGGCCTTCAGCTTGCCCGCCGTGGACAGCGCCCGCCGCACAGGTCCCGCCAGATCGCTTGCAGCGCCCGCGATCGCCCATGCGCCGAGCGCGCCGCCTGCCACCGCCAGCACGGATGCGCCGAACCAGATGAGCACGCCGCCGGTGACCGCCACGGGAACCAGCAACAGCGCGGCGTGCATTTGCTTCAACGCCGGCTTCGCGCCCCCGTTCGTCCACGGCAGGAAGGGCGCAACCGGCATCAGCGCGAGCGCCGCGACCATGAGCGGCGTGGCGGCCAGGTTGAAATAGGGCGGACCAACCGCAACGGACCAATCCAGAGCCTGACCGATGAGGGGATAGAGCGTGCCGATGAGAACCACGCCCGCCGTGGCGGCGAGCAGCAGATTGTTTGCGCCGATAAACGCCTCGCGGCTGGTCGGCTCGAAGCCTTCGCCTTCGCCCAGATCGCCTGCGCGCAGCGCAAACAGCGCAAATCCGCCCACCGCCGCAACCGTCATGATCGCGAGCAGCCAGAAGCCGCGTTCCGGATCGAGGGCGAAGGCGTGCACGCTCGTGAGAACGCCGGATCGCACGAGGAAAGCGCCAAGAATGGAAAGGACGAAGGCGATCAAAGCCAGAAAAACCGTCCAGCCTGCAAACGCGCCGCGCTTCTCTGTGGCGATCGCCGAATGGATCAGGGCTGCGCCAGCAAGCCAGGGCATGAAGCTCGCGTTCTCGACCGGGTCCCAGAACCACCAGCCGCCCCAGCCAAGCTCGTAATAGGCCCAGTATGCGCCCAGCGCGATGCCCGCGCCGAGGCTCGTCCAGGCGAGCAGCGCCCAAGGCCGGATGGATCGCGCGAGTTCGCGGCCCGGCAGCCGTTCAAGAAGGCCCGCGCCCGCAAGCGCGAACGCGGCGGACAGACCGACATAGCCGATGAACAGAAGCGGCGGGTGAATGACGATCGCGGGGTCCTGCAGGATCGGATTCAGGTCCGCGCCCTCGAACGGCGCCGGGAAGACCCGCGCGAACGGATTCGAGGCGAACAGAAGGAAGGCCAAGAACGCGCTTTGCAGCATGCCCTGGAGAGAGGCCGCCCGCGCGCGCACGCCGGGACCGCCGCCGGCGAAACGCGCAACGCCGGCGCCGAAAAGCGCCAGCAGCAGGCATCAGAGCAGCATCGAGCGCTCCTGCCCGCCCCAGGCGGCGGCGATCTTGTAGAAGAGCGGCTTGTCGATATGGGAA
>CAZLOV010000128.1:0-7145 GCA_964561235.1 uncultured Caulobacterales bacterium
CGCGTTCATGCGCGGGCGCACGCTCAATCGCGCCTTCATCATCGTGGACGAGGCCCAGAACGCGACCCAGGCGCAGATGCGCATGGTGCTCACCCGGCTCGGCGAAGGCTCGCGCATGGCGGTGACGGGCGATCCCTCGCAGGTCGATCTCCATCCGCGGGAGCCTTCCGGCCTCGGCCAGGCTCTGGAGATCCTGAAGGAAACACCCCGGATCGCCGTGACGCGCTTCCAGCGCGCCGACGTCCAGCGCCACGACACCGTCGGCATGATCGTGGAAGCCTATGAGCGCGCCGACCGGGGGTCCGCATGAGCGACAGCGGGCTTGCCGAGTTCGTCATCGAGGATGAGCGCTGGACAGGCGTCGACGGCCTCGAGGCGCTCTGCGCGGGGGTGATCGAGACGGCGGCCTCCCGGCTCGATCCGCGCGCGCGGCCTGGAACCGCGGCGGTATTGCTGACTGCGGATGAAACCATGGCCGCGCTGAACGCGCGTTTCCGCGGAAAGACGGGTCCGACCAACGTGTTGTCGTTTCCCGCACCGGAAACGGAAGGCTATCCCGGCGATATCGCGCTGGGCTATGAGACCTGCGACCGCGAGGCCCGGGAACGGGGCCGCTCGCTGGGCCACCACGCCGCGCACCTCGTCGTGCATGGATTTCTTCACCTGAACGGGCATGATCACGATACGGATCCGGCTGCGGAGGCGATGGAGGCGATCGAGATCGCCGCGCTCGCCGCAGCCGGGATCGCCGACCCGTACCGACTGGACGAATGACGATGCCAGCCTCTGACGACCCTTCGCCGTCGCGAAGTCTGTTCGCGCGCCTCGCGCAATCCTTCATTCCCGGCGTCGAGACCGACGCCGAGACCATCCGCGCCGACCTGGAGCGGCCCGATCAGGCGCTGCTCCGCAACGCCGCCCAGTTCAGCGAGCTTCGCGTGGCCGACGTGATGGTGCCGCGCGCCGACATCATCGCGGTGGAGATCGACACGCCGCTGGGCGAGCTTGCCCGGCGCTTCTACGAGGCGGCCCATTCGCGCCTGCCGATTTTCCGCGAGACCCTCGACGACCCTGTGGGCGTCGCGCACATCAAGGACCTGATCCCGCACCTTGTCGGCGACGAGGACGCGGCGCGCGCGGAAGACTGGGGGCAGAAGCGCATACTCCCGGAAATCCGCCGGCCGCTGCTTTACGCCCCGCCGAGCATGCGCGCCGCTGATCTGCTTGTGCGCATGCAGTCCCGGCGCATGCACATGGCGCTTGTCGTCGACGAATTCGGCGGCACCGACGGGCTGGTGACGCTTGAAGACCTCATCGAGCCGATCGTGGGCGACATCGAGGATGAACACGACGAGAACGGCGGTCCGGCCATCCGCGCCAAGGGCCCGCATCTCTGGGAGGCCGACGCGCGCGCCTCGATCGAAGAGTTCGAGGCGCTCGTCGAGCGCGAGGTCGCCACGCCCGAAGAGGAAGAGGACGTCGACACGCTTGGCGGTCTTGTATTCCTCATCGCGGGCCGCGTGCCCGAACGCGGCGAGATCATCCGGCATTCCTCCGGCTTCGAGTTCGAGGTGCTGGAGTCGGACGGCCGCCGGATCAAGCGCCTGAAGGTGCGGCCCGCCGCGACGGAGGAGCCCGGCGCTCCGGCGGCGCCGTGAGACATGCGCTGCGGCGGGCGCGAACGGGTTTCCGCAGCCTTCTGCGGGTTCGCGGGCCGTGGGCGGGACTTCTGTGCGCCGGGCTCGGCGCGTTCAGCGTTCTGGGCTTTGCGCCCTTTCATGTCTTCCCGGCCTATGTCGCAGCCCTGTCGGCCCTGTATCTGCTGCTCGATCGCGCGCAGCGCGCCGAAAGACCGGCGCGCGCCTCGGCCTGGCGGGGTTTCGCCTTCGGTTTCGGGCAGTTTCTCGCCGGCACGTTCTGGACAGCGAACGCCTTTCTGGTCAGCGCGCAGGATCACGCCTGGCTGATCTGGGCGCCCTTGATCCTCCTGCCGGCGGGGCTGGCGCTGTTTCCGGCGGCGGCGGCCGCGGCGTTCTCGGCCTTGCCGCGCCGCATCATCGAGCCGGTGAGCGGATTCGCGCTCTGTTTCTTCCTGGCCGAACTGTTGCGCGCGTCCATCCTGTCGGGCTTCCCCTGGAACCTGCCGGCCCATGTCTGGCCGGCGGGCGGTCCCGTCAGCCAGTCTGCGGCGCTCATCGGAGCGACAGGGCTTGGCTTCTTCACCCTGTATGTTGCGGCCGCCCCGGCAGCGCTCGCCGCGGCGCGCACGCCGCGCGCGCGCTGGGCGCCGGTGGTTCTGGCTGCAGGGCTCTTGATCGCGGCGAATGTCTACGGCGGCGCGCGGCTCGGCGCCGCCGAAACGGCGCAAACGGACGTGCGGCTCCGCATCGTCACGCTGAACCAGCCTCAGGCCGAGAAAACCTATGAGGCGCGCGCGGAGATCCTCGAGCGCTACCTGGGCCATACCAGCGCGCCGGGGCTGGACATGGTCGATACGGTGATCTGGCCGGAGGGGGCGATCCCGGCGCTCTTCCTTCGCGAGCCCGCGCTCATCGCGCGCACGGCGGAACTGCTTCGGGGAGGGCCGCTCCTGATCACTGGCACCAACCGGGCCGAGTTCGATCCCGACGGCGAGCCGGTTTACTTCAACAGCCTGGCCGCTCTGAGCTTTGCAGCGGAAGGGCCGCAGCTTGCCGGGGTGTACGACAAGGCCCGTCTGGTGCCGTTCGGGGAAACAAATCCCGCAGCCGTGATCACGGAAATACTCGGCTTTTCAACCTTGGCGCGTTTTGATTCCGGCTTCGCGGCCGGCCCGGGCGCCCGGACTCTGGCGCTTGCCGGGCTGCCCGCCTTCCAGCCGTTGATCTGTTATGAAGTTATCTATCCGCGCTTTGCGCGGTCGGGCGACGACCGGCCCGCCTTCCTTCTAAACATCTCAAACGACAGCTGGTTCGGACACTCCTCGGGCCCGCTCCAGCATTTCAATCAGGCGCGTTTCAGGGCGATCGAGACCGGCTTGCCGCTCGTGCGCGCAGCGGCGTCCGGCATATCCGGCCAAGTCGACCCTTACGGGAGGAGCGTCCGGACAACACGCCTTTCTCACGAAGGTGGACTCGACGTTCAGTTGCTTGAAACCGTACTTGAACCCATTTACGCAAAATATGGTGTGTGGTGCTGGTTCAGCGCTGTTTTGTTATTTTTCGCCGTCTCCACAGCGAGCCACGCTGCGCGCGTCCGCCGCTGAACGCCTCCGGCCTTATCCTCGGCCGGCGGCATCAGGCGGTTGGTATTTTGGAAGGACACGACGGATGTCCGACAATCCCCGCGGGCCGACGCCGATTGACCGCCATGTCGGGGCCCGCGTGCGGCTCCGCCGCCAGTTGCTCAACATGAGCCAGGAAAAGCTCGGCGAAGAGCTGGGCGTAACGTTTCAGCAGGTCCAGAAGTACGAACGCGGCGCCAACCGGATCGGCGCCGGACGGCTCTACTCGCTCTCGCGCGTCCTCGACGTGCCGGTCTCCTTCTTCTTCGAAGGCGCGGCGCCGGAGGCCGGTCACGGCGTCGGCGAAGGCGAACAGGCGCCGATTTTCGAGGACGTTATGCAGACGGCCGACGGGGTGGCGCTTGCGCAGTCTTTCGCGCGCATCAGCGATCCGCGCGTACGCAAGCGCATCCTTGAGCTGGTTCGCACGCTTGCCGCGGAAGAGGCCGAATCCGCAGTGAAGTAATCCGCCGCAGGCCTTGCTTTCCGTCGCGCCAGGCTCTATCCGATGCGCCATATAAAGCTTTCTTTATATGGAGCTCTGATTGGCCCGTTCTTCCTATCTCTTCACCAGCGAAAGCGTCTCGGAAGGTCACCCCGACAAGGTGTGCGACCGGATCTCGGATGCAATCGTCGACCTATTCCTGTCCAAGGATCCCGAGGCGCGTGTGGCGTGTGAAACGCTCACGACGACCAATCGGGTCGTGCTCGCGGGCGAAATCCGCGTCGGGGCGGAAATCGACGACGCCGAGATCGAGCAACGCGTGCGCGAGGCGATCCGCGACATCGGTTACGAGCAAAGCGGATTCCACTGGAAGACGTGCGCCTTCTCCAACTACCTCCATGAGCAGTCCGCCCATATCGCGCAGGGCGTCGACGCTTCGGGCGACAAGGACGAAGGCGCGGGCGACCAGGGCATCATGTTCGGCTTCGCCTGCGACGAGACGCCGGAGCTCATGCCCGCCCCGATCTCGTATTCGCATCGGATTCTCAAGCGCATGGCGGAGCTTCGCAAATCCGGCGAGCGCCCCGAGTTCGAGCCCGACGCGAAGTCCCAGGTCACGCTGCGCTATGAAAACGGGAAGCCGGCCGCGGTTACGTCGGTGGTGGTCTCCTCCCAGCATCGCGAGGGCGTCACTCAGCCCGAGCTGCGCGAGCTGATCCGCCCGGTCGTGCAGGAGGTCCTTCCAGACGGCTGGACGCCGCCGGAAGAGGAATTCTACGTCAACCCGACCGGCGCCTTCGTCATCGGCGGACCGGACGGCGATGCGGGCCTGACCGGGCGCAAGATCATCGTGGACACCTATGGCGGCGCCGCGCCGCATGGCGGCGGCGCGTTCTCGGGCAAGGACCCGACGAAGGTCGACCGCTCGGCTGCCTACGCTGCGCGCTATCTCGCAAAGAACGTCGTGGCCGCCGGCCTCGCGAAGAAGTGCACGATCCAGCTCTCCTACGCGATCGGCGTGTCCAAGCCGCTCAGCGTCTATGTCGACACCCACGGCACCGGCGAGATCGACGAGGCGGTCCTGGAAAAGACGCTGCCGGAAATGGTCAATCTCTCCCCCCGCGGCATCCGCACGCATCTGGGCCTCAACCGCCCGATCTATGCGCGCACGGCCGCCTACGGGCATTTCGGCCGCGAGCCGGATGCCGACGGCGGCTTCTCGTGGGAAAAGACCGATCTGGCCGGGGCGTTGCGCAAGCTGGCCTGACCCGGCCATTCCGGATTGACGTTCAAACAAGGGCCGGGCGGCGACGCCCGGCCCTTTGTTATTGCCCGCCGCGCGCCCATCGACTTACTGTCTGATCAGTCACAAAGGTGGGCCATGGCGCGGGAAAGCCGGTCGAAGGCGATGCTGGATGCGGCGGAGGCGTTGATCCGGACGCGCGGCTATCAAGGGGTCGCGGTGCGCGATGTCGCCGATGCGGTCGGCGTGCGCACGGCGGCGGTTCACTATCATTTCCCGGGCAAGGCGGATCTGGGCGAAGCGGTCATGCGCCGCTATGCGCGGAGGTTTTTCAGCGCGCTTGGCGAGCCGGTTCCAGGCGAAGGCGCGAGCCGCATGGCGGAGGCCTTCCGGCTGGCGCGCGCCGAAGACGGCGGGCTGTGTCCGGGCGCGATGCTCGCAGCAGAGCTGCCGGGCTTGCCGGAGCCCGTCGCCGCTGCTGCATCCGGTTTCATGCAGGCCTTGGCGAACTGGCTGTTCATCGCCTATGGCGGCCCCGGCGCGCCGGAAGCGCGGGAGAAGGCCCTGGCGGCGGCCGCGCTGCTGGAGGGCGCGATGTTGGTTGCAAGGGCGTCCGGCGCGGCTGCGGATTTCGAGCTCGCGCTGCGCCGCCTGCCCGAATGAACCGGATTGGAAGGGTGTCTCGTGCCAAGGCCGTCGAGGCTCAAGGAAGGCGATCCCGCCCGCGAGGCGCGCCGGCTGTACGGCCGGGCCTCCGGCCACAGGCTTTCTCCGCGCCAGAAAGAGCTGCTCGAGGCGCGTCTTCCGGGTCTGTCATGGGCGGATGAAGGCGGCGTCGATCCCGCCGCGCTCCTGCCGGGCTTTGATCGCTGCGTTCTGGAGATCGGCTTCGGCGCGGCCGAACATCTGCTCGCGCAGGCTGCGCGCGCGCCTGACACCGGATTCATCGGCATCGAGCCGTTTCTCAACGGCGTCGCCAAGGCGGTCGCCGGCGTCGAGGCGGAAGGGCTTGAGAATCTGAGGATTAAGCGCGCCGACGCCCGCGATGAAATCGAGCGCATGCCGGACGCAGTCTTCGACCGCGTCTTCCTTCTGTTTCCAGACCCCTGGCCCAAGCGGCGTCACGCCGCGCGGCGCTTCGTGCAGCCGGAAACAGCCGGCCATCTGGCGCGCCTGCTGAAACCTGGCGGACGGCTGCGCGTGGCGACCGATGTGCGCGTGTACTGCGACTGGGCGCTGCCGATCCTGCTTGAGACGCCGGGCCTCGACTGGGCCGCGCAGTCACCGTCCGACTGGCGGACGCCGCCGGCCGACCACGTCACGACCCGATATCAGTCAAAGCATCTTGGCGATATCGAGCCGGTGTTTCTCGATTTCGTGCGGCGCTAGGCCGGGTCGACCTCGCCCTCGACATTGCGCAGCGGGTTGGACGCGCCGCGCTCAAACAGCGGGCCGCCGCCGAACAGGCCGCCTGAGCCCTCGTTCCAGTTGGTCACCGCGCTTGCGACATTGCCGGGCACGTCCTGAAGGAACCGGGTCTGCGCGTCCGCGCTGACATTGAGGAAGAGGACGCCGTCCTCGACATGCCAGTAGAGCGGGTGGCCCGCCGCCTTGGATCCGCGCGAGGCGGCGAACGCGCAGTGTCCGTCGAAGGCGGGCGCGTATGCGGCCGGATCGGCGGCGAACAGGTCGCGATTGGCTTCGGAAGCAAACAGCCAGATCGCCCCGTTGTATTCCAGCGCGACGCCGGCGTCGCCCGGCGCGGCCTCGCCCTGCGTGTGGTAGGCGACGGCGTCGTAGCCGTGGAGCGCCGCGCCGGCGCGGCTGACATATTGCTCGGAGCGCTCAAGCGGCGTTTCCGCGACCACAACGGCGGCGTAGTCCGGAGCCTGCGCGATCGCAGCGCCGGTCACCGGGGCGAGGGAAAGGGCGAGGGCGGCGGCGAAGGCGCGCATGACGGGCTCCCTGGATTAAGGCGGCGGCTCGCCGCAGGATGCGCTCAAACTGCGCAGCCGCGTGGAGCCGTGCAATCCCGCCTCACCTGCAAGTGAATTTTGCGACGGCCCTGCGGCGCCGGTCATTGCGTTCAGCCGGCTGAGAGCGTATATCCGGCGTCGAACGATGTCTGACGCGCTCGTAGAAGCGTATCGGGCGGCCCCGGCGGGGCCGCTTTTTTTATGGCCCCGAGCCGGGCA
>CAZLOV010000129.1:0-7081 GCA_964561235.1 uncultured Caulobacterales bacterium
AAGGCGGAGCGGGTCAATCACCCGAACGACGTCGTGAAGGAAGGCGACGAGGTCTATGTGAAGCTGCTCGGCTTCGACGACCGCGGCAAGGTTCGCCTGTCGATGAAAGTCGTCGACCAGGAGACCGGCAAGGAAATCGAGGAAGCCGCCGCGGACTGATCCGCTTCGGCCTTTCGAGACCCGATGAGCCCCCGGAGGTCCGCCTCCGGGGGTTTTTCTTGCTCATTTCCGCAGACCCCGGCGGGTTTCACCGAGCAGCACCTTCGCAACGGCCGCCGCGGAGAGCGCGAGCACGACGGACATGGGCAGGCCAAGCGCAATGGCGGCGTTCCGGATCGCGCTGAGCCCTCCGGCCAGAAGCAGCGTTCCGGCGACCGCGCCCTCGCTCACCGCCCAGAACACGCGCTGTGCGCGCGGCGGGTTCGGATCGCCGCCCGACGTCACCATGTCGTCGACGAAAGAGCCGGAATCCGAACTCGTCACGAAGAACAGGAAAATGATCAAGGTCGCGGCGAACAGGCTTGCCGGGGCGAGCGGCAGCGCCTCAAGGAGGGCGTGCAGCGCAACCGCCGGCTCGTCGACGGCGCGCGCGGCGATGTCCGCCGCGCCGGATGATTCCAGTGAAAGCGCCGCGCCGCCGAACACCGACAGCCAGAGAAATGTCGCAAGCGTCGGCGCCGCCAGCATGACGATGAGGAACTCGCCCACGGTGCGGCCCTTCGAGATGCGCGTGGCGAAGATCGCCACGAAGGGCGCCCAGGAAATCCACCAGCCCCAGTAGAACAGCGTCCAGGTGGACTGCCAGTCATTGTCGCGCGCGAAATCGACAAACAGCGTCGAGCGCGGCCAGGACTGCAGATAGAGCCCGGTCGTGGCGGTGAAGGTTTCAAGGATCGCTCCGGTCGGGCCGGCGAGGAGAACGAAAAGCAGCAGCGTGCCTGCGAGGATCAGATTGGCCTCGCTCAGCCGCCTGAGGCCGCCCGACAGGCCGATCAACACAGAGCCTGTCGCGATGGCGGTGATGCCGGCGATGAGCCCGATCTGCAGCGGCGTGGTCATCGGCCAGCCGAGGAACCGTTCCAGGCCGGCGTTGATCTGCATCGCGCCGAGACCGAGCGAGGTCGACACCCCCAGCAGCGTGCCGACAGTACAGAGAATGTCCACGCCATGGCCCGCCGGGCCTTCCATGGCGCGGCGTCCGAACAGCGGCTCGAGGATGCTGCGCGGGGCGAGCGGAAGCTTCCGGTTGAAGTGCAGAAGGGCGACGGCCAACGCCAGGATCGCGTATACGCCCCAGGCGTTGAGCCCCCAGTGGAAGAACGCCAGCCGCATGGCCTCGCGCTCGGCTGCGGGCGTGCGCGCGTCGAAGCCGGGCGGCGGCTCGGCGAAATGCGTCAGCGGCTCGGCGACGGACCAGAAGACAAGCCCCGTGCCCATGCCGGCGGCGAACAGCATCGCAAACCAGCTTGGCCGGGAGAAAGCAGGCTTTGCGTTCGGCCCGCCGATGCGGATCTTGCGCGCGGGGCTTGCGATCAGCACCGCTGCGAGGACGAGGAAACCTGTCGCTGCAAGCATGTACCACCAGCCGAACGTGCCGGTGATCCAGCCTTGCGCGCTTTCAAACACGCTTGCGGCGGTCTGCGTGAAGCCTGCGCCCAGAACGACGAAGGCGACGACCAGCGCGGCCGAGCCGAAAAACACCGGCGGCTCCATGTGGGCGCTAAGCCGGTTCCAGAGGGATTTCGGACCGAGGCCGTCCGAGCCGGGAGTGGAGAATAGGGCGATCGCGCAAGGCCCGCCTGCTGCGCCCGGCCGATTGCCCGGACCCTTGAGAGGTTGGGTCGGCGCGCAGCAGGATCAACCATGCTGCGCTTGCCCCCTCGGGCGGGCCTGTCCCATGCTCACGCCGCTGCATCGTGAAGGACAGGCATGCGCGCGCTCACATTCTGTTTTCTTGTCGCTGCGCCCTTGGCGCTTGGCGCCTGCGGCGGCGGCCGCGACGTCTCGACGGCGGACGAGGCGCACGTGCTTCATCGCGGCAACCAGTCCGAGCCGCTGACGCTCGATCCGCATGTCGCGGTGCTGATGGACACGCGCCAGATTCTTTCCGACATCCATGCCGGCCTTTACGAGCCCGGCCCCGACGCCCAGCCTGTTCTCAGCCTGGCGGAAAGCGCGGAGGTCTCGCCCTCGGGCCGGACCTGGACCTTCACCCTGCGCGAGGGCCTCCTCTGGTCGGACGGCGAGCCGCTCACTGCGGAAGACGTCGTCGCCGGGCTTCGCCGGCCCCTCGATCCCGACACGCGCAACCAGTACCCCTCGCCCTTTTTCATGATCGAGAACGCCGAGGAGGTCGCCGCGGGCCGGCGCCCGCCGGAGGCGCTTGGGGTGGAGGCGGCCGATGCGCGCACGATCGTCGTGCGCCTCGCCTATCCCGCGCCGTATCTGCCCAGCGTGCTCATGTACTGGGGCCAGCCCGTCCCGCGTCACGCGCTTGCAGAGCACGGCGAAGGCTGGGTCAGGCCGGGCGCCATGCCCGCCAGCGGAGCCTATGTGCTCGCCGAATGGCGCTCGAACGAATACGTCCGGCTTGTGAAGAACCCCCGCTACCATGCCGCGGAGAGCGTCTGCATGGAGGAGGTGCTTTATTACCCCACCGCCGACGTCCAGGCCGCGGAGCGCCGGGTGCGCGCGGGCGAGCTTGATCTGAACACCGAGTTCCAGCCCTCAAGCCTCGCCTTTCTGCGGGAGAACCATCCCGAACTCATCCGCATGACGCCGGGCTTCACCTACATCAATCTGACCTTCAATTCCGAGGTCGCGCCCTTTGACGACGTGCGCGTGCGCCGGGCGCTCTCCATGGCGATCGACCGCCGCTTCCTTGTCGAGGAGGTGCTGGGCGGCGCGGACACGCCGGCCTTCCGCATCCTGCCGCAGGGTCTGTCCGGCCGGCCGGACGGCGTAGGCCTGGGCTTTGAGGACCGGCCGATCGACGACCGGCGCGCGCGGGCGCGCGCGCTTCTCGAAGCTGCGGGCTTCGGTCCCGAGCGGCCGCTTCGCTTCACGCTCCACTACACGCCCGGCGCCGGCCTGCCGCGCGCTGCGCCGGTTCTTCAGCAGGACTGGGCGGAAATCGCACCCTGGGTGCAGGCCGAGATCCTGACCCGCGACCGCCAGCTGCATTACGACGCGATGCGCGCGAACGATTTCGAGGTGGCGACGTCGGGCTGGGTGCCGGATTTCGACGATCCCTACGCCTATCTCCTGAAATACGAGACCGCCGCGGGCGAAATGAACTACTCCAACTGGACCGACCCCGTCTTTGACGCCGCAGCCGCCCGCGGCGCGCGCGAGGCGGACGCGCAGGCCCGCGCCCGCGCCTTCGCCGAAGCCGAGCAGCGCGTGCTCGACGCCGCCGTCGAAGCGCCGCTCTACCACCTCTCCGTGAAGGGCCTCGTCCGGCCCGATATCACCGGCTATGTCGCCAATCCGCAGCGGATCAATCAGAGCCGCTGGATGTGCCGGGAAGGCCTTGGGGCTGACGCACCGTAGCGCCGCCGGCTCAGTCCTCGCGCTCAGCCTGCGCGCACACCCATTTTCCGGGCGGTATCAAGCCAGCGTTCCAGACCGCCGGGTTTCTGCGCCTTGATGCTGGCGAACTGTCGGACGCGCACCGGCTTGACGCCTGCGAACTCCAGAACCAGCCGCTTCACCTGGTTCTTGGCCGGACGGCCGTAGAACAGGGCGTCCCACCAGGCCGGCGTGTCCGCGGTGATGAGCACATCCGCGCTCCGGCCGCCGAGGAGCTTGTCCCAGAACGGTCCGGTTTCGTGATAATTCATGGCGAACCCGGGCAGGAAGGCGCGATCGACGACGCCTTTCATCTTCGCCGGCATGCCGCCCCACCACATCGGGTAGATCCACGCCAGATGGTTCGCCCAGAGAATGTTCTCCCGCCAGGTCTCAAGGTCGGGCTCGAGGACCTTTCGCTTCGCATAGCCGTGGGTGAGGTCCGGGTCGAAGACCATGTCCGAGACGTCCTGACGGCGGATGTCCGCGCCGGCTGAAGCCGCCCCCTCGGCTTAGGCGTCCGCGAGCGCATGGCAGTACGAGCCGGCGCGCGGATGACCCGTCCAGAGAAAGATGCGGGCCATCGCTTAATGCCTCAGCCGTCCTCGCCGATATCCGGCACGGCGACGGCGTGGAAGCCGGCGTCGACATGGAGCACTTCGCCGGTGCATGAGCGCCCGAGATCCGACAGCAGGTAGAGCGCCGCTCCGGCCACCCCTTCCATGGTCGTGTCCTCTTTCAGCAGCGACCAGTCCTTGCCCGTCTTCATCAGCGTGCGGCCGCCGGAAATGCCCGCCATGGCGAGCGTGCGCATCGGGCCGGCCGAGATCGCGTTCACGCGCACGCCTGCAGGCCCGAGATCACGCGCGACATAGCGCGTCGACGCCTCCAGCGCGGCCTTGGCGACGCCCATGACATTGTAGTTCGGCACCACGCGTTCAGACCCGAGATAGGTCATCGTCACCATGGCTCCGCCGCCTTCCTCCTTCGGCGGCATCAGCTCGGAGGCCCGGCGCGCCGCATCCACGAAGGAGAAGGCGGAGATGTCCATGGCGCGCTTGAAGCCCTCGCGCGTGGTGTTGTGCGTGAAGGAGCCCTGAAGCTCCTCCTTGCCGGCGAAGGCGATGGCGTGGACGAGGAAGTCCAGCCGCCCCCATGTGTCCTTCAGCGTCTGGAAGCACGCGTCCATGGAGGCGTCGTCGGAGACGTCCGCGGTCACCATGAAGGGTTCGCCGCCAAGGCTTTCCACCAGCGGCCGGACGCGCTTTTCCAGCGCTTTGTCCTGGTAGGAGAAGGCCAGCTCCGCGCCCTGAGCGGCGAGCTGGCGCGCCACGCCCCAGGCGATAGAGTTCTTGTTCGCCACGCCCATGACGAGGCCGCGCTTGCCGGCCATCAGGGAACCGGTCGGAAAGGTCTCTTCAGCCATGATGGATCTGTTCCGCTTTTGCAGGGCCGTCGGGAAGGCGGGGCCGCGCCGGTCAGGGACTGGATAACGTTCTCGTGATCGCTGCGGCGGAGCGACGGCTGCGTTTCGACACATTGTGTCGGATACCGTGATTGAATGTACGCGTCGAGGTTTCGCTACGGCGCATGTGAAGGATGCGATCTGGTCGCATGGCGCCCGCGCTCGTGCTCGTGGCAGGCTCCAGCCAGCGCTTCATCAAGGACCAAAGGACACTGATGCACCTGACCAAGCCGCTTCGCTCGCTTTCCATCGAGAAGAGCTGGGCGAACCTGGATTGGCCGAGCGTGTTCTCGGCGATCATCTATCCCGCGCTCGGCGTTTTCGGCGTTTTGCTCGCCACAGCGCTTGCGCTTTTCGTTCCAGGCCTGAGCCTGCCCTGGTGGTCGGCCCCGCTGGCGTTGCTGGTCTCCGCCGCGACCCTTGTCGTGTGCAATATCGGCGTGGGCGTGCTTCACCGCATCTGGCAGCACAAGGCTGCGGATTTGCGCTGGCCGGCCCAGCTTCTCACCGCGGTCAACTGCGTCATCGCCATGCAGGGCAAGGTGAAGGACTGGGTGAACTATCACAGCCAGCACCACCGACTGTCCGACAAGCCGGGCGATCCGCACAATCCCGCCGAGGGCAAGTTCTGGGCGTGGATCGGCTGGCTGCTCTGGCGCGACGAGAACGATCTCAAGCGCCCGACGGCGATCTGGCTGAAGGACAGCCGTCTGATCCGCTTCGCCGACGCGCACCTGCTCAAGCTGAGCGTGGCTGTCCACCTGCTTGTGCCGCTGGCGGTCTATCTCGCCGTCTGGATGGCGGGCGGATCGCTGCTGCTGGCCTTCCTGCTGCATGCGGCCGCGGTGATCGGGCGCGGAGTGCAGTTCCACGCCACGACGCTGGGCGTCAACGTCTTCGGCCATCTCAAGACGCCCGCCTGGGCGGACTGGCTGCTGGCGCTTCTGACCGGCGGCGAAGCCCTGCATGACCACCACCACGCCGAGCCCCAGAGCGCGCTGCATTTGCCGCGCGAGGGCCTGATCAACCGGCTGGTCGACTATAACGGGACCGCCATTCTTGTGTTCGAGAAGCTGCGCTGGGCGCGCGATCTGAAGATCGCGCCGCAATTCCTGCCCCAAACCGCCCTGCCGCGAGGATAGCCTTCGCGGCCGCATCCCGGCATGAAAAGCCCCCGGAGCGGCGCTCCGGGGGCTTTCTGTGCGGTTGACGCCAGTCGCGGTCTAGTCCGGCGTGCCGAGAATGATCGTGCCGTTCGTTCCGCCAAAGCCGAACGAGTTGGACAGGATCGTGTGGACGTCCTGCGTGCGGGTCTCCGTGACGATGTCGAGCCCGGTGATCTCGGGATCCACCTCGTCGATATTGATCGAGGGCGCGATGAAACCGTCGCGCATCATCAGGAGGGAGTAGATCGCCTCCTGCGCGCCGGCGCCGCCGAGGCAGTGTCCGGTCATGGATTTTGTCGCGGAGATCGCCGGCTGATCGTCGCCGAAGACGCGCCTGACGGCGGCCGCCTCGGCGATGTCGCCCACCGGCGTCGAGGTGGCGTGCGGATTGATATAGTCGATCCGGCGGCCCTTCGCCTCGGCGAGCGCAAGCCGCATGGCGCGTTCGGCGCCTTCGCCGGAAGGCGCGACCATGTCGTAGCCGTCCGAGGTCGCGCCGTAGCCAAGCACTTCCGCCCAGATTTTCGCGCCGCGGGCTTTCGCGCGTTCATAGTCTTCAAGCACCACGATGCCCGCCCCGCCGGCGATGACGAAGCCGTCCCGGTTCCGGTCGAAGGCGCGGCTGGCTTTCTCGGGCGTGTCGTTATAGCCCGAGCTCATGGCGCCCATGGCGTCGAACAGGTTGGAGAGCGACCAGGCGAGCTCTTCGCCGCCGCCTGCGAACATGACGTCCTGCTTGCCCCAGGCGATCTGTTCCGCAGCCGCGCCCATGCAGTGCAGCGATGTCGTGCAGGCGGAACTGATCGAATAGTTCAGCCCCTTGATCTTGAAAGGCGTCGCAAGCGTTGCCGACGCGGTGGACGACATCGCCTTGGGCACG
>CAZLOV010000130.1:0-7066 GCA_964561235.1 uncultured Caulobacterales bacterium
CGGTTGCGGTAGCCGCGCGCCAGCTCGAACATGCCGTGGTTGAGCTGGTGGAAGCCCGCCAGGGTGACGAACTGGAACTTGTAGCCCATCGCGCCGAGCTCGCGCTGGTAGGTTTCGATCGTGGCCTTGTCCAGATTGGCTTCCCAGTTGAACGAGGGCGAGCAGTTATACGCCATCATCTTGCCCGGGTAGGCTTTCTGGATCGCCTCGGCGAACCGGCGCGCCTCCTCGAGGTTCGGCTTGGAGGTCTCCCACCACAGCAGGTCGGCGACCCGCGCATAGGCGAGGCCGCGCTTGATGCAGTGCTCCACGCCCATGCCCGGCTTGATCCGGTAGAAGCCTTCCGCGGTGCGTCCGGCGTCGAAGTCGATGAACTCGTGGTCGCGCTCGTCGATGTCGGAATTGATCAGCGTGGCGCTTTCCGCGTCGGTGCGCGCGACGGTGATCGTGGGCACGCCCATGACGTCGGCGGCGAGACGCGCCGCGTTCAGGTTGCGCTCATGCCAGGCGGTCGGGATCAGCACCTTGCCGCCAAGATGGCCGCACTTCTTCTCCGCAGCGACCTGGTCCTCGAAATGGACGCCGGCTGCGCCCGCCTCGATGAAGGCGCGCATGATCTCATAGCAGTTCAGAACGCCGCCGAAGCCGGCTTCCGCATCCGCCACGATCGGCGCAAACCAGTCGCGGCTGGCTTCGCCTTTCTCGGCGACCTCGATCTGGTCGGCGCGCTGGAGCGTGCGGTTGATCTTGCGGGCGAGCTCCGGTGCGGAATTGGCCGGATAGAGCGACTGGTCGGGATACATGGCGCCGGCCATGTTGGCGTCGGCGGCGACCTGCCAGCCTGACAGATAGATCGCCTTAAGGCCCGCGCGCACCATCTGCATGGCCTGGTTGCCGGAGAGCGCGCCGAGGGCGTTCACATAGGGCTCGGTCTTGAGAAGCTCCCAGAGCTTCGCCGCGCCGCGCTCGGCGAGGGTGTGCTGGATGTCCACCGAGCCGCGCAGGCGAACCACCTGCTCAGGGGTGTAGTTTCGCTCGACGCCGTCAAAGCGGCCCGGAGCCGCGGCGGGAACGAGATCGTAGAACGTGGTCATCAAGACCTCCTGCTGAACCTTTGAACCAAGGTTTTCAAAGCAGGCGCAGCACGTCCATACGACCTTTGCAGCAAAAGAGGATAGGCCGTATACTAAACGCACAAATCATCTTGTGAATGTGTAAGGAAATTTACATGGCCGATATCTCCACGCGCGCCGAGAAGCTGTTCGCGGGCGCCCGGCTGCGGCGCCTGCGCCGCGATCTCGGCCGCACGCAGGCGGATTTCGCCGCCGCGCTGGGGGTGTCGGCGAGCTATCTCAATCTGATGGAGCGCAATCAGCGTCCGGTCACCGCGCGCGTGCTGCTTGCGCTGGCCGAAGCGTTCGACGTGGACGTGAAGGGGTTCGCAGCGGAAAGCGACCGTCAGCTGAACGCGGATCTCGCCGCCGCCGCCAGCGACCCCGCGCTGGAGGGCGTCGATCTCGACCGCCGGGACATGCGCGATCTCGTTGATTCGCACCCCCGGGCCGCCGAAGCGATGGCGCGTCTGCACCAGGCGCTCACCGAGGTGCGCGCGATGGCGAATGAATACGCGCTGCGCGTTTCCGATCCCGCCCTGGGCGCCGGCGCGGGGCTGTCGCCGCTTGAAAGCGTGCGCAACGCGCTGGATGAGGCGCACAACCATTTTCCCGAACTCGAGCAGGCGGCCGACGCGATACGCGGTGCGATCGGCGAGATCGACGGTCCGGTCGAGCCGCTGCTCGCCCAGCGGCTCAAGGCCAATCACGGCGCCGCCATCCGCACCTATGACGATGCGGTGATGGACGGGGCGCTGCGGCGCTTCGACTTCCACGCGCGCAAGCTGATGTTGTCGGACCGGCTCTTGCCGGAGGCGCGCGCCTTTCACATCGCCGCAACCGTGATGCTGCTGGAGGCGGGCGAGGCGATCTCGGCATGTGTCGAGCGCGCACGCCTTCCAGGCGAGGAGGCGGCCGCCCTGATGCGCGCGAGCCTCGTGAACTACGCGGCGAGCGCGCTTCTGATGCCTTACGATGCGTTCTTTTCGCTCGCCGAACGCCGCCGTTACGATGTCGGCGCCCTTTCGCGCGGCTTCCAGGCCAGCTTCGAGCAGGTGTGTCATCGTCTGACGACGCTCAACCGGCCGCAGGCGCGCGGGCCGGCCTTCTTCATGCTCAAGGTCGACAGCGCAGGCAATGTCACCAAGCGCTTCGGCGGCGGGGTCATGCCGTTTGCGCGTTCGGGCGGGGCGTGCTCGCGCTGGCGGCTGTTCGACGCGCTGCGGGCGCCGGAGCGGTCTCATGTGCTGCCGTTCGAGCTGCCCGACGGTTCGCGATACGTGTCGCTGGCGCGCGCCGTGAGCCGCCCCGGGAGCGATGGCGAACCCAGCCTGCAGGTCGTCGCGATCGGGTGTTCGGCCGAAGACGCCGCGCGCATCGCCTGGGCCGGCGAGGCGTCCGAGCCGGCGCGCACCGGGCTCGCCTGCCGGCTGTGCGAGCGGCCGGGCTGTGCGGAGCGCGCCTTTCCGCCGTTACAGCGTCAATTGCGTCTTGATCCGCACTGGCGCGGCGCCTCCGCGTTCACCTTCGGAGGAGAATAGGGCTTTCATGACGCCCGGCTCTCGGGTTTATGCTGGAGGCCCTTCATTCAGCGGCCCCGCCTATCCCTCATGCTGTCGCCCCGCCGAAAAGTGCTTCTCGTCGCCGCCGCCGGCTTTATCGCCTTCGGGCTGCTGGCGCTTTATGCCAGCCCCATGTCCGCGCGGTCGATGGAGCATCGCCTGCAGCAGGCCGCCGACGCCGCTCTGGCGCAGGCGCGCGAGGATGTCTGGGCGCGTGTCGAGATGGACGGCCAGCGCGCCATCCTGACCGGGCTGGCGCCGGACGAGGCGGCGCGTGAGCGCGCCGTCGCAGCGGTATTCGCCTCTGCGTGGGCGGGCGGGGTGGTGGCGGGCGGCGTCACCCGCGTCATCGACCAGACACGCCTTGCCCAGGACGGCGCGGCCTTCGCGCTGGACGCCCATATTTCGAGCGGCCGTCTTGAAGTGACGGGCTTTGCGCCCGATGCGGACGGGGCGGCGCGGTTGAGGACCTTCGCCGAGCGCCTCTTCCCCGGACGCGCCTCTGTCGAGCTGCGCCTCGCCCCCGGCGGCGCGCCGGAAGCCTGGGAGCGGGCCGCGCGTTTGATGCTGTCCGAACTCGCACGCCTCGACGCAGGCGACGCGGTCATGCGCGCCGACCGTCTTGCGCTCACCGGACTGGCTTCGAGCGCCCAGACTGCCGAGAGCGTGCGCGCAGCCATGCGTGCTGCGCCGCCGAGCTATGCCGCAGCGGCGCTCGTGCGCGCGCCGGGGGGCGAATACGTTGGCGAAGTGCGCGACGGAGCGCTTTGCGACGCCTTCATCGACGCTGTGCTGCACGACCGCCCGATCACCTTTGAGGCGGGTTCCGCCCAGATCGGCGATGCGTCCCGCCAGGTGATGCGCCGCGCGGGCGAGCTGTTTGCGCGCTGCCGGGATCTGGCGCTGGTGATCGGCGTGCGGGCGGAGGCTGAAGGGCAGGCCGCCCTCGAGCTCGCCGCACGGCGCGCCCGGGCGCTCGCGGACGCCATGACGGATGCGCCCGACGTGCGCGCACGCATGCGTCCCCAGGCCGACCCCAATGATGCGGGCCGCGCGCTGCGCATCGAAACCCAACCCCTGCGCCTTTCGCCTGACGGGGCGGAGAGCGGCGCTGCGCCTTCATCCCCTGACCCCGACGCGGACCAAGAAGAGACCTGACCCATGCTTTGGCTGACCTGGCAGATGTGGATCCTTCTCGCGCTCGCCTTTGCGGGCGGGATGATTGCGGGCTGGATCGCGCGCGGCGCCTCCGACGAGGTCGAGGCGGAGACGTCGTCCACGTCCCATGCGGCGGCTGCGCCGCCGACCCCGCCGCGCCCTTCCGAGCCCGAAAAGCCCGCCGATGCGCCTCCGGGCCCGGCTCCGACGGCTGAAATCGCTCCTGACTCCGCCGTCGACGAGGATGCGCCGAAATCCGACGCGCCGCAGGAGACCGCGCAGGAGGATCTGACCGAAATCCGCGGTCTGGGGCCGAAGGCGGCGGCCACGCTCAAGGCGGAGGGCGTCACCTCGATCGCGCAGATCGCGGACTGGACGGACGAGGACGTGGCGCGTTTCGATCAGCTCATCAACGGCCGCGGACGCATTACGCGCGACGAATGGGTGCCGCAGGCCCGGGCGATCATCGCCGCCAGAGGCTGAGCAGGCGTTCGGCGGCCTCGCTGGCGGGAAGCACTCCGCTCTCGACGTCGTGCTTCAGCCGGTCCATCGCCCGGACGATATGCGTGTTGGCGCGGAAGACGCTGAGGACGCCTTCCTCGACCATGCCGCGAAACCAGTCCACCTGCTGGCGCGCGCGCCGGGCGCTCAGCGCGCCGGCGCTTTCCATCGCCGTGCGGTGACGGCCGACCGTCTCCCAGAGTTCGTCGACGCCGTCGCCGGTCTCCGCCGAACCTGTCAGCACGGCCGGCTCCCAGTTCGGATCCGCCGGCGCAAGCAGGTGGAGCGCAGCGCGCAGATCGCGCGCAGACCGCTCGGCGCGGGCGACATTGTCGCCGTCGGCCTTGTTCACGAACAGGATTTCAGCAAGCTCCAGAAGGCCCTTCTTGATGCCCTGCAGCTCGTCGCCTCCGCCCGGCAGCACGAGCGCCACAAACACGTCGACCATGCCGGCGACGACGGTTTCCGATTGACCGACGCCGACGGTTTCCACGATCACGACGTCGAAGCCCGCCGCCTCGCACAGAAGCAGGCTTTCGCGGGTCTTGCGCGCAACGCCGCCCAGCGCGCCGGAGGACGGGGAGGGGCGGATGAACGCGTTGGGATCGACCGACAGCGCCCCCATGCGCGTCTTGTCGCCCAGGATGGAGCCGCGGGTGCGTGTGGAGGACGGATCGACGGCGAGCACGGCGACCCGCCGGCCTTTCGCCGTAAGCCGCCCGCCCAATGTTTCGATCAGCGTCGATTTACCGACCCCCGGCGTGCCGGTGAGACCGACCCGCCAGCTTCCGCCGGTTTTCGGCATCAGCTCGGTCAGAAGCGCGCGCGCCTGGGCCTGATGATCGGCGCGGGTGGATTCAACCAGCGTGATGGCGCGGGCGAGCGCTGAGCGGTCGCCCTCCACAAGACGTTCAGCGAGGGTCTGCATCATTGCGGCGTGTTAGATCGCCGGACCGGAAATGGCCAGCAACGCCCGCGCGTCATAGGCGTTGGGCCCGGCCTCCGGCATCTCGCCGCGGCGGGCGAGGATCTCCAGCGTGACTTCGGTACGCCGCTCGGAGGACGGATTGATGGACACCCCGATCCCGACGCCGGACGCGCGGAAGCCGCCTGATCCCACGCTGGTCCCGACCGATCCGCCCACGCTGACCGGCGAGCGGTTCGAACCCTCGACATCGGCGTTGCGCGCAACGACTTCAAACCAGTCGTATCCGTTCTGAATGGTCAGCTCGGCGGCGCGGCGAAGCGCGAAGCGTTCGGTCTGGTTGCGCGAAAGATCCGGTCCGCCGACGAAGCTCACCCGCCAGCGATCCTCCTCGATGCGGAGATCGGAATAGCCGACCGAACGGTTGTTTAAACCGGCGGGGCCGTAGGTCGTCATCGTCGGCGCGCAGGCGGCGAGGCTCAGACAGGCGGCGGCAAGGGCGAGGCGGATCATGGGGCGGCGTCCTCTGCAGGCGTTTCCGGCTCAGCGTAGCCTACCGCGGCGAGAACGACACCCGTCACCGCGCCGGTGATCAGCCCGGCGGCGGCGGGCAGGAGGCCCATCGCCTCGCGCCAGTCTTCAACGCTTCCGCCTTGGCCGGCGTTGGGAAAGCCGAGCCCCTGGCTGAAGATGAATTGCGCATAGAGCGCGCCGGCGGCGGCCAGCGCGACGGCCAGCTCGATCCGGCGGCGACGGGTGAACACATGCGCGCCAAGCCACCCCATGGCGATGAACGGCGTGCCGACGATCACGGTATAGGCGACGCCGCCAAGCACCGAAACGAAGACGGCGACCATCAGCGCGAACACGATCCCGGCTGGAGTTTCATCCGCACCGAACGGCGCGCCGCCGAAAAACGAACCGATGATGAGCGCCGTCATCATCACGAGCCCGCCCAGCGCCCCGGCGAAGACCGGCGAAAGCACCAGGGCGGGCGCGAGCCGCGCCCATCTCGTCCTGCGCCGGAGGGTCATCCGCGCCTCCCTCAACACCCTGAGGGCATGATGCGGCGTTGCGGGTTGAAGAAGGCGTAACGCTGCGCTCAGCGCAGACGCACCGCCGTGCCTGAGGCGGACACCATGAGCATGGAGCCCTGCTCGCCGATCACCTCATAGTCGAGATCGACGCCCACGACCGCATCCGCGCCCAGCCGCGCGGCTTCTTCCTCGAGTTCGCGAAGGGCCGTTTCGCGGGCCTCCCGCAGGGATTTCTCATAGGAGCCCGAGCGCCCGCCGATGACGTCGCGAATGCCGGCGAACAGGTCGCGGAACAGGTTCGCGCCGAGAATGGCCTCGCCCGTCACCACGCCTTTGTAATCGGCGATGCTGCGGCCTTCGACGGAATGTGTGGTCGTCACGATCATGAGAAGCATCCTTGGCTGGGCGAAACAATGCCCAGCCTAGCGCCGCGCGATCGCCCCCGGAACCGGGATCGTGACGCCTTAGCGCGCTTCCAGGATGCCGATCAGCTCGACGGCGCTTTCCGCGATGACCGTGCCCGGCGGGAAGACGGCGGCTGCGCCCATCTCCTTCAGCGCGGGCACGTCAGCGGGCGGGATCACGCCGCCGACGACGACGACAATGTCGCGGCGGCCCTGCTTTTCCAGGGCCTTGCGGAGTTCGGGCACAAGGGTGAGGTGGCCCGCGGCCAGCGAGGAGGCGGCCACGACATGGACGTCGTTCTCCACCGCCTGGCGCGCGGCTTCCTCGGGCGTCTGGAAGAGCGGGCCGATATCGACATCCCAGCCG
>CAZLOV010000131.1:0-7053 GCA_964561235.1 uncultured Caulobacterales bacterium
ATTACGAACGCGGCCGCGAGCGCGAGATCACCGGCTATGAAGCGCGCAACACCGTCAGCGCGATCGTGCGCGATCTCGACGGGTTGGGCGGGGTGATCGACGCGCTTGTGGGCGCCGGCGCCAACCAGCTCGAAGGCGTGCGTTTCGCCATCGAGGACCGCCAGGAGGCCGAGGACGAAGCGCGGCTTAAGGCGATGACGGAACTGCAGCGCCTGCGCCGGCTTTATGAGCTCGCCGGCGGGTTCGAGACCGGCCGCGTGGTGTCGCTCTCCGAGCATGGCTCGGTTGGCGGGCCCCAGCCGCTCATGGTCTACGCCGCGCGCATGGAAAGCGACGCGCCGACCCCGGTGGCGGCGGGCGAGCTGACGGTGTCGGTGACGATCAATGCGGTCTTTGCGATAACCGGCGAGGTCGAAGGCGGCGAACGCTAGTCGCCTCAGGCGGCCCTGGGCTGGACGACGACGTCGTTGCGCTCGTCCAGAAGCACCACGTTGGGCTCCCAGTTCTCCGCAGCGGCCGCATCCATGGCGGCGTAGGCCACCACGATGATGCGGTCGCCGACCTGGGCGAGCCGGGCGGCGGCGCCGTTGATCCCGAAGGTCTTCGAGCCCCTCGGCGCGCGGATCGCATAGGTGGTGAAGCGTGCGCCGGTGTTGATGTTCAGCACGTCAACCTGCTCGTTGGGCAGGATGCCCGCAGCCTCCAGCAAGTCGGCGTCGATCGAGATCGAGCCTTCATAGTGCAGGTCGGCCTGGGTGACGGCGGCGCGGTGGAGCTTCGCCTTCATCATGGTCAGCTGCATGGCCGTGACGATCCTCGCGTTTCAAGGTTCGCTAGTCTGTTCCATCCCCGATTGACGGCGGGTTTCGCCCGCGCGCGGGGGATTGTTGCGGCGCGATATAACCGATCCCGCCAAAATTATATAGGGCGCATCACGGAAGTTTGCCTCGCAAGCCCTGCGCGTCGCGTTCAGATCACCGCGCCGCAAACCGAAAGGAAGCCGTATCGATGACCCGTCTCGCCGCCCTTCAGCACGCCTGCAGCCCCGACATGGACGCCAATCTGGAAACGGGGACCGGGCTGATCGCTCAGGCCGCAAAGGACGGAGCCAGGCTCGCCGTGCTGCCGGAAGTGCATCTCTCGCCCTTCTTTCCAAAGCACAAGGGCGGGGACGCGTCGGCCTACGCGATGACGCCGGATCATCCCGCGCTCGCCGCGCTGTCGAAGACCGCGCGCGATCACGGCATTGTGGTTGTCGCCAACCTCTACCTGCAGGCGCAGGACGGCAAACGCTACGACGCGAGCCCCGTCTTCGACGCCGACGGGACGCTGCTGGGCGTCACCTGCATGAACAAGATCGCCCAGTTCGACGGCTTCTGGGAGAAGGACTATTACGCGGAGGGATCCGGCCTGCCGGTCTACGAGACCGCTGCGGGCCGGCTGGGCGTGGTCATCTGTTATGACCGGCATTTCCCGGAAAGCTATCGCCGCTGCGCGGCCCAGGGTGCGGAAATCATCGCCACGCCGACCTGCGTGGAGGCCGGCGAGCCGCTTGACCTGTTCGAGGCGGAAATCCGCACGATGGCGTTTCAGAACCATGTCTACGCCGTCTTCGCCAATCGCTGCGGGGAGGAGGACGGCCGGCGCTACGCGGGCGCCTCGCTGGTGGCGGGCCCTGACGGGCGCGTTCTGGCGCGCGGAACCGCCGAGCCCGGCGTGGTGGCGGGCGAATATGATCTTGCCGCGCGCGCGGAGATCGCGGCCAGAACGGGGTTTCTCGACGGACTTGCGCCCGGCCGGGACTGAAGAGAGGTGCGCCGCGCCTCCGCTTGGGCTTATGCTGAAGCATGATGCATGAGCTGTCGGGGGACGCGCCATGAACCTCAATGCCGCCGGATGGACTGCGATTTTCGCCGCCGCCGCCCTTGTTGCGGCGGCAACCGCAGGTGCGCACGCCCAGCCGTCGCGCAGTCTCGCGCAGATCGACTGGAGCGCCGCCGAACGCGACGCCGCGCCCCGGGAAGCTTTCCTGCAGCCGGTCAATACCGGATTTGAAGCCGTCTCCACGGTGAGCGTGCCGGTCTTGTTGCCGGAAAATCTCGACGGGGCGGCGGTGGAGGCCGGCGGCCCGCCCGGATGCCGGTTTTTCGCGCGCAACACCTCCTATTCGGCGACGTTCGAGATGGACGGCGCATTGGTCGAGGTGACCGGCAGCCGTCTGGTGCAGGCTGTGCTCGACGACCTCGTCACCCAGCCGGGCTCGGACGGATACAACTGGACGGAAACCGCCTTCGGCCAGCAGCTCAGCTTCACGCGGTACGGCGCTGGCTATTCCGTGATCGTGACCTGCTCGGAGCCCGCGGCGAACCCGCCGTGCCGCGACCGGGCGTTCGTGATGGGCGTGGCGCGCTCGCTACGCGTGGCGGGCGGACGGCGGGACTAGGTTAAGAATTCCTTATTCCGGCGTGACTGGCGTGCTAGTCTGACGATTGCGGCTGCATTCCGGAAGCGGCCCGTAGCGGAGGGGACCGCGCCATGAGGGACAGGGACGCCCGGACCGTCACAGCCGCGCTCTGCGCCGCGATGCTGACAGCGTCCGCGCAGGCCCAGCAACCCGACGACGCGCCGCCGCCCGACCCGGACGCGCCGCGCACGGTGCAGATCGACGAATACGCTCCCCAACGTCCGGCGCAGCTGCGCATCGAAACGCCGCGCTTCGTCCAGAGCCGCCAGGTCCTGTCGCGCGCCAATCTCGCGGCCAGCCAGGTGCAGGCGCTTGATCCGGCGGTCACAGAACGCCTGCGTTACAACGCCGACGCCTATTCGCTGCTCAACAATCGCATCGAGCGCGCGCCGCGCGAAACGATCCAGGTCGAGCAAAGCCCCGAACATCCCAATGGCGTTGCGACGCGCTATCGCGAGCCCGATCGCGACCGGCTCGGCCGGAAGGTCTATGCGGTGGACTGGGAAGCCGTGCAGCGCGACTGGGGCGCGCAGATCGAAACGGCAGGCCGCGAGGAAATGATCGTCGGCGCTGAAACCGTGCGGCGCGCGCCGCTGCGCCTCTCTCCGGTCGTGCGCAACATGGAGCCCGCCGGGATGGGCGAGATCGCCGTACCGGTCCTGGCGCCGGGCTTCGCCGCCGCACGCACCCGGCCGGGCGGCCATGCACGCTCCGAGGAAGGCATGCTGCTGTTTTCGCGCGGCGACAGCTATACCGCCTCGATGCACATGGACGATGTGCTGATCACCGTTTCCGGGTCACGGGTGGCCAATATCGAGGAGCCTGACGCCGAGCGCTCCGCAGGCCTGCGTGCGATCGCCGGCTCCGACCAGATCGTGATCAGCCCGATCCGCGGCGGCCAGGAGCTTCTCTTCAACCGCTACGGCGTCGCCTATTCGGTGCTGATCCTGTGCGAGAACCCGCAGGAAAACGCCGTCTGCGCCGACCCGGAAACCGGCGCTGCGGTGGCCCGCAGCCTGATGCTGGTGGGCGGCGCGCCCCGCATGGGCGGAGGCGGTCAATGAGCCGGATGCGCGATTATGTTCTCGCCGCCGTGATCGGCGGGTCGGCCTTCGCAATCGCCGCGGGCTGGCCGCACCTGGAAACGGCGCTCGGCTGGCGCGAAAGCGAAGCGGACACGCCCGCGCCCGAAGCGCCGGAGCCGGAGACGCCCGCACCCGAGACGCCGGAAACGCCGGAACCGGAAACCCCGGAACCCGAAACGCCGGAGCCGGAGACGCCCGCACCCGAGACACCCGAACCGGAAACCCCGGAACCCGACGGGCCGGCGACGGACTGGCTCGGCGATGAGGTCGCCTTCCTGCCGCCTGGCGATCTCGTGGCGGGTTCAGGCACAGGCCAGACCGACGACACGATCTATGCGCCCGGCATGCGTTTCCCCATCGAGCTGCCGCGCGCCTTCGCCAACAGCCAGGTCTATGGCGCAGGCGGCCAGTTCGGACCCGAAGGCTGGCAGTGCGACCCCATCAATTACAGCTATCCGTGGCGCGACAATTTCTGCGAGGACCGCTCCTACGCCACCCCGTTCTGTCCCTCCGGCACGGGCCACCAGGGCCAGGACATCCGCCCGCCGACCTGCCCGCCGCTCGAGCCGCTCGGAAGCCGGCCGGAATACTGGGCCGTGGCCGCCGCCGACGGCCAGATCACGGGCATTGCGCGCCATATCGTGACCCTCGATGCGGATGACGGCACCCGCTATCTCTACATGCATCTCGACCCGGACACGCTGGCCGTCGACGTCGAGGACCGGGTCGGCCGCGGCGACCGGATAGGCGTCGTGTCGAACTATTTCGGCTCCACGCCCACGACCTATCATTTGCACTTGGAGATCCGGCAGACCGTCGCGGTGGACGGGAACCTCCTGACGCTCACGCCCGTGCCGCCCTATCCGTCGCTGGTCGACAGCTATCAGCGTCTCGTCGAGGGCGAGGAAGGCGAATTTCCCGCACCCTGACGCGCTGCGCCTGTGAAACAGGTCGTGATCATCGCGCTGCAATATCCCTATTGCAGATGCGGTGAAGCGGGCGCATCGTCCGCATCGCGCAGGCTGAGAGCTCACGTTTTTTCAGGGACATAACGTGATGACCGCGTCATCCGCATCACCACGTCTTGGCTGGCTCGACATCGCCGCGGCCGTGACGGGCTCGCTCTTTGTCGGCTTTACCTCCGGGCTCACGCTCGCCGCCGTCGTCTGGGCGCTCATGGCCTCGTTCGGCGCGCCTCAGATCGGACTTCTCACAGGCGAAGGCGCCGGGCTGATCGCCGCAATCGGCCTGACCGTCCTCACCCTGCGTCAGGCGCTCAGAATCGCTGCGGAGAACGCCGCCCTCGACAGACCCTGAACCGGATCACGGATCAGCCCGCGAGGTCCTGTCGCAGCACAACCTTGCCTGTAGGCGATTCGTGTTCGGCGTAATGATGGGCGGCTCCGACTTCGCGGAACCCGAAGCGCCGCTCATCGACGAGCGGACGCACCAGGCCGTCTTCGACCATGTTCGTGAACGCGCGCATGATGTCGCCGTTCTGGGCGGGGTCGGCGCCGGTCACGATATGGCGGCCGGCGAATATGCTCTTGAAGGTGAGCCATTTCATCTGAAATCCCGGACGCGTCGGAAACTCGCCGAGGATGTCGAGAATGGTCCCCTCGAAACGGCATGCGGCGACGGCGGCGTCAATCGCGGGCTCGCCGGGCGTGTTGAACACGATGTCGAAGCCCTGCCCGCCCGGCGCCAGTCCTGCAAGATCGGCCGGATCGGTGTCGCGGTAGTTGAACACGATGTCCGCGCCGAGATCGGCGGCGATCCTCACCTTCTCTTCTGATCCGCAGGCCGCAGCAACCGTCGCGCCGCGCGCCTTGGCGAGCTGGACGGCGACATGGCCGACCCCGCCGGTCCCGCCCATGACCAGCACCGTTTCGCCCGCCTTGACCGAGGCGGCGTGAACCAGGGCGAACCAGGCGGTGACCGAGACGAGAGGCAAGGCGGCGGCGTCCTCGAAGCCGAGCCCGGACGGCATCGGCGCGACCATGCGCGCATCCACCGTCATCCGCTCAGCCAGCGCGCCCGGTTTGCCTCCAAGGCCGTTGGCGAAAGCGTAAACGCGATCGCCGGGGCTGAAATCCCGCACGCCCTCTCCGACGGCGGCGATGATACCTGCGCTGTCGGGATGCAGCACCGCAGGAAGACGCTCGACAAGGAACCCCACGCGGCCGTCGCGGATCTTGTAGTCCACCGGATTGACGCTCGAGGCGCGCACCTCGATGAGAACCTCGCCGGGTCCGGGCTCGGGGTCCGGGATATCGGCCAGCACGAAACTTTCCGGTCCGCCGAAACCTTCCAGCACCATCGCCTTCATAAAGAACAATCCTTCTCAAACTTTTCGGCCAAGATACGCCGCAGCCGCGCCGGCGCAACGCAGACGCGCGTTCACATTGCCGTGTAGGAGAAGGCGCGGCCCCGCAACAGCCGTTGCCGGGCCGCCGCGCGCTGACCGGGCGTAACGCCGGCCAGGGCCAGGGCTAAAACTCGCGCTTGCGCCTAACCCTTGCCGTGGTCCTCGCGCCAGCGCTCCATGGCGGAAGAGATGGCGAAGGTCTCGCGGTATTTCGGACTGCCGGCCGGACGCGGAGCGGTGTCGCGCGTCAGCTCCATGATCTCGGCGAGCTTGTTGTGCGCGGCGCCGGCCTGGCCCGCGCCGATATAGGCGTGCAGCTCGATGAGCGAGACCGCGAGCGGGTCGTCCGCGCGAATGACGAAGTAAGGCTCGTCGTCGGCGAGATCCGGGAGGCAGTCATATTGGGAAGGATGCGATTTCGAACCGAGATAGCCGTCGGACATGGGCTGCTGCGCTCCGGCGAAGTGGATGACGCGCCCACACTAGGCTGAATCGGCGCGCGCCTGTCACGCCCCGGCCCGGGCCCGGGTTGACGGGCCGGGGGCCGCGTCACCACGTCGCCGAGTGGCAGCAAAAGGAGGATGCGCAATGAAAGTGCGCGACATCATGCAGCCCAATCCCGTGCTCACCGAACCTGACGCGCCCGTGGAAGCGGCGGCGTCCGTCATGCGCGCCAATGACGTGGGCGCCGTGCCCGTGGGCGAGAACGACAAGCTGGTCGGCATGGTCACCGACCGCGACATCACCATCAACGTGACCGCTTTCGGCAAGCCGCCGCAGACGCCGGTCAAGGATGCGATGCGCGAGACGCTTCTGTATTGCCGCGCCGATGACGAGATCGGGGATGTTGCGAAAAACATGGGCGAGGAAGGCGTGCGCCGCATGCCGGTCGTCGACGGCGACAAGCGCCTCGTCGGCATGATCTCGCTGGGCGACATCGCCGCGCGCGGCGACGCGCACGCCGCAGGCGAAGCGCTCAAGGGCGTCGCACAAGCGGCCTGACTGGCGGCGAACGCCGAGTGAAAGACAAAACCCCCGCGCCGTCCGGCGCGGGGGTTTTTGCGCCTAGCTGTCGAGGAAGCTGCGCAGCTTCCGCGACCGGCTGGGATGTTTCAGCTTGCGGAGCGCCTTCGCCT
>CAZLOV010000132.1:0-6932 GCA_964561235.1 uncultured Caulobacterales bacterium
TCTCCGCCGTCGGCCACGAGACCGACACCACGCTGATCGACTTCGCCGCCGACCGGCGCGCGCCGACGCCTACCGGGGCCGCCGAGATCGCCGTGCCGGTACGCCGCGAGCTGGTCGAACGCACGCAAGACGCCGGCTCGCGCCTGCGCGGCGCGCTGTTGAGGGCGCTCGACCGCAAGCAGGCCGACCTGAAGGCCGCCGCGCGCGCGCTTCCCCGCCCGGAAGCGTTGATTGCGGAGAAATCCCAGCGCTTCGACTATGTCGCCCAGCGGCTCGCCTCCGCCTTGCGCATCGGCGTCGAGCGGCGGCGTTCGCGGCTCGACAGCGCGGCAGCCCGGCTGAGCGTCACCGCGATTCGGCGCGACACCGCTGAAAAGCGGCGACGCCTCGCAGAAGCCGAGCGCCGGCTCGCCGCGTCCCCGCGCGCAAGCCTTGATCCGAAACGGCGGCGGCTGGAGAGCCTCGCCGCCCAACTGACCGCGCTTTCGCCCAAGGACGTGCTGCGGCGCGGTTTCGCCCTGGTGCGCGACGAGACCGGCGCCCTGATCCGGCAGGCCGGCGCCGTCGCGCCGGGCGCCGGCCTTGAAATCGAGTTCTCCGACGGGCGCCTCAAGGCGACGGCGGGAGACGGTGCGACGGCCGCGCCCGCGAAACCTGCTGCGCGCAAGCCGGCCCCGCAACGCAAGCCGCCCGAACAGGGCTCGCTTTTCTGACGCCGCGCCGGGCGCTTCAGCGTTGCGCGCCTGCGTGCTAGCGTCTTGCTGACGCTCATGACCGATGATCCGATGAACACCTTCGACAGAGATTTCACCGGCGAAGCCAAGCTGGACTACGGCGATGCGGACTACGTGATCCTCACGCCCGGCGCCTATGTGACCTGCGCGGTCACAGGGGAAAAGATCCCGCTGGCCAAGCTGCGCTACTGGTCGGCTGAACTGCAGGAGGCCTATCGCGACGCGGAGGCCGCCACCAAACGATGGCTCGCCGTCTACGGCGGCGCGGGAGGCTCGTGATGCTTGGCGTATTGGTTCTGGCGCTGCTGTCCGCGCAGGCCCCAGGTGCGGATTTCTCCTGCGAGGGGCGCCACGTGCAGGGCGCGGTTCTGGTCTGCAAGACCCGGCCGGGCGCGACGGTGCGGATCGACGGACTGGAAGCGCGCGCGGACGCGTCCGGGTTCGTGGTGATCGGTCATGACCGCGATGCGGAGCCGGAAGCGCTCATCGAGGTGCTTGACGGGGACGCGATCGTCCATACAGGGCTCGTCAGCGTCGAGCAGCGCCAATACGACATCCAGCGGATCGAGGGCGTGCCGCCGCAATTCGTCAACCCGCCCGAGGAGACGCTTGCACGCATCCGCGCGGAAGGCGCCGTCAAGCGCGCAGCCTATGAGAGCCAGTGGACAGGGACGGGCTTTCTCGACGGCTTCGCCATGCCGCTCGAAGGCCGCGTGACGGGCGTCTACGGCTCGCAGCGCTTCTATAATGGCGAACCGCGCCGGCCTCATTACGGCATCGACATAGCAGCAGCCGGCGGCACGCCGGTGCGCGCGCCGGCCTCGGGCGTGGTCACGCTGGCGGATGAGGACATGTATTACGAAGGCGGCCTGATCTTCATCGATCACGGCCAGGGCCTGACGAGCGCCTTCCTGCACCTCTCAGAGATCGCCGTGGAGGTTGGCCAGCAGGTCGCCCAGGGCGAGGTGATCGGCGCTGTCGGCGCGGGCGGACGGTCCACCGGCGCCCATCTGGACTGGCGCATCAAATGGCGCGACCGCTATATCGACCCGTCGTTGAGCCTCGAGCTCGATCCTCAGCGGATCCGGTAGACTTCCTTGCCGAAACGCCGGTGGACCCAGAACCATTGGGCGGGCGCTTCCCGAACGCGATCCTCGACGAAACGATTGATGCGCATCACCGTCTCGAACACGGCTTCAGCCCGGTCGGGACCCTCGGAGATTTCAATCGGGGCGTGATAGCGCACCACATGGCGCACGCCCTCGACGCGGCGCACGCTCATCGGCACCAGCGGCGCGCCGTGCTTCATCGCCAGACGCGTCGGGCCGGAGGCGGTCATCGCATCGCGGCCGAAGAGGGGCGCGGCGACGCCGTCATTCATCTTCTGATCGTTCATGAGCGCTACGGAATCCCCCGCCTTGAGCGCCTTGAGCACCTCTTTGGCGCCATCGCCGCCCTTGGGGGCCAGAATGCGGATGCCATAGGCCTGGCGCTGCTCGATGATGCGCCGGTCGATCAGCGGGTTGTTCGCGTGGCGGTAGGTCACCCGCGTTCCGGGCAGATCGCGGCACAGCACCGCCGCCATCAGCTCCCAGTTGGCGAAATGACCGGAAATGAAGATCGCCGGCTTGCCGCTCGCCTTGACCGCCTCGACATATTCGCGGCCCTCAACCTCGACATGACCGGTTCCGGGCGTGAGGTCGAAGAGATGCGTGTTGGGAAACTCGCCCGCAAGCCGTCCGAAATTGTCCCACATGCGCACCAGCAACTGGTCGATCTCGCGACGGTGCGCTTCGGGAAAGGCGATCTGCATGTTCACGCGCGCAATGTGATGGGTGCGCGTGCGCGGCCCCAGCGCCTTGAAGAGCGCCGCGCCCGCATCGCTTGCGCCTTCAAGGCTCATCGCGCGAAACGCCGCCTGGTAGCCGTCCCAGGCCAGCGCCTCGCCACGCCATCCCGCTTGTTGCAACATGCTCATGACGGGGCGCACTCAAGACAGGCTTCGAGCAGCGCGTCCAGCCGCGCGGGTTCGTGAAACACCGCGCGGACGGGAAACACCGCCGTTTCCGCGCGCATGTCCGGCGGCAGGCGGGCGAAATCCTTCTCCGTGGTGACGAGCCGGGCGCCATGGGCGTCCGCCGCGCGCTTGAGCGCGGCAAGGTCCCCTGGTGTGAAGGCGTGGTGGTCGGGGAAGGCGGCGCATTCGGCGAGATCGCCGCCGGCCGCGGTCAGGGTGTCGAAGAATTTCTGCGGCCGGCCGATCCCCGCGAAGGCGAAAAGCCGGCCCGCCGGCGGCGGCTCGCTGGGCTCGAGCCGGGCTGTCAGCACGGGCTTTTCGAGCCCGTCAAGGCCAAGCCGCCGCATGGCCGCGGCTGCGGTCTCCGGCGGCGTCATCAGGATCACGGCGTCGGCGCGGGCGAGCCCGGCCGCGACCGGTTCGCGCAAGGGACCGGCTGGGAAGACCCGCCCGGCGCCCCAGCCGGCCTCGGCGTCGACGACGACGAGGGACAGATCCTTGTGCAGCGCCGGGTTCTGATGGCCGTCGTCCATGACGATGACATCGGCGCCCTGCGCTTCAGCGAGGGCTGCGCCCTCGGGGCGGTTGCGCGCGACGACGACCTGATGGCTGCGGCTGAGCATGAGCGGCTCGTCGCCGACATCGCGGGCGCCATGCCGCAACGGATCCACCCGCAAAGGGCCTTTCTCGCGCCCGCCATGGCCGCGCGACAGCGCAAACGGCGTGCGCTTCATCTCGCCAAGCCGCTCCAGAACGGCCGCCGTCACCGGCGTCTTGCCGGTTCCGCCCAGCGTGAGATTGCCTACACAGATCACCGGAACACCCGCGCGCACGGGCTGCGTGCGCCGGATGCGCCGCGCGGCCGCCGCGGCATAGAGCGCGCCGAGCGGCGTGAGGAGCGCGCGCACGAGACGCGAGGAGCCGCGCGGGGCGTCCGCATCCCAGAAGGCGGGCGGGCGCATCGCCTCAGTCCTCCTGTGCGGCGGGCGCATCCAGCAGGTTGAGCAGCGCCTCCACGGTTGTCTCCAGCGCGCCGCCGGAGAGCGTCGTGAGCGCCCGCTCGGCGCGCGCGACCATGTCTTCGGCTGCGCGCGCCCGGATTACGGCCTCCGCGATCGCCTCAGGGGCCTCGGCGACCAGCCGCGCGTTCTCCCGGTCGTAGGCGGCGTAGACCTCTGCGAAGCTCTCCACGTGCGGGCCTGAAACGACCGCAGCGCCCGCGCGGGTGGCCTCGACCGGATTATGACCGCCGATGCCCGGCTTCAGGCTGCCCGCGATGAAGGCCGCCGGAGACAGCGCATACCAGAGCGGGGTTTCGCCCAGCGTGTCGGCGAGCCAGACCTCTTCGCCGCCGTCGGGCGCGTCGTGTGCGGCGCGGCGCGCATAGGAGACGCCGGCTTCGTGAAGGATGGACCCGACGGCGAGCCCGCGCTCGGGATGGCGCGGCACGAGGATCATCAGCGCGTCAGGGCGTTCGCGGCGGATAAGCGCATGAGCGGCGATGAGGGTCTCCTCCTCGCCGGGATGCGTGCTGACGGCGGCCCAGACGAAACGGTCGCCGACAGCCTCGCGCGCCGCCTCGAGCGCGGCCGGATCGGGCGGGGCGGGCGCGGCTTCAAGCTTCAGATTGCCCGGACGATGCACGGGCAGCGGCGTCAGCGCCTGAAGGCCCGCTTCGGTGCGCGCGTCGGCTGCGCCGATCCAGTCGAAGCAGGCCAGAAGCCAGCCTGCGCTTTCGCCGACGCGCGCCCAGCCCTTCAGCGAGCGTTCGTTCATGCGCGCATTGACGAGCGCAAGGCGCGCGCCGGAATCATTGGCTTCAAGGATGAGGTTGGGCCAGAGCTCGCTCTCGACGAAAACGGCGAGATCGGGCCGCCAGTGCGCAATGAAGCGCCGGGCCCAGTTCGGCTTGTCGACAGGGACGTACTGGTGGAACCGCGAGCGGGTGGCGCGGCGCGCGATGAGCTGAGCGCTCGTACCGGTGCCGGACGTCATCAGCACCCACACGTCTTCGCGCCGCGCCTGCAGGGCGTCGGCGAGGGAAAGCGCGACAAGGCTCTCGCCCACGCTGGCGGCGTGCAGCCATATGAGCGGCCCGTGCGGGCGCGCCCTGGACGCGACGCCGCGGCGCTCGGCGAGACGTTCGGCGTCCTCCTTGCCCCGGCGCGCGCGCGCCGCCAGCACGGGCCGGGCGACGGGGCCGAGCGCGCCGGACAGCGCGCGATAGGCGCGAAGCGCGGGCGGCAGCGTCATGCGGCCCGCTCCGCCGCCGGCTTGGGCGCGCGCCTCGGCTCGGCGGGCTCGATCAGCGGGCCGCCGCAGGCCAGATCCGCTTCCTGGGTGGCGGCGTTAAGGCGCCGCTCGAATTCCGCACGCAGCAATTCAAGGTCATCCGGGTTCGCCTCGCGCGGCACATGCATCGGCTCGACATAGATCAGGACGCCGCGGGAGAACGGCAGCGGCAGCACGAAGCGGTCCCAGGACCTGAAAACGATTTTCCACCGGGTCGACCAGGAAAACCCGATCAGCGGCGCGCCGGTCGCCTGCGCCAGCTTGAGCGCGCCCAGCGTCATGCGCATCCGGGGCCCGCGCGGACCGTCCGGGGTGATCGCCATGCAGCCGCCGTTCTTCACGTGCCGCGTCATCTCGCGAAAGGCCGCCATGCCGCCCTTTTGCGCGCCTTCGCCGCTGCGCTTGGGATTGCGGCTTGAGCCCCGGATAACGCTGACGGAATGCATCGCGGTGATCTTGGCGACCAGATCGCCCTCGCGCGAGCGCGAGATGAGGATGGCGGGCGGCTGCTTTTTCGGCGCGTGGGTCAGCGACCAGCCTGCGATCGTCTCCAGGATGCGCGCATGCCAGACGCAGCCCACGACGCCGTCGCCCGACGCCCAGACCGGCTCGATCCGTTCGCGCCCGCACACCTCCCAGCGGGTGGTGTGCTTGACCAGGCTCATGAGCCCCGCCACGAGCGCCGCGACGAGGTATTGAACCGGAGCTGAGAAGAGCACGGCCTTGACCATGAGCGCCTTGCTTCCCGAGACCGGCGCGCGCGTCAAGCCGCGCGGGCACCGGGGCCGCCTTGCCAGCGACCCGTCCCTCTTCTAAGCCCGCGCGGATGAGCGTTTCGCAAACGAGCCCCGAACCGGCGGATCTGTCGGATCCGGCCGCCTACAAGGCCGCCATGCGCGGTCTCATCTGGGGCGATCACGGCTTTCTCCGCCTGAAGTTCCATAACATGCACGAGGTCGGCTCGGGCATGTGGCGGTCCAACCAGCCCGATCCCGCGCGCCTGAAGATGCTCAAGGAGAAAGGGTTCCGGACGATCCTCAACCTGCGCGGAACCCAGCCCGGCCGGCCTTATTACGACCTTGAACACCACGTTGCGCGCGAGCTCGGCCTTGCGGTGGTCGATCTGCCGTGGGGCTCGCGCGAGGCCCCGTTCGTCGAGCGCATCGAGCGCTTGGTCACCGTTTTCGACGGCATCGAGTATCCCGCCCTGATGCATTGCAAGTCCGGCGCGGACCGGGCGGGCATCGTCGCGGCGCTGTTCAAGCTCCTGAAGGAGAACGCGCCATTCGAAGAGGCGGTCGAACAGCTCTCGTTGCGGTATCTGCACGTGCGTCAGGGCAAGACCGGCATGCTCGACCACTTCTTCGAGCTTTACAGGCGCAGAAACGCGCAATCTCCGATCGATTTCCTGACCTGGGTGCGCACCGAATACGACCGTCAGGCCTGCCATGACGGCTTCATGTCAAGCTGGTGGGGCGCGCTTCTGACCGACCGCATCCTGCGCCGGGAATAGCGGCCGACCCGGCGCCGCTATCCCGTCTCGCGGAACTGGAGCTGGCAGAGTTCCGCGTAGAGCCCGCCGTTCTCGACCAATTCGTCGTGCCGGCCGCTCTCCACGACCCGGCCCTGATCGAGAACATAGATGCGGTCGGCGCGCCTTACGGTGGAGAGCCGGTGGGCGATCACCAGGGTCGTGCGTCCGCGGCTGAGTTCGTCCAGCGCCGCCTGGACGCGCGCTTCCGAGCCGGCGTCGAGCGCGCTGGTGGCCTCATCCAGCAGCAGGATCGGCGCGTCCTTCAGGACGGCGCGCGCGATCGCGATCCGCTGGCGCTGCCCGCCGGACAGCGCGCTTCCCTTCGGCCCCACCGGCGTCGCATAGCCCTGCGGCA
>CAZLOV010000133.1:0-6924 GCA_964561235.1 uncultured Caulobacterales bacterium
GGGTTCTGGAGCGCGGTCTGCATCATCATCTCGGGGCCCTGGATCCGCTCCTGGCCCGCTTGGTGGAACTGGTGGCGCGAGCTGCCGATCTGGAGCTAGGCCCGGGAGCTAAAGCCATGACCTATCAGAACATATTCACACAGGTGCAGGTGCGCGGCCCGGTCGAGACCGGCGTCGGACTGCCGTCCGGCGACGAGCCCCGCACCTTCCAGGGCGGCGGCTTCAGCCGCCTGCTCGGACGCATCGGCAACGCGCAGATCGGCCCGATCTATCTGGGCTTCACCGGCGTGGCCTCGATCCTCTGCGGCTTCATCGCCATCGAGATCATCGGCTTCAACATGCTGGCGCAGGTCGACTGGAACCCGATCGCGTTCATGCGGGAGTTCTTCTGGCTGTCGCTGGATCCGCCGGGGCCGGAATGGGGCTTCTCCCCGTTCGTGCCGCTCAACGAGGGCGGATGGTACATCTGGGCCGGCTTCTTCCTGACCGCCTCGATCATCCTCTGGTGGGTGCGCACCTACCGGCGGGCGATCCAGCTCGGCATGGGAACCCATGTCGCCTGGGCCTTCGCCTCGGCCATCTGGCTGTATCTCGTGCTCGGTTTCATCCGCCCGATGCTCATGGGCAGCTGGAACGAGGCGGTGCCGTTCGGCATCTTCCCGCATCTGGACTGGACCAACAATTTCTCGTTGATCTACGGGAACCTGTTCTACAACCCGTTCCACATGCTCTCGATCACCTTCCTGTATGGATCGGCGCTCCTGTTCGCCATGCACGGCGCGACCATCCTTGCGGTCGGCCGCTATGGCGGGGACCGTGAGATCGAGCAGATCACCGACCGCGGCACGGCGACCGAACGCGCCGCGCTCTTCTGGCGGTGGACGATGGGCTTCAACGCGACAATGGAGTCCATTCACCGCTGGGCCTGGTGGTTTGCGGTGCTGACCACGCTTACCGGCGGAATCGGGATCCTCATCACCGGCACGGTGGTGGACAACTGGTTCCTCTGGGCGTCCGAGAACGGCATCGCGCCGGCGCTCTGACGCCGCATCCGGCCATCGCACCGGGACAGGGCGCGCATTCCCTCAGGGAGTGCGCGCCTTTCTTTTTTTGGCGTCCAGCCGTGGGCGGGATCCTTGCGGGCAAGAAAAAGCGACCGCCTCCGGGGGAGGCGGGCGCGGCTGCGCCAGGCGGCGCAAGGGGGGAGGCGGGGCCTGACCCGGACGGTCAGGCGACGTTGAAGTTCCGGCTGAGGGCGCACTGCGACCAGATCTCCGAGAGCGCCTCGGTCAGCCGGTCGATGTCGTCGTCGCGATGGACGGGCGAGGGCGTGATGCGCAGCCGCTCGGTCCCTTTCGGAACCGTGGGGTAGTTGATCGGCTGCACGTAGATGCCGTGACGGTCCATCAGCCAGTCCGAGATGCGCTTGCATTTCACCGGATCGCCCACCATCACGGGCACGATGTGACTGGGATTGTCGAGCGTGGGGATGCCGATCTCGGCGAGCCGGGCGCGCACCCGGCGCACATTGCGGCGCTGGCGCATCCGCTCCATGTCGGAGACCTTGAGGTGCTTCACCGCCGCAAGCGCGCCTGCGGCGACCGCCGGCGGCAGCGCGGTGGTGAAGATGAAGCCCGAGGCGAACGAGCGCACATAGTCGCACAGCGCGGCGGAGGCGGCGATATAGCCGCCCATGACGCCATAAGCCTTGCCCAGCGTGCCTTCGATGACCGTCAGGCGGTCCATCAGCCCCTCGCGCTCGGCGACGCCGCCGCCGCGCGGCCCGTAGAGCCCGACGCCGTGCACTTCGTCGAGATAGGTCATCGCGCCGTGACGCTCGGCCACGTCGCAGATCTCGGCGATGGGCGCGATGTCGCCGTCCATCGAATAGACGCTCTCGAACGCCACCAGCTTGGGCGCGTCCGGATCGAGCGCCGAGAGCCGCCGGTCGAGGTCTTCCGGGTCGTTGTGCTTGAAAAGGTGCTTTTCCGCGCGCGAATGGCGGATGCCTTCGATCATGGAGGCGTGGTTGAGCGCGTCCGACAGGACGATGCAGCCGGGAATGCGCGCCGCCAGCGTGCCGAGCGCGGCCCAGTTGGAGACATAGCCCGACGTGAAGAGCAGGGCGGCTTCCTTGCCGTGAAGGTCGGCGAGCTCGCGTTCCAGCAGCACGTGGTAATGGTTCGTCCCGGAGATGTTGCGCGTGCCGCCCGCGCCTGCGCCGCAGCGCTCGAGCGCTTCGTGCATGGCGTCGAGCACAACCCGGTTCTGGCCCATGCCCAGATAGTCGTTCGAGCACCAGACCGTGACCTCGCTCTGCGCGTCGCCCTGATGGCGGGTGGCGGCGGGGAACTTGCCCTTGCGGCGCTCGATGTCGGTGAAGACGCGGTAATTGCCCTCGGCTTTCAGCGCGGCGAGCTGCGCCTCAAAAAACGCCTCGTAGTTCATGGGTGTTTTTCTCCTCGTTGATCGAGCGCCCGGCGCGGATCCCGCGCCGGGAGGAGCCAACGCCACAGGGCTGCGTCGCGCAGCGGAAGGGCGAGAAACAGGTGTTCAAGCGCGCCCAGCGCGGCGAGCGCGCCGAGCAGGGCGAAGGCGACCGCATCAAACGCGGAGGCGGTCACCGAGGCGGCGTAGAGAAGCGCGCCTGCGCCGATAGCGGCGGCGCCGGCGGTGAGCGCGAGAAAGGCGCCCGCCGGGCGCGGGCTGAAATAGCTGCGCAGATGGGAAAGCCGCGCGGGCAGGAATTCGTCGGTGAAATGCGGCGCGCCCACGAACAGGTTCAGCTTCGCGCTCAGCCGGAGCGCGAAGAACATCAGGAAGACCTGAAACGCGACGGCGTTGGCTGCGCCCAGGCTGATCACGCCGAGTGCGAGAGCGGTCGCCGCGATCGCCAGTTCGTGATGGATCAGCGTGGCCGCCGCGGCGCGGAAGCGCGGCCAGCCTTCAGCTCCGGCCGGGCAGGGGCTGCGATTGGGGCCGGTCACATAACCGAACAGGAAGCTCATCTCGTGCCAGGCCCAAAGGACAAGCGCCGCCAGCGCGCCGGCATAGGCGCCGGCGGGCGTGGCGGCGTCCCTTAAAACCCAGGCCAGCGCCAGCGCGCCCGCGGCGAGGATTGTCGCACCCGCCATGGCGAGCGCGCGGACGCGCTCGCTCCGTTCGCCCAGCACGAGGATCGCCCCGGTGGACATCCACCAGATGACGACAGCGCCGAGGATCGGAGCGATGAGGCTCATGCGCGCGTCCTCACCAGACCGGGGCGAGGCGCACGTCGGCGGGCGCCTCGTTGCGCTGGACGGGCAGGAAGTAGAGCCGCACGAAGATCGCCGCCGCCTGGGCGCCGGTTATCCCGCGGCGCAGCGCGCCCAGCACGCCGCCCTGCTCGCGCGCCGCCCACATGCGGTCCATGACCATGCGCAGGCTCTCGAGCCCGGCGCGGAACTTCGGATTGTCGATGTCGAGCGTGATCGGGAAGACCTGCTTTGAGATCTCCGAAGTGATCCGGAACACCTGGTAGTCGTATTCGGTCGGATCGAGCCCGAGCGCGGCGTGGAAATGCGGCCGGGCGTGGTCGCGCACGTACATCGTGGAGAACACGGCCAGCAGGAAGAAGCGGATCCAGAGCTGGTTCACGCCCGACAGCAGGCGCGGATTGGCGCGCATGATCAGGGCGAACGCTTCGCCGTGGCGGAACTCGTCGTTACACCACTCCTTGAACCAGTTGAAGATCGGGTGGAAGCGCTTGTCGGGATTGCGCTCAAGCTGCCGGTAGATCGAGATGTAGCGGGCATAGCCGATCTTCTCCGACAGGTAGGTCGCGTAGAAGATGAACTTCGGCTTGAAGAACGTGTACTTCTTCGTCTTGGTCAGAAAGCCGAGATCGACCCCGATCCCGTAGTCCTTCAGGCACGTGTTGATGAAGCCGGCATGGCGGCTTTCGTCGCGCGCCATGAACTTGAAGAGCTTCTTCACATCGGGATTGGAGATGTTCTTGACGATCTCCCCGTAGAGGACGCAGCCGGAGAACTCGGCCGTCAGCGAGCTGACGAGGAAGTCGACGAACTCCTTGCGCAGCTCTTCGGGAAGGCTCATCAGCGCGTTCTCGAAGGCTTCCGTGCGCTTGAAGTGGCCGCGATTGGGGTCGGCCTCCATCTCGGCGAGAAGCTGGTCCCATTCCGCGCGCACCGGCTCGACGTCGAGCGCATCCATCTCGTCGAAATCGGTGGTGTAGAAGCGCGGGCTCAGGATGGTCGTCTCCTGGGCCATGCGGGTGGATTCATTCGGTTCCGGCGCGGCGTCGCGCAGGGAGCGTTCGGAGACGGCGGCGGTCATAGTTTCCTCCCGGCCGAGAAGCTGACTTCATAAAGTTCGGTGATTTCGAGACGCGCGAGCAGGCGGGTCCACTGGCGCGCCAGCCAGTGCGCGCGCATCACGGTGGCGGTGCGGCGCAGCGAGGTGCTTTCGCCGTAAGAGACGCGGATCGCCTCGCCATGCACCCGGACCCGGTCGCCGGGGTGGATCGGCACGTTTCCGTCCAGCGCCACATGGGCGTGCAGGTGTTCGTTGGTGTGTTCGATCTCGATCGTGCAGGGCACGTCGAAACGCTTCGGTTCACGGCTCATTGCGGCTCTCCTTCACGGCTCGCGCTCAGGATCTCGGCCTCGCGCTCGAGGATTTCGGCGAATGCGCCCGCGTTGTCGCGCCCGAAGGCGTCGAGGTAGAACCGCATGTCGCTCGCCGGGTCGTGCAGCCAGATCTGCCCGTCCTCGTGACGCGAGAGCACGACCGGGGTTTCAGGGCCTTCCCCGCGCATGCGGCGCTGACGGGCGACGCCGCGCATCACCACGCGGATGAAGGCGGCTTCGTTCTCGCCATACTCGATGAGCGAGCGGCCGCTCTGCGCGTCGAGAACCGCAACCACGCCTTCCGGGCGATCCTCGAACAGCAGCGCGGCCTCGGCGACGGCGGGCGTTTTCGGAGACGGTTTGTCCGCGCTTCCGAACAGGACGGAGGCGCTCGCTGCGACGATCGAGACGGCGACAAGCGCGCCGGCGGCGAAAAGCATCGGGCGGGGAATGACGATTTCGTCGTGATGATGGGGCATAAGCGCTTGCTTCCCTTGGCTTTACATGTTCGCCGCAGCGGCGTGTCCGGTGACGGCCTCGCGCGCGGGCGCAGCGGACGCGACGGTGATGCGCGGGGCGGTCTGGCCGGCCTTCTCCGCAAGCGCGCGGGACAGAATGTCTGCCACGGCGGCGGCGTCCGGCACGCCGCGCAGCATCGGCTCGGCGCGGTTGAAGCGCCACGGACGCGCGTGCGGCCAGAGATGCAGATAGGCCGCCCGGTCAGGTCCGGTGAGCTTGAGCGGAATGTCGCCCGCGCCGTTCTCCCGCATCCGAAGGGCGGCCGATCCCACGACCTTGAACGGCACGTTCATCGCCTTGGGCAGGGCGACGCCGGCGCGGATGACCACGCGCGCATTGGTGATCGTGTAGATCGTCGAGCGCGCGATCAGCCAGGCGAGCAGGGCGAGAAGCCCAAGCGCGGCCGCGCCCACCGGAAGGAGGGAGGCGGCATGGATCGCAATCTCTCCGGCGGGCGTTCCGTCCGAGACGCCGGCGGCGATCCGCCAGATGATCAGCACGGCGAAATAGACCGCGACCGCGCGCGCATGGAAGACGTGCCGGAACAGCGAGGTCCAGTCCGGCGCGCCTTGCCAGAGAATGCGCTCGCCCGGCGGCAGGTGGTCGGGCAGGCCCGGGATTGGTTCGGGCTTGTGGCCTTCCAGGACGTCGTGCATCGGGTTCATATCAGGGGCTCCGCACGTTCGGCGTTGGCGTAGAGAAGCCCGCCGCCGTAATAGGCGCTGATCTGATCCTCCTCGAGCCGGGTGACCTGGTCCGGGGAGGCGTGGGCGGGCACTTTGGAGAACTGGGCGCCGAGGATCGCCTTGACGCGCACCTCGCCCGGCTCGCGCTTGACGTTGGCGAAGGCGTAGGGGAGCAGCACCTTGCGGCCGCCTTCGGCGAGTTCGATTTCGTAGTAGCGCACCAGCGATTCAGCCCGGTCGACCCAGATGTCGCTGATCGTGCCGGCGGCCTCGCCGTCAGCCCCGACGACGGTCATCCCGCGCGGATCCGTCTCGCCCTTGGCCACGTCGAAATCGGCAAGCACCCGCATCGGCACGATCTTGGGCAGGTTCTCGTGGGTGAGATCCGGCTTGTCGTCGCGAAGCGCGTAAGCGCCCGGGCCGACGCCGGCCGCCATCGGGTCGCCGACCGGCTCGTACGGCGCGCCCGGCCATACCGCGAGGCGCTTCATGTTGCCGGTGGCCGGATCGCGGCGCTGGTCTGGCTTGTGCAGGACCTCGCCGTTGGACAGCGCGTAATCCTTGGGCTTGGGGATCCAGAGGATACCGGTCTCCTCCACCGCCCCGGTCGTGTCGGCCTCCAGCGGATAGCCTTCGCGGCGGCTTTCCCGCTGCAGGTAGAAGACCAGGCCGAGGAAGAACAGAACGAACCCCATGAACAAAAGGGTCGTCAGGTCGACGGAACCGCTGATCGTTCCGCCAGCCGTTCCAATGATCATGCCGTCAGTCATGAGCGGGCCTCCTTCAAGCCGCTAGCCGGGAAATTCGGCGAGGCCGAACTTTCCGGGTGCGCGCGCCGCCCGGCCGCCGGCGTGGCGGGCGAGCGGTCCGATCGCCGCAAGCGCGGCGAACAGAAGCGCGATTTCAAGGTGATAGACGGCGGCATATCCAACCGCCGGTCCGTGAAGCGCAGGTCCGAGCCAGCCCGCATCCGCAAATGCGGCGACGGCGTCGCGCAGAAAGCCGCCGAATGCGACGCCGAGACCGGTGCAGGTCGCCTGCACCGCGCCCCAGGCGCCCAGCGCCAGGCCGGCTCCGCCCGCCTCGCCGAG
>CAZLOV010000134.1:0-6831 GCA_964561235.1 uncultured Caulobacterales bacterium
GGCGTAATCCGGCTCATGCGGAGGTATCCAGCCGAGCCACGCCGCCCCGCCCCGGCGCGGCCGGAAGGCTGCGATCATCTCGCGGCCTTCGCGGCTGACCGGCTTTCCAAACACGGGCACGTTGTGGAACAGGCTCAGCCGCGCCGTCAGGATCACACGGACGAGCGCCGTGCGCGCCTCACCGTCATCAGCAGCGATGCACCAGAGATAGATCGCAGCCGGCGGCTCATCCGGTAAGGCGATGTAGTCGAGCTCAGGCCGGGCGGCGTCGAAGCGCCCGGTCAGCAGCGCATCCGCGCCCGCCTCGTTCAAATGAAGAATGGCGGCGAAACCTTCCACGGCGCCGTCCTTGGAGCGCCGTATGTAGAGACACCGCCCGGACCGCTCGCTGCAGGCATGCACGATGTCGGGATCTGCAAGGCGCTCGCCCAGCAGGCCGGAGCCGTACGCCACCACGTCGCGCACATCCTCGATCCCCGCCGCCGGAAGGAACCGCCGGCTGGCGTAAATCTCGTTCAGCGCACGCGTGCGTGCGGCCTCTCCCCCCTCGCTGAAATCGCGAGCCATCAACGCTTCACCCGTCGGCAACTGTATTTGTTAATAAGTTTTTAACCATATGAAATGGATTCTTCTTCAACAAATTCAGTATGGCGGCCATACGTCATGAATAGGCGTTAATATGTCCGGTGGAATGCCGACGTTTGATTGGGACGACCTCCGCGTTTTTCATACGGTGGTTTCGGCCGGCAGCCTGACTGCGGCGGCGGACCGGCTCGGCGTGCGTCAGCCCACCGTCTCGCGGCGCCTCGACGCGCTCGAGACGCGCATCGGCGCGCGGCTGGTGACCCGCGGAGCCGACGGGGTATCGCTGACGGAAACGGGCGAGCGCATCTGGACCAATGTCGAGACCATGCTCGGCGCGGCGGGCGACATCGCGCGCATCGCCGGCCAGGCTGACCAGACCGAGGAGGGGCGCGTGCGGCTCTCAGCGCCGGATTGCCTCGCCGCCCTCTGGATCGCCCGTCACATCGCCGGCTTCATGGAGGCCAATCCGCGCATCCGGCTGGAGCTGACCACGCAGCCGGCCGACAGCGCCAACCCCGCCGACATTGCGCTGCAGCTCCACGAGACGCAGCGCGTCAGCATGATCTCGCAGCCTCTGGCGAGCGTGCATTTCGTTCCGCTGGCGGCGCGCGCCTATGTCGAAGCCTACGGGGCGCCGGATACGCTGTCGCGGCTTCTCGAGCACCGCCTCGCCTTTCTCGACGGCGGCGTCGGGGAAACCGGCGGCTGTCCGCGGGAAACCGCAGCCTTGCGCGCGATGGCGGTTCCGGCGCTTACCTCCGACAGCGCCGCCGGGCTCTACGAGGCGTTGACGGCGGGCGGCGTCGTCGCCATCGCCCCGAGCTTCCTTGCGGCGCGCTCGGACACCCTGGTCAGCCTTGATCTCGACCTGCACGCCCGCGCGACCGTCTGGATGGTCTTCCATCCCGACCAGAGGAAGGTCGTGCGCGTGCGCAAGGTGATCGACTGGCTGCGCGAGATTTTCGACGGCGCCCGTCATCCCTGGTTCCGCAAGGAGTATGTGGCGCCGGCGGCGTTTTCCGGCGCAGCCGAAGAGTTCGTGCGCGACGCGCGGCCGGGGCCGCGCGCCTCAGCAGGGGAACGCAGCGCCTAGACGGTCAGCACGACCTTCCCGCGCACCCGCCGCTCCATGATGTCGTGGAAGGCCTTCTTGAACTCCTCCAGCGGATAGGCGCCGGAGACAAGCGGCTTGATCCGGCCCGCTTCGTAGAAATCAAAGAGGGCTTTCATGTTCTTCGCATTCTCGCGCGGATTGCGTCCCGCCCACGCGCCCCAGAACACGCCCTGGATGTTGCGGCTGTTGAGCAGCGCCAGATTGAGCGGGATTTTCGGGATCGGGCCGGCGGCGAAGCCGATCACGAGATAGCGCCCGTTCCACGCCGTCGCCCGCAACGCGGGCTCTGAGTAGTCTCCGCCCACGGGATCGTAGACGACATCCACACCGGCCCCGCCGGTCAGTTCGCGGACCCTCGCCTTGAGGTCCTCCTCGGCGTAGTTGATCAGCGCATCTGCGCCGGCGGCCTTCGCCGTCTCGAGTTTCTCCGGCGTCGAGGCGGCGGCGATGACCTTTGCCCCCATCGCCTTGGCGAGCTGGACCGTGGCCAGGCCGACGCCGCCCGCAGCGCCAAGCACGAGAACAGTCTCGCCCTCGCGCAGATCCGCACGCTGCTTCAGAGCGTGATAGGAGGTCGCATAGGTCGTCGTGAACGCCGCGCCTTCCTCAAAGCTCATCGCATCGGGCATCGGCACGATCTGGGCGGACGGCGCAGGAACCTGTTCGGCGAAGGCGCCAAGCATCGTCGCCACGATGACCCGGTCGCCGAGCTTGAACCCGGCCGCGTTCTCGCCGATCGCGGAGACGACGCCGGCGGCTTCGGTGCCGGGAATGAACGGAAACGGCGGCTGGGCCTGGTATTTGCCCTCTACAAGCAGGATGTCGGGAAAGTTCACACCCGCCGCTTTCACGTCGACCATGACTAGGCCCTCGGTGAGCGGCGGCGCGTCGATATCGGCCACGTCGAGATTTTCATAAGGTCCGAATTCGCGGCAGATCAAGGCGCGCATGAAAGTCCTCCCGGCTTGGTTTTCTTCGGCGCGGAGCCTAGCCCGGCGCGGCGGCGAAACGCCATGGCTTGGCGCCGCGGGGGCGGCCGGTTCATGCTCGCAGGCGCGCAGCCGATCGGAGACCGCCATGCTCGCCGCCGCCTTGTTGCTATTCGCCGCCGACCCGGCGCCTCAGGATGTTTACGGCCTCTGGCTGACCGAGGCCGGCAGCGCGCGCGTGGAGATCGCCGATTGCGGCGACGGAACGCCCTGCGGCGAGCTTGTCTGGGTCGATCCCGGCAGCGGCGCGCTTGACCATGACGCGAACAATCCCGACCCGGCGCTAACGGAGCGGCCGCTGATCGGCATCCGGCTGCTGGGCGATTTCGAAGCGCATGAGAACGGGTGGCGGCGCGGCGAGATCTACGACCCGGAGAGCGGGCGCACATACCGTTCGATGATCCGCCGCAAAGCCGCCGACGCGCTTGAGGTGAAGGGCTGCTTCGGCCCGATCTGCCGGAGCCAGACCTGGACGCCCGCGTCCTCTCCGCCCGCGGACTGAAAACGCCCGCCGGCGCACCGGCGGGCGTTCCGGCAAGACGTTGCGGCCCGCTAGAAGCTGTAGCGGACGCCGGCTTCGATGACGTTCTGGGTGTTTTCAACCTCGAGCCCGGCGGGCACCAGCGAGACGTCGACATCCACATCCGGCGTTCCGCGGAAGCGGTAACCGCCATAGATCGAGGTCTTCTCGTTAATGTCGTACTCGCCGCCGGCCATCGCCTGGTAGAAGAACGCGAGGTCTTCATCCTCCGCGATGGCGACGCCGGTGGGCTTGTAGTCGACCTTCACGCGCGAGACGCCGAGGCCGCCCCCGGCGTAAAGCGAAAACGGCCGGTTGGGGAACTCCAGATCGTAAAACGCGTTCGCGGCGAAGGCGAGATTGGTGATCCGGCCCTGGCCGTCGCCGACAAGCTCCGAGACGCTCGCGCCCAGCGGCTGGGCGCCAGTGATCAGAACGGCCGCGTCGGCGGCGCCGAGCGGATCGCCGCCGGCGCGGACGCCTCGGTGGGTTTCAACCTCGTTGTCGGTGTAGGAAATCTCGGCCTCAAGGCGCAGCGGCGCAAAGCGCCAGCCATAGGCGCCCGAGACGAAGACGCCGCCGTCGAATTCCGTATCCCATCCGAGGCTGGTTCCGGCCGGCAAAGTCGTCCCGGCGGGAACGGCGACGCCCTCGCCCGTGATGAAGGTGTCTGTGAACGCGCCCGTATTGGCGCTGTCGCCCTGAATGGCGTAGCCGAGCGAACCGGCGATGTAGGGGCCGTCGTCCTCAGGCTGGCTGCGTCTGTCCTGTGCGGACGCGCTTGCCGCCATGCTCAGTACGGCGGCGGCGGCGGCGGTGGTTCGGAACATAAAGTGCTCCTGTGTGGCTTCACCCTCCCTGCGTCTGCACATGACCGCCGCTGCGCGCGTTTCAACCGCCGCGCTGAAACCCGGGCGCAGCGCGTGACACCTGTGTGCGCCACGCTAGTTTGAAGCCGGGGCCGACAGGAGTTTGATCCGCGTGGATTTCGAGATCGCCGAATTGCTCGAAGGCGAGACGATGCAGACCTGGATCCGCATCATGCAGTGGGTCTGGGCGCTGTCGATCGTCTGGATTGCAGCGCTCCTCCTGCGCGGCGGCTTCACCGACCTTCTGCAGACCGCACGCTCCCGGCACACGCCCCGCCGTGAACGCACCCAGGCGCTGATCCGGCTGCCCGTGCGGTTTGTGGGCCTGCTCCTCGCCGCCGTGTTCGGGGCGACGAGCTTTGCGATCCCGCTCTGGCTTCAGGGCGCGATCCTCATCACCATCTGGCGAGAAGTCACCGGCGGCTGACGGATAAAAGAAGCCCCGGCCGCGAAGGGGGGCGAGCGGCCGGGGCTTCGCCATGACGTTGAACGCCATGCGAGGCTCGCGTGGAGGGGGACGGCGAGCCTGTGACACCTATATGACATCGGTTTCGCCGATTCGCCACGCATGACGGGCATGCGATTTCCGCATGGCCCCGGCGCATTGCTTACTGCGCAGCGATCAGCGTCTCGTCGCCGTCTGCGGTCGCCACATGACGCGACAGCGGTGCCTGGCAATCGATCAGGAAGGCTTCGCCGGCCGGCTCGGACTCGCTGGACCATTCCCGCCCCAGCCGGCGCACATAGAAATCACGCAGCGTCGAACGCCAGGCCTCAAGCGGCTCGGCCTGCTCCCCGCGCCCGTTTGCGCGGCAGCGCTCCGCAGCCGTCTCGTAGACGGCCTTGAGCTGGCGCACCGCCTCGACGCAGTCCTCGAGGCTGAAATGCCGCGGGCCGTCGGACTGGGCCAGCGCATGCTCGGCCTGACGCAGCGACGACAGATGATGCCGGCTGAGATTGACCGTGGCGCGATCCGCCTCGAGTTGCCCCTCGGCAGGCAGATGCGTCTCCAGCTGATCGCACAGCCGCAGCCCCAGAAGCAGTTCCTGGCGCAACCGGCCGAGCGTGATCCGGCTTTCGTCGAGCCGGCGCGCGTCGAGCCATTGTCGGGCCGCATCCTCCAGCACGCGCCACAACTCCATCTTCAGCGCTTCGCCCTCAATGGCGTGGCGCCGGCAGACGGCGTCGACGTCGGCTTCTTCATAAAGCCCGCCCGCGGCGAGAATGATGAAGCGCGCCCGGTTCCGCGGCGTCGGATCTGACATGAAGGCTCCTCTACCGGCGATGGTTAATACCGCCACCGTATTGATTCTCAGTACTGGACGCGCGCCTCGAACTGTTTCCCGTTTCGGAAACGTTGAAAAATAATGTGGATAACTTTTTATCCCGGCAAGCGATGTTTGTCTGTCGCGCAATGGTCACAGTTCGTCCGCCGCTGTCTCTTCCTTTGCAGCGGCTTCTGCAAGCGCAGAGCCAATACGCCGCGCAGGTCCGGACAGGACGGCGCCGCGGCGCGCACAGAGCCGGTAGCTCGCCGCGCCGGCGCGGTCGCCGTCGGGAAACAGGGGCGTCAGCGCTCCGGTGAGAAGCGCTCCGCGCGAAAGCTTGCGCCGGATGAGCGCCGCGCCGCGCCCGGCTGAGGCTGCAGCGATCAGTCCCGCCGGGTCGCCAAAGCGGTCTCCGGCCTGAACGTCCACGCCGAAGCGGCCTTCCGCGGCGAACCAGCTGCGCCAGTCCTCGCCTTCACGCGCGAGCGGACTTGCGTCATGGAGCAGACGCGCGCGCTCCAGCGCATCCCGGTCGCGAAGCGACGCGGCAAGTCCAGGCGAGGCCGCCGGCGTCAGCGTCTCCGGACTTTCCAGGAGGACCTCGAAGCCTGCCGGCGGGTCTTCGGCGTAAACAAGCGCCAGTTCCGCAGCGCCGCCGCGCACGCGGTCCAGCGCTGCGCCCTCGATCAGGCTGATCCGGACGCCGGCCAGAGGAGCCTCCGGCAGCGAAAAGAGGCGCGGCGAGAGCCACAAGCCCGAGAGGCCCGGGTCGCAGGCGATCACAAGCTCGTGCTCGCTTTCGCCGGCGCGCAGGACCGCGGCGGCCTCGCCGATCAGATCGAAGGCCCGGCTCAGGCGCTCGAGACCGGCGCGGCCGGCGTCGGTCAGCGCAAGGCCCCGGCCCTGACGCTCAAACAGAACGACGCCGAGATACTGCTCCAGCTGGCGCACCTGCTGGCTCACCGCAGCGGGCGTGACATTGAGCTCCTGCGCGGCTCGCGCGAACCCGCCGGTGCGAGCGGCGGCCTCGAAAGCGCGAAGCGCGTTGAGCGGGGGAAGCGCGGCCATGACTTATAAAAAGATTTTCTAACTCTATACGCAAGAAATAGTCGTTTTCCGAAGGCAGAGCTAATTCCTACGTTTCGGCGCGTCACCGTGAAAAGGACTGCGCCATGGACCAGTTTCTCCCCGCCCTGCCGCTTGACGGCGCACGCGTCGTCGTCGTCGGCGCGGGCGAGGCCGCCGAGAACAAGCTGCGCCTGTTCCGCAACGCGCCTGCAACGCTGATCTGGCGCAGTCTCGGCCGGACCGCGCCGCCGCCGCGCGATCTCAATTCGAAGGCGGCGATCATTCCCGGAGAGCGCGTGCCCGCCGGCGCGTTCAACGGCGCGCGGCTGGTCTTCATCGCCGTCGAGGACGCAAAGCGCGCCGCCCGTCTGGCGAAGCGCGCGCGGCGCGCGGGCGCGCTGGAGGCCCTGCGCGCCGC
>CAZLOV010000135.1:0-6788 GCA_964561235.1 uncultured Caulobacterales bacterium
GGTGATGTCCGCGCCCAGGCGTGCCAGCTCCGGAGCGTGCATGAACCGGTTTTCGAAGATCGTCTCGCTGATCACCGAGGCCCCGTCGGCCAGGGCCATGAGCGCCATGAACTGCGCCTGCAGATCGGTGGCGAAGCCCGGCCAGGGCGCGGTCTGGATATCGACGGCGCCCAGCCGCGCGGAAGGATCGCGGGCGACCTCCAGCCAGTCCTCCCCCTCGGTCACCTCCGCGCCGGCCTCACGCATCGCCGCCCACAGCGCGGCGTTATGGTCGGGACGCGCGCCGGTGAGGCGCACGCGCCCGCCTGCGGCGGCCGCCGCGATCGCATAGGTGCCGGTCTCGATCCGGTCGGCGACGACCGGCCATACGGCGCCGGACAGTCGCTCGACGCCCTGCACCCGGATGACAGCGCCGCCGGCGCCTTCAATCCTCGCGCCCATGGCGCCCAGAAGACCTGCAAGATCGGCGATCTCGGGCTCGCGTGCGCAATTCTCGAGCACGCTCTCCCCCCGCGCCAGAACGGCGGCGAGCAGCGCATGCTCCGTCGCGCCGACGGAGACCATAGGAAAAGTCACCCGCGCTCCGCGCAGCCCGCCGGCCGGCGCCTTTGCAAGGACGTACCCTTCCTCCAGACGGATTTCCGCGCCAAGCGCCTCGAGCGCCTTCAGATGAAGATCGACCGGACGCGCGCCGATCGCGCAGCCGCCCGGCAGGCTGACTTTGGCCTCGCCCTCGCGCGCCACGAGCGGGCCGAGCACGTTGAAAGTCGCGCGCATCTTGCGCACCAGATCATAAGGCGCGGTGCGGTTTTCGATGACGCCCGCGTCCAGGCGAAGGCGCGCGCCGGCTTCCTCGGCGGTGCGCACGCCGATATGCGCCAGCAGGTGCGCCATGAAGCGCGTGTCCGCAAGCCGCGGCATGTTCTCAAGCACCACCGGCTCGTCGGTGAGCAGCGCGGCGGCCATGAGCTTGAGCGCGGAGTTCTTGGCGCCGGAGATAGGCAGCGCGCCCTCAAGCGTGCGTCCGCCTTCGATGACGATGCGATCCATGCGCGGGGGCTCTCGTGTCTGCGGGCGCCGGCTGGCCGGCGATAAGCGACCCTGATCCGCCCGGCGGGCGAAAGCATGGCGCGAAAGCGACGATTACCCGCCTTCGGCCGGCTTGTCTTCCGCTTCGGGCGCAGGCCGCGCGGCCTGCTTGCGCCGCCTGAGATTGGCGCGCAGCGCCGCTGCGAGGCGTTCCTCGCGGGAAGCGGGCGCGTCGCCCTTTTGCGGAGCGTTCGGCGTGGACATGAAACCTAGGTGCAACCGCCTGCAGCGAAGGTCAAGCCGGGCCTTGGCGCGGCGGTGTGAATGGGGTAATCACCCCGCCTCGACATCGAGCGCCGCTATAGCTCAGGGGTAGAGCGTTCCCTTGGTAAGGGAGAGGTCGAGTGTTCAAATCACTCTAGCGGCACCATCTCGCTTTCTTGCCCCGAAATTCCCGCTAAGTAATTGAAAGGGAACGAAAATTCGGGAGTTCGATACACCCCATTCTGACTGTATCTGAGCGGCTCCGCAAAAGCCAATCTGAGCACAGTTTGGCGCAACGCGAAGTCACCATTTTTGTATATATTCCAAGGGTTTGACAGAAATCTAAAGGCGAGTTCGATACAATCCTCCAGCCGTCCCTTTGGCGGTGACCTGCGCCCCGCGCCGCCCTCACTTTTTATGGGAGCGCCGCGGGTTGATAGTCCAGACCGAGCTTGCGCTCGATTTCGTCGGCTGCCTGCTCGAAGATATCCGTCGATACTTCCGCTCCTTCTGGCGGGTTTAGGCTGATTGAGAAGAGGTAGTTCTGGCATCGGGTGCCCCGCGCTATGGCGTCGGCCTCATGGAAGGCTCCGATGAGATCATCGCTCGCAAAGCCCCGCACCTCGTGAAGCTGGACATGTTCGTTGTCTCGTTCTGCGAGAAGGTAGCGGGCAAGCTGCGGGGCATCCCCGCGTTCCTTTGCCTTGAGGATCATGGCCCGCCCCCTGCCTGTTTGCCCAGCGCACGCAGCAAATCGTCTCGCAGAGCTTTGACTTCGCGGCACGCCTCCTGAAGATCAGCTTCGGTCTCTGGCGTGACGGGCAAGGACCCGGTGTTCACGGCTTTTGCTAACTGATTGAGGTTCGATGATAGTCGCGAGCCTCCAAGGGCGCCCAAGACCCGGCCCAATGCTTCGGTGTCCGCAACCGGGCTGAGACCGCGCTTTTTGCGCGGTGTGGCATCATCCCCGAAGAGCCTTTCGCGGATATATGCGCTAAGTGGCTGACGGCCTCTCTCAGCATCGAGCCGTGCGCGTTCTTCAAACGTGAAACGGATCGAGTAGGGCGGCGGGTACTTTGAGCTCGCCTTTTTCTCTTGCGGCTGCGGTGCCGCTATCTCATTGAAATTACGTCCTAAGATGCTCATCATCGCACCTCAGATCGCTTAGATCATGCTGTGCGAGATGACGTTCCCATTCCTCAAGGGTGTCGAAGAGAGAGTTCAAACTTTCTCTCTCTAGCAGCACCACTTTTTCAATAACATCGCTGCGAGCGGCGCTGTTCCAGTAGCGCCAAGCCCTATACCGGGCCGCCGGCGATCCGGACGCGGAACGGCCGCGCATGGAATTTTGTCAGTTGACGGTATTGAGTCTCCCCGCTGCGTCCGGTCATAAACCGCCTTGTCGCTGCGGGTCTTCACCCCTCATGATCGAGCACCGCCGCCATGACGCCTTCCGGCTGAACGTCGTCCTGATTCGCGGCGAGTTCATCGCCGGCGACGTCCGTTTTCTCATGGGGCTGATGAGCGAGCCGCGCTTCATCCCCGACTATGACCGGCTGGTCGTCTTCCTCGACGGGGCGGACGCCAATGTTTCGGTCAGCTCCGACGACATCGTCCAGCTGGCGATCAAGGTGACCGCCGATCTCGCGCGGCGCGAGCTCGCCTCGCCCGTCCGCGCCGCGCTTGCGCCAGGCGCGGCGCTCGAGGATCCGCTGATCTCAAGCTGGCCGCTCTTCCAGCAGGGCGAGAGCCCGGTGATCGTCCAGACCTTCCATGAAAGCGTGAAGGAGGCGCTCGTCGCGCTCGGGCTGCCTGCGGATTTCGATCCTCTCGCCGCAACGCTGATCCAGACCAACGCGCCCGGCTGATCCCGCGCCGGGTGGACAATCGCCCCTGCGCCGTGACACGCCTTTCCCATGTCTGGAAACCCTGCGCTGCATCCCGAGATCGAACCGTTTGAAACCGGCCGCCTGCCGGTGGGCGACGGCCATGACCTCTATTTCGAACGCTCCGGCGATCCCGGCGCGCCCGCCCTTCTTTTCCTGCATGGCGGGCCGGGATCGGGCTCCGCACCGAAACACAGGCGCTACGCCGACCCCAAGGCCTGGCAGACCATCCAGCTTGACCAGCGCGGCTGCGGGCGCTCGACGCCGCATCTCTCGCTTGAGGCCAACACCACGCCGCACCTCGTCGCCGATCTGGAAGCGCTGCGGGACCATCTGGGCCTGTCGGGCTGGACGGTGTTCGGCCCAAGCTGGGGCTCCACGCTGACGCTCGCCTACGCCGCGTCCCATCCCGACCGCGTGGACGGCCTGCTCGTGGAGGGCGTCTTCCTCGGCTCGCGCGAGGAGATCGGCTGGGTGTGGAGTGAAAACGGCGCCGGCGCGATCTTTCCCGAAAGCCTTGAGCGGCTGACCGCAGATGCGCCCGAAAGCCTGCGCGCGAGCATGCAGTCGCAACCCTGGCGGTTCGCGCAATGGGGTCTGGAGGCGATCCGCGCCGAGATCGCCGCGGGCGCGCCTGCGCTCGACGCCCTGTCGGATCCCGACGCCCCGCTCGACATCCTCCGCTCGAGCCTCGCCTGGCGATGGAACGAGCACGAGGAAACGCTTTCCCACATGGAGATCAGCGAAGAGGAGATCGTCTCCCGGCTGGCGGCGGCGGGAAAGAACGCCGTGCTCGCCCGCGCGCTCATCGAGGCGCACTACTTCGCCCATGCGTGTTTTCTCGAGCCCGGCTATCTGCTCAAGGCCGCCGAGCGCCTGACCATGCCGGCTGCGATCATTCAGAGCCGTTACGACATGGTCTGCCCGATCAGCACCGCCTGGCGGCTCGCCCGCGCCATGCCGCATGCGGAATTCGCCGTCGCGCCGCGTCACGGACACGCGATGGGGCCGCCGGTGCACGCGCTCGTCAGGCGGACGCTCGACGGCATGCGCAGCCGCCGCTTGGGCTGAGCGGCGGCCGGGGCTAAGAAGGCGCCATGACCATGACGGACGCCTTCAAACCGCCCTTCCCCGCCGTCTCGAAAGAGGACTGGCGCGCGCTCGCCGAAGGCGCGCTCAAGGGCGGGGATTTCGACCGGAGCCTTGTGCGGCGCACGCTGGACGGGCTCACGCGCGGGCCGCTGTTCGACGCGGACGACGCGCCTGATCCCGCCCGCCTGGGCGCGCCGGGAACATCACCGTTCAGCCGCGGCCGCAGCGCGGCGCGCGACCTCTATCTTCCCTGGGGCATGCGCCAGAGCGTGCGGCTTTGCGACCGCAACGCGAACCGGATGATCCTTGCAGATCTTGCCGGCGGGGCGAGCGAGATCGCGCTGGACTGCGCCGGCGCCCCCGCCGATGCGATCGAGGCCGCGCTGGACGGCGTCCTGCTCGATCTCGCTCCGGTGCATCTTGAAAATGCAGGCATTGAGCACGCCGAGGCGTTCACCGCGCTGCTTGACGCCGCAGGCGCAAGCCGCGCCGGCCTCGGCGCCGGGATCGCCAACGTCAACGATACCGCACCGCTTGCTGCGCTTGGCGGGAACCGCCCGGACCTCGCCTTGCTGTCGGTCCGCGCCGACAGGCTCTTCGAGGCGGGCGCAGGCGAGGTGCTCGAACTCGCCGGCGCCTTGTGCGAGGGCGCAGCGGCGATGACCGCGCTCGTGGAGGCCGGCCTCGAACCCGACGAGGCGGCGTCGCGCATCGAGGTCGCCTACGGCGCGGACGCCGACGTGCACCTGACCGTCGCCAAGCTGCGCGCCGCCCGGCGCCTCTGGGCGCAGATGCTCGACGCCTATGGCTGCTCCGAAGACGCCCTCGGCCAGAACCAGCGCGCCGTGACGCCCGCGCGGTCGCTCTCGCGCCGCGATCCCTACACCAATCTGGTCCGGGCGGCCTGCGCCGGGCTCGCCGCGGCGACCGGCGGGGCGGACGTGATCACGGTGCGGCCGCTGACCGAACGCCTTGGCGCGCCTACGCCGTTCGCCCGGCGCATCGCGCGCAATCTTCACATCCTGCTGGCGGAGGAAAGCCATCTCGGCCGGGTCGCAGATCCCGCCGGCGGCGGATATCTCCACGAGCGCCTCGCGGATGATCTGGCGCACGCCGCCTGGCGCGCCTTCCAGGCGCTTGAAGCCGCCGGCGGCTGGCGCGCGATCCTTCAATCCGGCGCGCTCCGGGAGCAGTGCGAGGCCGACGCCGCGCGCCGGCAGGCCGATCTCGCCAACGGCCGCGCGGATCTGATCGGCGTGACGGCCTATCCCGCCCTTGAACCGGACGCGCCCGAGGCCGGTCCGGTCTTTCCCGATGCGCCCTTGCCCGAAGGCTTTCCGGCCCCGGTCTTTCTGGCCGAGCCGTTCGAACGCCTCGCCGACGCCGCGGGCGCAGCGGCCGCGCGCCCGCGCGTGTTCCTGGCGTCCATTGGCGAGCCCGCCGCGTTCGGCGCGCGCGCAACCTTCGCCGCCAATCGCTGCGCGGTCGCCGGCGTTGAGGCGATCAAGCCCGCCGCGCACGCTGATGCGCACGCCTGCGCGCAGGCGTTCAAGGACTCCGGCGCCATGGCGGCGATCCTGTGCGGGGCCGATGAGGCGTACGCCGAACATGGCGAAGCCTACGCCCGGGCGCTGAAATCGGCAGGCGCGAAGCTGGTCTGGCTCGCCGGACGCCCCTCCAGGGGCGCCGCGAGCCTCAAGGAAGCCGGCGTGGACCACTTCACCCATCTTCGCAGCGACAAGCTGGAGGAGCTTTCAACCCTGCTTGCGGCGCTCGGCGTCGATGCGACGGAGGCTGCGTGATGAGCCGCCATCCCGATTTCAGCCGGATCGAGTTCGGCGGACTGAGCGGCGACCCCGCGGCGCGCGCCGCCGGCGAGATGCGCGAGACGCCGGAGGGCGTGGCGACGGCGCCCGCCTATCATCCCGCCGACATCGAAGGCCTCGAGCCCGGCTATCCCGGAGCTGCGCCCTTCATCCGCGGGCCCTATCCCACGATGTACGTCCAGCGGCCCTGGACGATCCGGCAGTACGCGGGCTTCTCCACCGCGGCTGAGTCCAACGCCTTCTACCGGCGCAATCTCGCCGCCGGACAGAAAGGGCTGTCCATCGCCTTCGATCTGGCCACGCATCGCGGCTATGACAGCGACAATCCGCGCGTGATCGGCGATGTCGGCATGGCCGGCGTGGCGGTGGATTCCATCCTCGACATGCGTCAGCTCTTCGACGGCATCCCGCTTGGCGAGATGAGCGTGTCGATGACGATGAACGGCGCGGTCCTGCCGGTGATGGCGCTCTACATCGTTGCGGCCGAAGAACAGGGCGTCGCCCACGAACAGCTTTCAGGAACGATCCAGAACGACATCCTGAAAGAGTTCATGGTGCGCAACACCTACATCTATCCGCCGCAACCCTCGATGCGGATCATCTCAGACATCTTCGCCTACACGGCCGAAGAGATGCCGCGTTTCAACTCGATCTCGATCTCCGGCTACCACATGCAGGAGGCCGGCGCGCC
>CAZLOV010000136.1:0-6768 GCA_964561235.1 uncultured Caulobacterales bacterium
CGCCGTCAGGCGACAGCCCGGTGAATTTGAGCCCCGCCTCTTCCAGCCGCTCGCGATAGGCGATGTTGACCTCGTAGCGGTGACGGTGGCGCTCGGAGATGGTCTCCTCGCCATAGATCTCGCGCACCCTCGAACCCGGCTGCAACGTGGCGCGATAGGCGCCCAGACGCATCGTTCCGCCAAGATCATCGCCCGCCGAGCGCCGCTCGACCTGATTGTCGCGGATCCATTCCGTCAAAAGGCCCACCAGCGGCGCGCGCGGTTCGCCGAACTCTGAAGAGCCCGCGCCCTCGACGCCGGCGAGATTCCGCGCCGCCTCGATGACCGCCATCTGCATGCCGAAGCAGATGCCGAAATAGGGAATGCGGTTTTCGCGCGCAAAGCGCGCTGCGGCGATCTTGCCCTCCGCGCCGCGCTCGCCGAAGCCCCCCGGCACAAGGATGGCGTGCACGTCCTCCAGCGGGCCGAAGCCGTCGGGCTGCTCGAACTGCTCGGAGTCCAGCCAGCGCAGATTGACCTTCACCCGGTTGGCGATGCCGCCGTGGTTAAGCGCTTCGATCAGCGACTTGTAGGCGTCCATCAGGCTTGTGTACTTGCCCACGACGGCCACCGTGACCTCGCCGTCGGGCGCGTGCACGGCCTCGGTGATGGCGTCCCAGCGGGACAGGTCCGGCTCGGGCGCATCCTCCAGGCCGAAGCGTTTGAGCACTTCGCGGTCGAGCCCCTGGCGGTGGTACTCCAGCGGCACGTCATACAGCGAGGCCGCATCCCGGCCCTCGATGACGGCGCTTTCCGGCACGTTGCAGAAGAGCGCGATCTTGCGCCGGTCGGAAGCCTCGATCGGGATTTCGCACCGGCAGAGCAGGATGTCCGGCTGGATCCCGATGGAGAGCAGTTCCTTGACCGAGTGCTGGGTCGGCTTGGTCTTCATCTCGCCCGCCGCCTTGATGTACGGCAGGAGCGTGACGTGGATGAAGACCGCCCGGTCGCGGCCGAGTTCCTGGCCAAGCTGGCGGATCGCCTCGAAGAAGGGCAGGCCTTCGATGTCGCCCACCGTGCCGCCGATCTCGCACAGCACGAAATCGACGTCGCCGGCGTCGGACAGGACGAAATCCTTGATGGCGTCCGTCACATGCGGGATCACCTGCACGGTCGCGCCGAGATAGTCGCCCCGCCGCTCGCGCTCGAGGATGCGCTGGTAGATGCGCCCCGTCGTGACATTGTCGCCCCGGGTCGCGGAGACGCCCGTGAAGCGCTCGTAATGGCCAAGGTCGAGGTCGGTCTCGGCGCCGTCGTCGGTGACGTAGACTTCGCCGTGCTGATACGGGCTCATCGTGCCCGGATCGACATTGAGATAGGGATCGAGCTTGCGCAGGCGGACGCGGTATCCGCGCGCCTGCAGCAAAGCGCCCAGAGCGGCTGAGGCGAGGCCTTTTCCAAGGGAGGAGACCACGCCGCCGGTGATGAAGATGTATCGCGGCATGGGCGGACGGCTTAACCCAGAATCGCAGCGCTTGAAAAGCGCGCCGGGCCGTTGAACGCGATTAAGTTCAGCGGTTGGGGACTTGCGGCGCGTCCGGCTCGGAAGCGGGCGCATCCGCCGGCGGAACGTCCGGTTCGGGTGCGTCCGCCGGCGGCGTTTCGGCCTCCAGCGGTTCCGGCGCATCCTCATCCGGCCCGGCGAATCCCTCGCCGAACAGGTCCGCTGCGCTTTCCGGCGCGCCGCGATCCTCCACGACCGAGCGCTCGCCGCCGGTCGCCTGCGAGACGATGGCCAGCAGGATGGAGTTCCCGATGAAGACCGCAGCCAGCAACATCGTCGTGCGCGTCAGCAGGTTTGCGGCGCCCGATCCGCTCACCATGCCGCCGGGACCGCCCCCGATGCCGAGCGCGCCGCCCTCCGAGCGCTGCATGAGCACGACGGAAACCAGCGCGACGGCCACAATGAGGTGGATAATGAGAAGAACGGTGGTCATGACGGCCTAGCTAGAAACGGCGCAAGCCGGGCGCAAGCGGCCCGGCTGATCAACTGGCCGCGCGTTTTAGCTCAGCGTCGCCCTCTTCGTCACCCGTCTTCGGCGCCCGATAGTTGATCCGCTTGCGCAGCGTCTCGACCGTCTGCTCGATTTCATCGACGGAGCGCTCGATGTCGCGCCCCCCGCTCGTCGAGGCGTAAGCGCCGATCGCCAGCTCTTTGGCGAGAAGAAGCGTCTCGGGCGTAAAGCCGTCCTCGCCGCCGAGCTTGACCGTCGTCGCAAGCAGCGCTTCGGCGATGCGCACCGCTTCCTGGGACTTCTCCCGCAGGAAGCGCACACGCAGCTCCTTGGCGGTCTTGAGCATGTCGGTCAGGTTGAACTCCACCGTGCGGCCGGCGGCCAGCTCGCGCGCGGTCACCTCCACGCCGACGATGATGCGCATGCAAAGCCGCCGGATGCGCTCGGCCGAAACCGCCGCTTTCCCCTCGGCGATGCGCTGCGAAAGGTATCGCAGGGTGTCTTCATCCTGTTCGGCGATCGCGCGCAGCGTGTTCGGCGCCTCGATGGGCGGGGCGCCGCTGGCGCGCGCGGCGTCCTTGCGCCGGTCGGGCCCGACATAGTCGCTGGTGACGATGAAGGGCTTGCGCGCCTTGACCAGCGTCCGGATGCGTTCCTCGGCGAACGTGGTCGAGAACGGCCGGACGATCACATCGTCTGCGCCGGAGCCGATGGCCGCCTTGAGGCTTTGGCCGTCGCGCAGCCAGGAAGTCAGCAGGATCGCGACGAACGGGTCGGCCCCGCATTCGCCAAGCCGGATGTCGCGCACGAGCTTGTAGACCTCGGCGTCCTGGGAGGTTTCCGCGATGATCAGCGCAGGCACGTCGTCCTCGATGCGCCGGCGGAACTCCGCCAGCGAGGTGAGCGACAACACCTCGCGAAAGCCGATCTCGTTCAGGGCGTAGCGCGTTGTGCGCAGATTGACGTGCACCGGATCGTACAGAACGACCGACGCGCGCCCATAATCGAGCTTTGCCATGAGGCTTCCCGAATAACCCGCGAGGCTTTTAGCGCCCCTTTCCATCCGCATCAGAGATTGAACGCGAAGTCTGAAGATCGCCTTACCGAAGCGCCTTAACCGGCCGCCTGCGCGATCCTCCAGAGGGCGTCCGGATCAAGGCTGGCGCCGCCCACGAGAAGCCCGTCAACGCCTTGCGCGGCAAGCATGTCCGGCGCGATATCAGGCGTGACCGAACCGCCGTAGAGCACCCGGACTCCGGCCGCCTCCGCTCCGAGCGCATGGCGGATATGCGCATGCATGGCCGACGCGTCCCGGGGTCCGGCCGCGCGTCCCGCCCCGATCGCCCAGACGGGCTCGTAGGCGACGGCGAAACCGCCGCCTGAAGGCCGCGAGCGCGCCACCTGCTCGGCCACCACCGCCTCGGCGTGTCCGGCGTCGCGCGCTTCGGCGGTTTCGCCCACGCAGATGATCGGAACAAGCCCTGCGGCGAGCGCAGCTTCCGCCTTGCGCCGCACGAGACCGTCGCTTTCAGAATGGCGCCGCCGGCGTTCGCTGTGTCCGACAATGACATAGCGGCAGCCCAGATCAGCGAGCAGGTCCGCGCTCACCTCCCCGGTAAACGCGCCCTCCGCTTCCGCAGAACAATCCTGAGCGCCCAGCGCGACGCCCGCCGCAGCAAGGCTGTCGCCCATCAGCGCAAGCAGCGGAAACGGCGGGCACAAGGCCACTTCGGCCGCCTCCGGCGCAGGGCCGGCGGAGGCGAACGCGTCCGCCCATCCGGCGTCGGCGCGGCGTCCGTTCATCTTCCAGTTGCCCGCGATGAGCGGCCGTTGCGCCATGTGACGTCCCCCGAGCAGCTCCGGGAGCTGAGCCCGGCCTAACGGCGCGCAAGCATGATGTGCGCCATGACGTGCGTCAAAGCCGTAAACGCAGCATGGTCAAGCCGCGCCCCCGCCTTGCCGCCGCACGGGCGCTTGGCTAGGGTCGCGCGCTGTTTTCGCTTCCTGTTCCAGGGCCACGCCTCGCCATGCTCAACAGCCTGCGCTCGCTCGCCAAGTCGCCTATCGCGCTCGTGCTCATCATCGCCCCGATCGTTGCTGCGTTCGCCCTGTTCGGCATCAGCGACATCTTCACGGGCTCGGGCAACGCCGTTGCGCTTGTCGGACCGGAGCGCGTTACGACGCGCGATCTCAACATCGCCTACGAACGCGAACTTACCCGGCTGCAGCAGCAAAACCCGGGCTTCACGCGTGAACAGGCCGATGAAGCGGGCCTTGGCGAACGCGTGCTCGACCGGCTGGTGACCGAGGCCGCGCTGGATGCGAAATCCGAAGCGCTCGGCCTTTCGGTCTCAGACGCCCATCTCGCCGAGACAATCGAGAGCATCGACGCCTTCGCCGGCGCGTTCTCCGGCGAATTCGATCCGCAGACCTACCGAAGCGTGCTGGCGCAGAACCAGCTTACCCCGACGCTTTATGAGTCTTCGCTGCGCAAGGAGCTCCGCCGCCAGCAGTATATCGTCGCAGCGCTTGGCGGCATCGCCGCGCCGGACGTGGCGCTGCGCGCGCGGCAGGCCTTCGCCAACGAGACCCGCACGGTGCGCGCGCTCCTGCTCACGCCCGAGCTCGCCGGCGATCCCGGCGAGCCGACGGACGAGGCGCTCCAGACCCTCATCGACGAGAACCCGCAATTCTTCGAGGTTCCGGAAACGCGCCGCTTCACGCTGGTGCGCGCCCGCCCCGAGGATCTCGCCGCGGACGTGGAGGTCGACGAAGCCGATCTGCGCGCACTTTATGAGGACCGGCTGGCGCGCGGCGAACTCGCCGATCCTGCAACGCGCAGCTTCCTGCTGATCGCCGCACCGGGTCAGGCAGAAGCCGAAGCCGCCGCCGAGGCGATTCGCGCCGGATCGTCCCCAGAGCAGGCGGCGGCTGCGCAAGGCCTTGCCGAACCGGCCGAGTTCAATGCGGTGCAGGCCTTTCAGGTGCCGGATGCAGCCGTGGCGGAGGCGGTCTTCGACATGTCCGCCGGAGAGACCCGCGCGGTTGAAGGCCGGCTCGGCTGGCGCGTCGTGAGCGTGCGAGAGGCGGTGGATCCGCCGACCCCGGCGTTCGAGGCGGTGCAGGCGGAGCTCCAGCAGGAGCTTGCGCGCGACGAGGCCGAGGCCCGCGTGTTCGACGCGCTGTCGGCGTTCGAGGAAGCGCGGGCGGGCGGCCAGACGCTGGAGGCCGCAGCAGAGGCTGCCGGCCTGTTTGCGGAGCGCTTTGACCGCACCGCCGCCAACGGCGCCGGCCTTGACGGACGCCCGCTGGCCACGCTGCGCCAGCAACGCGCCGTGCTGGACAGCGTCTTCGAGCTTCCTGCCGGCTTCCCAAGCGATCTGATCGAACTTGACGGCGGCGGGTATTTCGTCGCCCGCGTGGACGAGATCGTGCCGGCCAGCGTCCCGCCGCTTGAAGACGTGCGCGAGCGCGCCACCGCGATCTGGGAGGTGCGCAACCGCGATGCAGCGCTTGAGGCCGTTGTCGCCGATGCGCTCGCCCGTGCGGAAGCCGGTGAAGACCTCGACGCCATCGCCGCAGACCTCGGGTCCGGCGCGCGTGTGGAACAGGCCTCGCTCACGCGCGACGAGACGGCCGGGCCGTTCTCGCGCAGTCTTGTCGGCGCAGCCTTCGCCGCCCAGCCTGAAACGCCTTTCGCGGCGCGGGCCGGCGACGGCCGCGTGCGCGCCGTCGCCGTCGTCTCGCAGATCAGCCGGTCGCGCGCCCTGCCCCGGCCGGAAGAGCGCGAGGCCCTTCAGGCGGAGTATCAGAACGACCTCGCCGCCGCGCTGCAGGCCGCCCTGCTGGAGGAGTACGAACCGAGCGTGGACACACGGCTGCGCGATCTTGCGCTCGGACGCACCCAGCCCGACGCGCCGTAAATCCCGATGGGACTGAACTTCTCTCCGGATTTCAGCGCGATCGCCGAAGCCTGGATGCGAGGCGAACCGAGCCTGCTGGTCGCCCGCCGCATCGATGATCTTGAGACGCCTGTTTCCGCCTACCTCAAGCTCGCCGCGGAAGCGGGCCCGCGCTTTCTGCTGGAGAGCGTCGAGGGCGGCGCCTATCGGGGGCGGTATTCCGCGATCGGCCTCGACCCCGACCTGATCTGGCGCCTGCGCGACGGCCGTGCGGAGATTGCCCGCGCCCATGGTCCGGCCAGCGCGCCGGAGGCGTTCGTGCCGGACGACAGGCCTGTGCTGGAAAGCCTGGCCGAGGAAATCGAAACAGCCGGCGTCGAACCGCCTGCAGGCGTGCCGCCTCTGGCGTCAGGGCTTTTCGGCTATCTCGGCTATGACATCGTGCGTGAGGCCGAACGCCTGCCGCAAACAGCCGCACCGGATCCGCTGGGCCTGCCCGACGCCGTGCTTGTGCGCCCGCGCGTCATGGTGATGTTCGACGCGCTCTCCCAGGAGATCATTGTCGCCGCCGCGGTGCGGCCGGACGCCGGACGCGATCCGCGCGAGACCTACGACGCCGCGCTCCGGCGCATCCAGGCCGTATTCGACCGGCTCGACCGCGCCGCCGCCGCCCGCACGCTGCAGCCCGCGCCCGCCGAGACGGCGCCGGCCGCGCCCGACGCCAACATGAGCCCCGAGACCTACAAGGCCTATGTCGAGCGCGCGCGCGCATACGTGCGCGAGGGCGACATCTTCCAGGTCGTGCTGAGCCAGCGCTTCTCCGCGCCGTTCTCCGCGCCGCCGTTTGCGCTCTACCGCTCGCTGCGCCGGAC
>CAZLOV010000137.1:0-6731 GCA_964561235.1 uncultured Caulobacterales bacterium
CGGACCTCGCAGCGCTCGCCCAGCCCGTAGGCGCGCGCCAGCCAGGCGTCGCGCAGCGGCGCAAAGCCGTTTCGCCGCCAGATCGCGCTCCAGCGGGCGAAGGCCGCCGCCAGCTTCCGCGCGGCGTCCTCCGCGTCCAGCCGGCCGCCCTCGCCCGCCACGCTGGTCGCGGGCCGTTCAGCATCGTCGGGCGCGGAGACGAGATTGATCCCGACGCCGACGGCCAGCCACACGCCGGAGGGCTCCGCCGGACCGCTTTCCAGAAGCAGACCGGCGATCTTGCGGCCGTCAGCCAGCACGTCGTTGGGCCATTTCACGCGCACGCGCTCGCGCGCAAGCGCCGCGTCGACGGTTTCAGCCGCAGAAAGCGCAGCCGCGAAGGAAAGCTGCGCAGCCTGCGCCGGCGTCACATCGAAACGAAACAGACCGGTGACGGCGAGATCGCCCTCCCCGCTCGACCAGGCGCGCCCGCGGCGTCCGCGTCCTGCGGTCTGGCGCACGGCGCGGATCCAGAGCGGGCCGTAGCCGCCCTCAGCCGCGCGGCGCTTGGCTTCCGCATTCGTCGAGTCGAGTTCAGGATGCGTCTCGATCGACGGAGCCGCATCGGCGCTTTCGGGCGGCGTCAAGTCGGCGTCCGCCCTAAACGCCCGCGCCGCCGCCGGCCTGGATCGCGCGTGCGAACAGCGCGGCCACGAACGGCAGCAGACCCACGGTGGCCAGACCGGCCACGCGGCTGATCAGCATCACGCCCGCAGGCGCAGGCAGGAATTCCGCCTCGCTCTCCTTGAACCAGATCACGCCGACAACGCGCAGATAATAGGCTGCGGAAATCACCGAGAAGAGCGCCGCCGCCACGACGAACCAGATCAGGCCGGCCTCGAGGGCGGCGTAGAACACGAAGAGCTTGCCGAAAAAGCCGACCATGAACGGAATGCCGCCGATCGAGAACAGCACCGCCGTCATCGTCCAGGCCATGCCCGGGCGCGTCTGCGCGAGACCGGCGAGGTCGTCGATCTGCTCGACCATGCCTTCAGCGCGGCGCATGGACAGGATGACGGCGAACGCGCCCATCACCCCGATGACGTAAAGCGTCATGAAGACAAGAACCGACCAGAGACCGGTTGTGGTGCCCGCCGCCAGGCCGACAAGCGCATAGCCCATGTTGCCGATGGAGGAATACGCCATCAGGCGCTTGATGTTGGTCTGCTGAAGCGCGCCGAACGCGCCGATCGCCATGGACAGCACGGAGATGACGACGACGACCTGACGCCAGTCCTCCACCATCGGGCCGAAAGGCTCGGTCAGCACGCGCGCAAGAAGCGCCATCGCCGCCAGCTTGGGCGCGGTCGCGAAGACGGCGGCGACCGGGGTCGGCGCGCCTTCGTAGACGTCCGGCGTCCACATGTGGAACGGCGCTGCGGAGATCTTGAAGGCCAGGCCGGAGATCACGAACACCATGCCGACGATGAGGCCGATATTGCGTTCGGCCCCCGCCGCAGCGGCGATGTCCGTGAAATTCGTCGAGCCGGCGAAGCCGTAAACCAGGCTCGAGCCATAAAGCAGGAGGCCTGAAGAGAGCGCTCCGAGAACGAAGTATTTCAGCCCCGCCTCCGAGGCGCGCAGGCTGTCCCGGTTGAAGGCGGCGAGCACGTAGAGCGCCAGCGACTGAAGCTCCAGTCCCATATAGAGCGTAAGCAGGTCGTTGGCCGACACCATGATCGACATGCCGAGCACCGCGAGCGCCATCAGCAGCGGGTATTCAAACCGCGCCAGGCCTTCGTTCTGGAGAAAGCGGTTGGCGAGCACGAGCGCGGCGATCGCCGCAAGGAAGATCGCCGCCTTGGCGTATTGGGCGAACGGATCGAAGGCGAACGCGCCGTTGAAGGCGAACGCGCCTTGCTCAGCCGGCGCGCCGACCGCGGCGGCGAGCGCGAGCGCGAACAAAGCCGCCACGCCGAGCGTCACGAAGCGCGATGCGTTTGCTTCCGAGCGCGTGTAGCTGCCGACAAGCACGAGCGCGAGCGTGCCGATGCACAGGATCAGCTCGGGAACGAGCCGCTCGAGCGAAAGTAGAAGCTCGGCTCCGGTCATGGCTGGACGGCCTCCGCAGCCGCGATGGCGGCCTGGTAATCAGCAATCAGGGCCTGCACGGAGGCCTCGGTGACGTCGGTGATCGGGGTGGTCTGGAAGCCAAGCCAGATGGCCAGCGCGGCTAGGACGCCGAGATTGATCCATTCGCGCGCGTCCAGATCGGCGGCGCTCTCCAGCTTGGCGTTGGTCATCTCACCGAAGATCACCTTGCGATAGAGCGTCAGCATGTAGACGGCGGAGAAGATAACGCCGAGCGCCGCCCCGAAGGCCACGCGCGGATCCACCTGGAAGACGCCCGCCATGGTCATGATCTCGCCCACGAAGCCCGACGTGCCGGGAAGCCCGACATTGGCCATCGTGAACAGCATGAAGAACGCGGCGTAGACCGGCATCTTGTGCACCACGCCGCCATAGAAGGCGATCTCGCGCGTGTGGAAGCGGTCATAGATGACGCCCACGCACAGGAACAGCGCGCCCGAGATCACCCCGTGGGAGAGCATCTGGTAGATCGCCCCCTGCACGCCGAGCTCCGTCATCGCAAACGTGCCCATGGTCACAAATCCCATGTGCGCGACCGAGGAGTAGGCGATCAGCTTCTTCATGTCCGTCTGCCGGAACGCCACAAGCGAGGTGTAGACGATCGCGATCACCGACAGCGCCCAGACCATCGGCGCGAAAAACTCGCTCGCATTGGGGAACATCGGGATGGAGAACCGCAGGAAGCCGTAGCCGCCAAGCTTGAGCAGCACGCCCGCCAGGATGACCGAGCCGGCCGTGGGCGCCTCCACGTGGGCGTCCGGCAGCCAGGTGTGCACCGGCCACATCGGGACCTTCACCGCAAAGGAGGCGAAGAAGGCCAGCCAGAGCCAGGTCTGCACGTTGGGTGCGAACTCATGCTCCATCAGGGCGGGAATATCGGTCGTGCCCGCCTGGAGGTACATGAAGATCATCGCCACCAGCATCAGGATCGAGCCGAGGAAGGTGTAGAGGAAGAACTTGAACGCGGCGTAGACCCGGTTCGCGCCGCCCCATACGCCGATGATAAGGAACATCGGCAGCAACGAGCCTTCGAAGAAGATGTAGAAGAGGATCAGGTCGAGCGCGCAGAACACGCCGATGACCAAGGTCTCCAGCAGAAGGAAGGCGGCGATGTAGTCGGCGGTGCGCGTCTTGATTGATCCGCTCGCCAGGATGCACAGCGGCATCAGGAAGGCGGTCAGAAGCACGAACAGCACGGAAATGCCGTCCACGCCCATCTTGTAGTTGATGCCGACCGCGGCGAGCCACGGGATCGTCTCGACGAACTGGAAACCGGCTTCGGCGCGGTCGAAATTCGCCACCATCAGCAGGGACAGCACGAAGACGAAGAGCGTCGTGAAAAGCCCCACCCCGCGGGCGTTGCGCTCAAGCGCGGCCTGGTCCTCCGGGCGCATCAGCGCGCGCAGAAGCAGGATCGCGACCGCGCCGACGGCGGGCAGGAAGGTGATGGCGGAAAGGATGGGCAGCTGTCCAAGCATGGGTCAGGCTCCCGCGCGCGCGATGAGCCAGACGGCGAAGCCGAGCACGCCGATCAGCATCACGAAAGCGTAGTGGTACAGATATCCCGACTGCAGGCGCACGACCCGGCGCGCGCCCGCGAGCACGGTCGACGCCGCCCCGTTCGGGCCAAGCCCGTCGATGACGGCCTTGTCGCCGCCCTTCCAGAGCAGATCGCCAAGCGCGGCCGCGCCGCGCACCACCGTCGCCTGGTAGATCTCGTCGACATACCATTTGTTATAGAGGAAGGCGTGCAGCGGCCCGCCGCGCGCAGCGATCCGCGCCGGCAGCCCCTCATTGGCCACATAGAAGAACCAGGCCAGGACAAAGCCGAGCACGGTCACCGTAAACGGCGAGAACAGCACCCAGGTCGGCGGATGGTGACCGGCGTGCGCTTCGCCATGATCGCCGTCGGCCTCGCCATGGGCCGCCTCGCCATCGCCGTATCCGTCGCCGGTCGCGCCGTCATAGCCGGCGTAATTGCCCTCGTAATACGGCCCCGGCGCGAGGCTTTCCGCCCAGAATGCGCCCGCGTCCCTGGCCACGAAGTCATCCCGGAACGCGCCGCCGGCGAAGACCGCGCCGACCGCCAGCAGGATCAGCGGAACCAGCATGACCAGCGGGCTTTCATGGGCGTGGTCGAGGACCTTCTTCTCGCCCCGGTGCGCGCCGTGGAAGGTCATGAAGATCAGCCGCCAGGAATAGAAGGAGGTGAGCCCCGCGGCGATCACGCCGATCCAGAAGGCGAGCATGCCGAAGGTCACGCCCTCCTGCCCCATCATGAAGGCTTCCTCGATGATCATGTCCTTGGAGAAGAAGCCGGCGAAGCCGTAGCCGAGAATGGGCAGGCCCACCCCGGTCAGCGCCAGCGTGCCGATCAGCATCAGGCCCCAGGTGTAGGGCATCTTCCTCCACACGCCGCCCATATTGCGCATGTCCTGCTCGTCATGCAGGCCGTGGATGACCGAACCCGCGCCGAGGAAGAGCAGCGCCTTGAAGAAAGCGTGCGTGAACAGGTGGAACATGGCCGCGGAGTAGAGGCCAAGGCCTGCGGCGAAGAACATGTATCCAAGCTGCGAACAGGTCGAATACGCGATCACGCGCTTGATGTCGTTCTGCGCCAGGCCGACGGTCGCTGCGAACAGCGCGGTGAGCGCGCCGATTGCGGTGATGAAGGCCGACGCGTTGGGCGCCAGCTCGTAGATCGGAAAGCAGCGGCAGACGAGGAACACGCCCGCCGTCACCATGGTTGCGGCGTGGATCAGCGCGGAGACCGGCGTCGGGCCCTCCATCGCATCGGGCAGCCACACATGCAGGAAAAACTGCGCGGACTTGCCCATCGCACCGATAAACAGGAGCAAGGCGATGAGTTCGAGCGCCTGGAACTGGACGCCGAACACGTCCAGCACCTCGCCCTGCGCGCCGGGGGCTGCGGCGAAGACCTCGTCGAAGGAGATCGTCCCGAACACGGCGAACACCGCCAGAATGCCGAGCGCATAACCGAAATCGCCCACCCGGTTGGTGACGAAAGCCTTGATCGCGGCGGCGTTGGCGGAGGGCTTCTTGTACCAGAAGCCGATCAGCAGATAGGACGCGAGCCCCACGCCTTCCCAGCCGAAGAACATCTGCAGGAAGTTGTCCGCCGTCACCAGCGACAGCATCGCGAAGGTGAACAGCGACAGATAGCTGAAGAAGCGCGCGCGGTGCGGATCGTGGGACATGTAGCCCCAGGAATAGACATGCACGAGCGAGGACACGCTGGTGACGACGACGAGCATGACCGCAGAGAGCGTATCGAGCCGGATCGCCCAGCTGACCTCCCAGTCGCCCACCGCCATCCACGTTGCGACCGGCAGCGTGCGCACATTGCCCGCATAGGCGACGTCGTAGAACACATAGACCGAGAACAGCGCGGCCAGCACGACCACGCCGGTGGTGACGAGCTGGGCGGCGCGGTCGCCGATCTGCTTCTGGAACACGCCGGCGAGAATGGCGGCGAGAAGCGGTCCGAAGACGATGAAATAGGCCATGCTCGCTTCGTCCTAGCCCTTCATCAGATTGACGCCCTCCACCCCGATGTCCCCGCGATTGCGGAAGAACACCACCAGGATGGCGAGGCCCACGGCGGCTTCGGCCGCAGCGACGGTAAGGATGAACATCGCGAACACCTGCCCGGCGAGATCGCCGAGGAAGCTCGAGAACGCGACGAAGTTGATGTTGACCGACAGCAGGATCAGCTCGATCGACATCAGAAGGATGATGACGTTCTTGCGGTTCACGAAGATGCCGAAGACGCCGATCGTGAACAGGATCGCGCCCAGCGTCAGGTAATGGCCCAGTCCGATCTCAAGCATCAGCCGATGCCCTCCCCGCGCGGCGCGTCGACGGTCTCCACCGCGTCTTCACGGCGGCGTCCGACCTGTTTGGCGATGTCCTGGCGCTTGACGCCCTCGCGATGGCGCAGCGTCAGCACGATGGCGCCGAGCATGGCGACCAGCAGGATCAGGCCGGAAATCTGGAAGAAGAAAACGTAATCGTCGTAGAGGATCGCGCCGATCGCCTCGATATTGGAGACGCCGTCCGGCGTCGGCGAACGCAGCTGGCCGGGCGCTGTCTGCGCCGAGCTCCACCCAAAGCCCACCACCCCCAGGACGCCGGCGATGGCCGCTGCGATCGCCCCGCCGAAGGGCGCATACTCAAGAAAGCCCTGCTTGAGCTCGGCGAAATCGACATCGAGCATCATGACGACGAAGAGGAAGAGCACCGCGACGGCGCCCACATAGACGATGACGAGGATCATCGCGAGAAACTCGGCGCCCAGAAGCACGAACAAGCCGGCGGCGGCGAAGAAGGCGAGGATCAGGAACAGCACCGCGCGCACCGGGTTTCGCGCGGCGACCACCATGAACGCGGAGAGCACGGCTGTTCCGGCGAGGATGTAGAAGGCCAAGGCCTGAAGCAGCATGCGCCCCTCCGGCCCGGAGCAAGCTCCGGGCGAACGTCGTGATCGGTCGGATGAAGCCCCGGCGGGTTGGGGAAACCGGAGCCTCGGTGCGGGATTCGGGCGGTGTAATACCGCTAGCGGTAGCGTGCGTCGAGTTCGA
>CAZLOV010000138.1:0-6719 GCA_964561235.1 uncultured Caulobacterales bacterium
CTGGCGCGCGACCCGCAGCGTGCGCCCGTCGGGCAGCGACCACAGCTCGTCGGGCGTTTCCGACGTCGGCGGGGCCTCGTAGAACTCCAGCTCGCCCTTCTTGAAGGCGGCGAAATCAGCCTGTTCGGGCAGCATGCGCTTTTCACGCAGCCGGTCGAGCAGCTCGGCATGGCCGGGTTTCTCGTCAAGGCTCGCCGCATCCAGCTTGAACAGGCTCGTGAACGCGGTGTTGTAGAAAACGAGCTGCCGGGAATGGTCGAAGACGGCGACGCCTTCGGCCATGTGGTTCAGCGTCTCGTCGTGCGCGCGCCGGAACCGTTCGAGATCGGACCGCGCCGCCTCGCCGTCTGTGACGTCGACAGCCACGCCCGCCGCACCGCCTGAGACCGGAAAATGGTGTATCTGGAGCTGCCGGCGCGCGCCGCCGAGCACGACCGGACGCACCTCGGTTCGCGGCTCGCCCGCGCGCAGCACGTCGAGCGCATGGGGCGCCAGCCCGGGCTCGAGTTTCAATTGCCGGTCGAGTGCGTCATGCAGGCCGTCGGCCTCCACTGCGTCGAGATACGCCGCGTTCGCCCATTGCAGGCGGCCCGAGGAGCTCAGCCGCCAGGCCGGAAACGGCGCCTTGCCCAGCATGTCGAGGAAGGCTTCCGCATCCTCGCCGATGATGCTGCGCGCCTCCTCCAGCTTGCTCGGCGCGCCGCTTTCCTCAAGGCCGCGGATCACCGCATCGGTCAGCCAGAGCACGAGCTGGCCGCCCGCCGCGCGGCCGTCGGCCTCGACCTGGCGTCCGCCGGGCCCCTTGATCAGGATAGAGAACGGCTTCCCGTCTTCGATGAGCGCCTGTATGCGCCGGCGGAGCGTCGTGGCCTCGCCCGAGCTGGAGACGGCCTCGAGATCGGCGAGCCCGTCCAGCAGGGCGCCCGCGGCGTCGGGCCCGGAGCGCCGGCTTTCCTCGACGAATTTGAGCATGGCCGCAAAGGCGGTCGGCGAGCCGAGGATGCGCGGACGGCCCCAGCGCGGGGCGTCCGCCGTTGCGGGAGCCGATCCCCAAACGACGACCAGGCCCGGATGCGCGCCGAACAGGCTGTCGGCGCGCGCAAGCCGGTCCTCCAGCTTCGTGATCTTGTCCCGCCAGGCCCGCTGCGAGCGGCGCACGCCCGCGGTCAGACGGAAGGCCCAGGCGGCGACGGCGATCGCGAACGCGACTGCGCCGCCCGTGACGGCGAGGGAAGCGAGCTGGCCTGGGTCCTGAGCGATCATGGCTCGGATGTCCTTTTCGTATCCGGACGGCGGAAGCGCTATGGCGCGCATGCGTCGAGGATCCGCCTTCGAATCACAATTTTAATTGAATCCTCATGAACCGGCGACCAGCGCTCAGCGCAGGCGGACTTCGCCGAGCCGGAATTCAAACAGCACCACGCAGCCTGAAAGGCGCTCCTTCGTGCTCAGCGGACGGAAGCGCCAGCTGCTAACCGCCAGCCGCGCCTCGGAATCGAAGGATCCGCCCGGCACCCCGCGCGCCGTGCGCACGTTTGAGACCGCGCCGTCGTTTTCCACATCAAACTGGACAATCGACCATCCCTGCAGGCCGCGCGCCCAGCCGCGCGCGGGATAATCCGGCAGGGCCGCGGAAACCGCGCGCAGCGGCTCGCCCGTGCAGCCGCCTGCATCCGCCAGCCGGTCGACAGCGGGCGGCACGGGAAAATCCGAACGAGGCTGGAACGGACGGTCGCGCGGATCTGCGCCCACCGGCTCCGGCAAGCCTGCGGGCGCCGCGCAGGCGGCGAGCGCAAACAGGCTGAAAAGACAACCCAGTCTGGAAGCGATCCGGCGCATGACCGGACGCTAGCCGCGCCCGACCGGAAGGTCGAGCGCGGCCGGTGCCGGAGAGATCGCGCGGATCAGTAGCGGTAGTGCTCCGCCTTGAACGGACCGGTCTTCTCGACGCCGATATAATCGGCCTGGTCGGGCGAGAGATCGGTCAGGCGGGCGCCCAGCTTGTCGAGATGCAGGCGCGCGACTTTCTCGTCGAGATGCTTGGGCAGGATGTAGACCTGGTTCTCGTACTGGTCGCCGCGCTGCCACAGCTCGATCTGGGCGAGCACCTGGTTGGTGAAGCTCGCGCTCATCACAAAGCTCGGGTGGCCATTGGCGTTGCCGAGATTCACAAGACGGCCTTCGGAAAGAAGGATGATCTTGTGACCTTCCGGGAAGTCGATCAGGTCGACCTGCGGCTTGACGTTCGTCCACTGGAAGTTACGCAGGGCCTCGACCTGAATCTCGTTGTCGAAGTGCCCGATATTGCACACGATCGCCATGTTCTTCATGGCGCGCATGTGGTCGACGGTGACGACGTCCTTGTTGCCGGTGGCCGTCACGACGATGTCGACGTCGTTGATGACGTCCTCGAGACGCACCACGCCGAAGCCGTCCATGGAGGCCTGCAGCGCGCAGATGGGGTCGATCTCGGTGACCGAGACGCGGCAGCCGGCCTGGGCGAGGCTTTCCGCGGAGCCCTTGCCGACGTCGCCATAGCCGCACACCACGGCGGTCTTGCCCGCCATCATCACGTCGGTGCCGCGGCGAATCGCGTCCACAAGACTTTCACGGCAGCCATAGCGGTTGTCGAACTTCGACTTGGTCACGCTGTCGTTGACGTTGATCGCCGGGAAGGACAGCTCGCCGCGCTTGGCCATCTGGTAAAGGCGCATGACGCCCGTGGTCGTTTCCTCGGAAACGCCCTTGATGTTGGCCTTCGCCTTCTTGAACCAGCCCGGGCTCGCCTTGATGCGGTTGCGGATGGCCTGGAAGAGGAAGGTTTCCTCCTCCGACTTCGGTTCGCCCAGCACCGAGGGATCCTCCTCGGCGCGCTCGCCGAGCTGGAGATACAGCGTGGCGTCGCCGCCGTCGTCCAGGATCATGTTGGCGGTTTCGCCGTTCGGCCAGTGGAAGATGGCGTCGGCGAACTCCCAGTACTCCTCCAGCGTCTCGCCCTTGTAGGCGAAGACCGGGATCTTGCGTTCGGCGATCGCGGCGGCGGCGTGGTCCTGCGTGGAGAAGATGTTGCACGACGCCCAGCGCACTTCCGCGCCAAGCTCGACAAGGGTCTCGATGAGCACCGCGGTCTGGATCGTCATGTGCAGCGATCCGGCGATCCGGGCGCCCGCGAGCGGCTTCTGACCCTTGTATTCTTCGCGCAGGGCCATCAGGCCAGGCATCTCGATCTCGGCCATCTCGATCTCGATGCGGCCCCATTTGGCCAGCGAGAGGTCCTTCACGACGTAATCGGTCTCGGCGCCGGCGGCTGCGGCGGGAAGCAGGGTCATGGGATGTGCTTTCGTATCAGCGGAAAAAGGATCAGGCGCCCTGCGGGAGACCGCCGAGACTTCGGGGATCGCGGACGCGCGTGGCTCGTATAGCCGAACGGCCCGTCCGGGGCAAAGGCGCCGCCCGGAACAGGCCTCGCCCCGGGCCGGGAATTTAACCCTTTCTCCGGGATCGCGGCGCGCGTCGCGTCTTACGGCGGACGCTCAGATAGGCTATACACGATTTGTTAACCGCGGCCGCTCCCGGGGGCGGGCCGGCCGCGCAGCCGCGCTTCCTGCGGCGCCACCGAGGGGAAAGGCCGTCCATGCCGTCTTTGCCGAGCACGCACGCAAGCCAGTCTTTCGGCCACCGTTCGGTGCATTTCTACGCGGCGCCCGGTCAGGTTTCCGATCCCGATCCGCGCGCGCGCCCGGACGAGCACCGCCTGCTGGACAGCAGCGGCGAAGCCCATGATCTGCGCGTCGCGAGCCCGCGCTACCGGCTCGATCCGGGCGACTTCGCGTCCGTGCTGCGCATCCAGGCCGGTCCCGACCGGCGCTCCCGCCCGGTCGCCCTGATCCATCACGACCGCAAGGACTGGACCCGCACGCAGCCCGGGGCGGACGTCCTGCTGGCGCGCACCGGGGTGGCGCGCACCGCCAACTGGACCCTGTCCATGCTGCTGCTCGCGGTCGCGCTGCTGGCGGCCGCCTACATGCCGCTCGCCGCGTTCCTGCGCGAGCTGGCGCCGGGCGCCTTCTCCGCGCTGCCCGCCTTCGACATCTTCGCGCTTGTGCTGGCGCGCGCGCCCGAGATCACGCAGGCGCGCCTGTCGCTCGCCGCGCCGGAATTCGCCGCCGGCGTCGAGGCGTTGTGGCCGCCGGCCGGTCCCTATCTCGACGTGGCGGGCTATGCGGCTGCATGCCTTGCGCTGGGCGTGACCGCGTACGCGGCGCGTTCCTGGCGGCTGATCTGGGTGCCCGCCTTCGCCGCAGCGGCCATCGGCGGCGCCGCTTCGCTCTCCGACGGCGCAGCGGCCGCGCCCTATGCGGCGGCCGCCCTCACCGGCGCGCTTGCCCTGTTCATGATCGGCGGAGCCGTCAACAGCACGCGCGACGCCGCGCGGCTGGAAAGCCGGATCGAGCTTCTCGCCCTTCATCTCATCGCCAACCCGCCCGAAGAGATGGTCATGGTCCGCCCGCCCGCCGCCGCAGCGCCGGATCAGTTCGTCGCGCCGGGGGACGAGGCCGGCGCGCCCGCAGGCGACACGGCCGCAGAACCGGCCGAGGCCCCGTCTGACGCATCCGCTGCGTCCGCGGAAACGGCGGAGCCGGACGCCGAAGACACCGCGCCCGAAGAGACCCCCGAAGAGACCGCCGCCGTCATCGCCCTCGTCGAAGAGGCGCTTCCGGAGGAAACCGCAGCGATCCGGGCGCGCGACGGCGAGCCGCGCGCGACGCCCGACGACGCGGGAGCTGGCGGGCTTGCGGCCGAAACCGAAACGGACGGCACCCCAGCGGAGCGCGCTCCTGCGGCGCGCGATCCCCGTTCCGAAGAGACCGCCCCCGCCGCCGACGACGCGGCTGAGGCCGCAAGGCCTGCGGCGCGCGCCGAGGCCGACGCCCGTGCGGAGGACAGGGCGATGATGCTGCCGCCTCCGCCGCCCATGGCGGCTGCGGCGGGCTACGGCAAGGACAACGCCCCGCGGCGCTATCCGACGCAGACCGTCGCGCCGTCAGGCGTGTTCCGGGACAATGTGGTGCCGATCTTCTCCGCGCCGCCCGCGCCGCGCCGGACGCCCGAGCCGCAGGACCCGTGATTTCCCGCCAGAGGCGGGGCGGCCTAGTCGTCTTCCTCGAAGCCGCACTCGACCAGCGCGCAAAGCGCCTCAACGGCGTTTTCAGCGTCCGGGCCGTCGGCCTCGATCGTGACGACCGAACCCGGTCCTGCGCCGAGCATCAGAAGGTCCATGATGCTGTCGGCGGGCGCCGTCTCCCCGTCCTTCACGACGTGCGCGCGCGCTGCGAAACCCGCCGCGCAACCGGCGAGCTTGGCGGCGGCGCGGGCGTGAAGGCCCCGGCGATTGCAGACCGTCGCCGTGCGCGACGCGCTCACGCCGCTCCGTCCAGCAGCTTGGAGGCGACCGCGATATAGCGTTTGCCCGCCTCGGCGGCGCTCTCGGCGAGTTCCGCCACGGGCATCCGGGTGCGCGCCTCGGCCAGCTTGATCAGCATCGGCAAATTGGCGCCGGCGATCACTTCAACCCGGCCCCGTTCGAGAAGCGAAATCGCCAGATTCGACGGGGTGCCGCCGAACATGTCGGTCAGGATCGCTACGCCCTGGCCCTGATCGGCCTCCTCGACCGCCTCGCGGATGTCATCGCGGCGCTTCTCGATATCGTCATCCGGCCCGATGGCGATAGCGGCGCACGCTTCCAGCGGGCCGACGACATGCTCGGTCGCGGCGACCAGCTCGTCGGCCAGACGTCCATGGGTGACGACAACGATGCCGATCATCGGCGCGCGGGTCTCTTGCAGCTCATCGGTCTACTTAAGCGCGCTTGGTGCGCCTGCGAAAGCCCTGCTGCACGGCGTCACCGCGCGGAGGCCGGGAGCGTGACCGAAAAGCGCGCCCCAAGCACCGCGCCGTCCTCGCCGCGGCGGTTTTCAGCCTGGATCGAGCCGCCATAGGCCTGCACGGTTTGCCGCGCGATCGCGAGACCGAGGCCGGAATGCGCCCCGAACGCCGCGCCTGAAGGCCTGCGCGTGTAGAAGCGCGTGAAGATCGCCTCGAGGTTTTCCTCTGGCACGCCCGGCCCGTCATCATCGACATGAACCGCCACGACAGGCCGCGGGTCGTTGCGCCGCTCCACGCTGACGCGAACCTCGCCGCCCGGCTCGGAAAACGTCGCCGCGTTGTCCATCAGGTTCACGAACACCCGCCCGATCGGATCTTCATGCGCGCGCACGCGCGCATCGTCCGGGCTCGAGACGAGCCGGACCGTCACGCCGCGCGCATCGCTGTCGCTTTGAATGCGCGCGATATCGGCGAGCAGGCGGACCAGATCGATCGTTTCCGGCGTCTCGCGCGCCAGTTCGGCTTCCAGACGGGACGCATTCGAGATGTCCGTGATCAGGCGGTCGAGCCGGCGCACGTCTTCGAGCTCGCCTTCGAGGGGCTGAGGCGCTCGAGCCGGCGCACGTCGTGCTCGATCACCGCCAGCAGCCGCGCGCGCCGCTCCGGATCCTCGGTCGAGGGCAGCACTTCAGCGGCCGAGCGGATCGAGGCGAGCGGGTTCTTGATCTCGTGCGCGACGTCGGCGGCGAAACTCTCGATGGCGTCGAGCCGGTCGTAGAGGGCCTCCGTCATCGCGCTGAAGGCGCGGCCGAGATCGCCGATCTCGTCGCGGC
>CAZLOV010000139.1:0-6472 GCA_964561235.1 uncultured Caulobacterales bacterium
CGATGCGCGGCAGCTTGCGCCAGGCGTCGCCGACGGGCTGCATGCGCGTCTTCATCACGCCGTCCTGCAGCTCGGCGGTCACCGAGGAGAGCCGCTGCAACGGCGTCTTGAGCGCGCTGTCTTCCTGATCGCGCACGATCTGGTGGAGCTGGTTGCGCGCCAGCACGAGCTCGGAGACCGTCGTCATCAGCGCTTCGAGCACGTCGACATTGACGCGGATGGAGGAGACGCGCGCAGCGCCTTCCCCGCCCTGGCCCTCACGCGCAGCCGGCGCGTTGGCGGCGGCGCGGACTTCCGGCTCGGCCTCCGCCGCGGCGTCGTCGGCCGCGTCGTCGTTGGCGTCGTCGTTGGCGGCGGCGTCCTCTTCGACTTCGGTCGCCATGAAGGCGGCTTCCAGCTCGGCGAGCGAAACCTCGCCCGGACGCAGCGCGCGGCCGAGATCGGCGTCATAACCCGCCTCGGCCTCGACTTCAGGCTCCGGTTCGGGTTCCGGCTCGGGCGCGGGCTCGACGGCTTCAGGCTCGAGCGGCTCGACCGCCTCGCCCATCGACATCGCCTCAAGCCGGTCGATCAGGTCGCGATCTTCGCCTTCCGGCTCCGCGCCGGTCTCGCCGAGCGCGGCCAGGATCTCCTTGACCCGGTCGAGCGTCTTGAGCACCAGCGTCACCGCGGCGCTGTCGGCGACCATCTCGCCGTCGCGGAACTTGCCCAGCAGGGTCTCCGCAGCATGGGCGAGCGCTTCCAGACGCTCCAGCCCGAGAAAGCCGCAGGTGCCCTTGATCGTGTGCACAAGGCGGAAAATGTTGTCGAGCGTCGCGCGATCGGTCGGATCGGCTTCGAACTTCACAAGCTCAGTGTCGACGACATCGAGACTTTCGGCCGTTTCGTTGAGAAATTCGCCGATCAAATCATCCATGACGGTAAGATCCCCGTGCGCTCTGGACCCATGCGCTCGCAGATCAACCTGTCATGCGTCGGTTAATGGATAGTTGGACTGCATGCCCGCTGATGAAGAATTTCTATTCAGCAGGCGCCGGCGCGCGGATCACGCCGCTTGCGCGCTCGCCGGCGCAATCAGGGCTGTCAGCTCCACCCGGTCTTCCTCGACGCGCACGTCCGCGCGGCCGCCGGCGTCGCGGGCGATAAGGCCGGCGTAATAGGGCTGGATCGAGCGGCCGTCATAGCCGTCCTCGGGCCGCTTGCCGGCCAGCGCCTGGGCGAAGGCGTCGCCGAACCGGGCCTTCGGGCCGTCCGCGACCAGACGCAGGCGGGCGCCGCCGTCGCCTGGCGCGAACGCCTCGATCGTGACGCGTCCGCCGCGCGGCACGGCGTCGACGGCAAGCTGTATCAGATTGAGCAGGACGCGCGCGGCGGGTTTCTCAAGACCGGCGGCTTCCGTCTTCCAGACGAGGTCCGGCTTGGAATCGGCGAACATGGCGCCGGCCAGACGCTGCAGCTCGCGCATGTCGATGAGCGCCGGCGCGGACCCGCCCGCGCCGAAGGCGAGGCGGGAGAATTCGAGCTTGGCCTGCGCCTGGCGCGCGCCGGTGCGGATCAGCGCGATGGCGTCCTCGCGCATGTCGGCGGCGCTTTCGTCGTCAAGCACCGAAAGGGCCGCGCCGAGCGCGCTCACCGGGCTGACGAGATCATGGCACAATCGCGCGCAAAGCAGCGCGGCGAGGTCGGGGGCGGAGGGCGCGTCGGTCAGGCTCATGCGCAAACACATACCTGATTCCGCGGCTTGAGAAGTTAATCGCGATGCGCGCCGCGCGGCCTCAGACCTCGTGGTCGATATCGTCATAGCCATGGCGCGAGGAATGGAACACCAGCGCCATCAGCCCGCCGCCAACGCCGATCGACAGCACGCCGCCGAGGATGAGCGCCGTCCAGCCGTGCCAGCCGATGGACGTCTCGAAATCGGTCCACGCCCGCACGGCCACAACGCCGGAGGCGGCGAGCACAAGCAGCAGGACAGCGGCGAGAATGGCGGTCTTCATGGCGGGTCTCCCGCCCCGGGGACGCGTCGCCGGGGTACGACTTATTTAATCTTCCAGACGCAGGATGAAACCTTGGCAAGCGGCGGCGCGCGCGCCATTGTGGCGACGGACATGCGCGACGGCGGCCAGACCAGAACCGCGGGGCGCATGACCGAAACGCATGGCCCGGCCTCGGAATTGCGCGGCTGGCGCGTCCTTTGCGTTTCAGTTTTCCGGGGTGACGGGGGCAGAGGGGAAGAGAGCGACCATGTCGGGATTCGACGTTCAAGCCGCCCATGAACGCCGCAGCCGCGCGCTGACTTTCGCCGGCGCGATGGTGATCACAGCCGTGCTCGTCTCCGGCCTTGCGCTTGCGCGCTTCAACGCCGGCGGCGACGCCCGCGCGGCCGGCCCGGACGAGGCCTTCGCCGCATCCGCGCGCGCAGACGACGGCGCCGGGGCGCAAGCGTCTGAAACGCCCGCACACGCCGCCGCGCTGGTCGATGCTGAAACGCTCGTGAAGCTCGAACACGCCGCCTTTGCGGAAGAGTGCGTGGAATGCCTGTCCACCCGGAAGAGCGATGTGCGCGTCCGCCGAGGCCAGACCTTCGCGAGCGTGCTTGCGGACGCCGGCGCGGACCGTGTGGACGCCGCGCGCGCAATCGCTGCGCTTGAGCCCTATTTCTCCGCGCGCGACCTGCGCGCCGGTCAGACGCTGAGCGTCTATACCGAGACCGCTCCGGGCGAGACCGAACCGCGTCTCGCCGGGCTGTCCTTCCGGCCCGACACGGACCGCACGCTCACCGTCGCGCGCATCGACGAGGACCGGTTCGCCGCGCGTGAAGCCGTCGCGGCGCTTGAACCTGAATGGGTGCGCGCCACCGGCGAGGTCGATTCAAGCCTGTACCTGTCCGCGATCGAACAGGGCGCGACCGACCGCATCGTGGTCGAGCTCGCCAATATTCTCGGCTTCGCGGTCGACTTCCGCACAATCCAGCCCGGCGACGATTTCGACATCCTCTTCGAGCGCTTCTCCACGCGCTCGGGCGACGTGCTGCGCACCGGGGACATCGCCTATGTGCGCTTCCACGGCCGCGGCGAGGCGAAGGAATATGTCCGCTTCACCACGCCGGACGGCGACACGGGCTATTACACAGCCGACGGCGAGAGCGCCCAGCGCCTGCTGATGCTGATGCCGATCAACGGCGCGCGCATTTCCTCCTCCTTCGGCATGCGCTTCCATCCGGTGCTTCAGACCAACCGCGCGCACAACGGCACGGACTTCGCCGCCCCGCGCGGCACGCCGATCATGGCGGCGGGCAACGGGGTGGTGGAGCGCGCCAACCGCTTCGGCTCGTTTGGAAACTACATCCGGATCCGGCACGCCAACGGCTATCAGACCGCCTACGCCCATCTGAACGGCTTTGCGCGCGGCATCCGTGCGGGCGCGCGCGTCAGCCAGGGCCAGATCATCGGTTATGTCGGCACGACCGGCCGCTCCACCGGCCCCCACCTGCATTATGAAGTCCACAAGGACGGCCGCCCGGTGAACCCGATGCGGCTCGACCTGCCCTCGGGCCGCCGCCTGGCGGACGAGGAGCTGCCGCTCTTCGAGGCCGAGCGCGACCGCATCCTCGCGCTTCGCGACGGCGCGCCGGCCGCCAGCGAGCCCCCCGTCCGGCAGGCGCCGGTTCTGGTGGCGAGCAACGCCTCCGGACCGTCGTCTTCCGCTGACGGCGCGCGCGACTGAGCCGCGCGCTAGCGCAGCCTTTCGCTCAGATAACCCAGCACCTCGCGCGCCGCCTCGAAGGTCGGCTGGCCGTCCTCGGCGATCAGATCCTTGGTCAGCACCGCATGGGGAAACGGATTGCCCTGCGGATGCTTGGCCTCGTCCGGCAGGACGCGCGTCTTCACCCGTTCGCCCAGAAGCGCCTCGATGGCCGCAAAGCGTTCCGCCCGGCAGGCGGGATCGCCGTCGAAGCGAAGCGCCATGACCTCAAGATCTTCGCGCGCCTGAAGCGCTTTCGCCTCTTCGGGATCGAGATGGACGCCGGCGGCGAGATTGAACGGCAGCGCCGGCTCGCCGGCGACGGCGGCCTTCACGGCCGGCTCGACGGCGATTGACCACGCGAAATTCCCGGTCAGGCAAAGGCCCACCGCGCCCACGCCCCGGCCCCCGCGTTCGAAATGGACATGCCGGGCGAGCGCGCGCAGCCAGTCGGAAACGGGGCTGCCGCCGGATTTTGCAAACAGCCGGATCTCGCGGCTGATGCAGGCGCGCGCCATGCCGCCGATCCGTCCATGAACCTGCCGGAGCTCCTCCACCGGCGTGCCCGGGTGATCGTAAAGCGCAGGCGCATAGACGCTGAAACCGGCCGCCTCTATCCAGCGCGCGAGCCGCCAGAAATGCTCCACGAAGCCTGGCAGCTCATGCATCAGGATGACGCCGGGCCCCTCGCCCGAGACCATCACCGGATGGGCCATGCCCTGCGCTTCGAAATCGAAGGCTTGGTCGAAGGGCGTGCGGTCGTCCTTCGCCAGTACTTCGGCGAAGGGCCGCGACGGATCAGTCGCGAGTCGGGGGTTGGCGTCAGCGGTCATGGGCGGGAGTTAAGGCGAACCGGACCGGGGTGTCATCCCGAAGCGGCCCGGCCCCCTTCACACCCTTCGCGTCCGGAAGGGCGTGCGGGGGCCGATGCCGGTCCGTCTACTGGATGACCGCTTCAGCCGGCGGGCGCGCCGAGGCGCTCGCCACCCGGCCGTTGATCACAAGCTCGCCCGCTTCCGCGGTCACCTTGATCGCATCGCCGTCGCTAAGGGCGCCTTCCAGGATCATCCGGGCGAGCGGATCCTGCAGCTCCTTCTGGATCACACGCTTGAGAGGGCGCGCGCCATAGGCGGGGTCGTAGCCCTTGTTGGCGATCCAGTCGCGCGCGGCCTCATCAAGGCTGATGGTCATCTCGCGATCGGCGAGCAGGGCCTCCAGGCGCTTCATCTGGATGTCCACGATCGCGCCCATGTGCTGCGCCTCAAGCCGGCGGAACAGGATGATCTCGTCGATCCGGTTCAGGAATTCCGGCCGGAAGGCGGACCGCACCGCGCCCATGACATTGTCGCGCGCCGCCTCGACGTCGCCGGCGAGGAGGAATTCCGCGCCCAGATTGGACGTCATGATCAGCAGCGTGTTGCGGAAATCGACCGTGCGGCCCTGGCCGTCGGTCAGCCGGCCGTCGTCGAGCACCTGGAGCAACACGTTGAAGACGTCCGGATGCGCCTTTTCGACCTCATCGAACAGGATCACCTGATAGGGCCGCCGGCGCACGCTCTCGGTGAGCGCGCCGCCCTCGTCATATCCCACATAACCGGGCGGAGCGCCGATCATGCGGCTGACGGAGTGCTTCTCCATGTACTCCGACATGTCCAGCCGCGTGACCGCATGCTCGTCGTCGAACATGAACTCGGCCAGCGCCTTGGTCAGCTCGGTCTTGCCCACGCCCGTGGGGCCGAGGAACAGGAAGGAGCCGATGGGCCGGTTGGGGTCCTTCAGGCCCGCACGCGCCCGGCGGACCGCGTCGGAGACCGCGCGCACGGCCTCGTCCTGACCAACGACGCGCGTCTGCAGGCCGTCTTCCATGCGCAGCAGCTTGTCGCGCTCGCCCTCCAGCATCCGGTCGACAGGCACGCCCGTCCAGCGCGAGACCACCGCGGCGATCTGTTCGTCGTCGACGACCTCCTTGACCATCGCGCCCTTGCCGTTGGCCGGCGCGGTATCGCCGTCATGCGCCTCAGCCTCCGCGATCCGCTTTTCCAGATCCGGGATCACGCCGTACTTCAGCTCGGAGGCGCGCGCGAGATCGCCGCGGCGCTCCGCATCGGCAAGCTCTGCACGCATGCGGTCGAGCTGTTCCTTCACCTCGGTGGCGGAGGCGAGCCGGTCTTTCTCCGCGCGCCAGGCGGCGGTGAGTTCCGCCGAGCGGCCCTCCAGTTCCGCAAGCTCCTTCTTCAACGCTTCCAGACGCGTCTGGGAGGCGGCGTCGTTTTCCTTCTTCAAGGCTTCCGCTTCGATCTTGAGCTGGATGATGCGGCGGTCGAGCTCGTCGAGCTCCTCCGGCTTGGAGTCCACCTGCATGCGAAGCCGCGCCGCCGCCTCGTCCATCAGGTCGATGGCCTTGTCCGGCAGGAACCGATCGGTGATGTAGCGGTTGGAGAGCGTGGCGGCGGCCACGATCGCGCTGTCGGCGATGCGCACGCCGTGATGCACCTCGTATTTTTCCTTCAGCCCGCGCAGGATCGAGACGGTGTCCTCCACCGTGGGCTCGTCGACGAAGACCGGCTGGAAACGCCGCGCGAGGGCGGCGTCCTTCTCCACGTGCTTGCGGTATTCATCCAGCGTGGTCGCGCCCACGCAGTGCAGCTCGCCGCGCGCAAGCGCCGGCTTGAGCAGGTTGGAGGCGTCCATCGCCCCGTCCGCCTTGCCCGCGCCGACGAGCGTGTGC
>CAZLOV010000140.1:0-6397 GCA_964561235.1 uncultured Caulobacterales bacterium
GGCTCAACGAGGGCGTCTGGCCGGCCCATCCCGCCGCAGACCCGTTTCTGTCCCGCAACATGCGGATCAGGGCGGGGCTGGCGGCGCCCGAGCGCCGGTTCGGCCTCGCCGCGCACGATTTCGCTCAGCTTGCAGCAAGCCCGGATGCGATCCTCACCCGCTCCGAGCGGGCCGACGGGGCGCCGGCGGACGCCTCGCGCTGGCTCTGGCGGCTGATGACGCTGGCGCGCGGCGCAGGCGCGGACGCCGGCCCCCGGCAGGAGGGCGCGCGCTGGCTGGAGATGGCGCGCGCGCTGGATGATCACCCCGAAACCCCGCCGATTGCGCCGCCGCATCCCGCGCCGCCGGTCGAGGCGCGTCCCGACTCGCTTTCCGTCACCGAGATCGAGCGCTGGGTGCGCGATCCCTATTCGATCTATGCGCGGCGCATCCTGAAGCTTGAAAAGCTCGATCCGCTCGACGAGGCGCCCGGCCCGCGCGAGCGCGGCATGGCCTATCACGCAGCCCTCGAGACCTGGCTGCGGGAAACGAAGGACCAACCCGCCATCGGGCCGGACGCGGCGGCCCGGCTGATCGAGCTCGGCGCGGAAGCGCTTTCGGCTGAGGGCTTCCCCGAGGCCCTTCTGGAAGTCGAGCGGCGGCGCTTCGCGCGTGCGGCCGCCTGGCTGTGCAAGTGGGAACGCAACCGCCGCGCCGAGGGCTGGCGGCCGCTCGATCCGGAATTGCGCGGCGTTCTGGAGCGGCCGCGACCGTCCGGCGGGGCGTTCACGCTGCGCGGCCGGGCGGACCGGTTCGATATCGGCCCGGGCGGGGCGCTGTGCGTGATCGATTACAAGACCGGCGCGCCGCCCACCGCCAAGCAGGTGGCCGCCGGGTTCTCCCCGCAACTGCCGCTGCTCGCCGCGATGGCGCGCGCCGGCGGCGTGGAAGGGCTTGACCCGGACGGCCTGAGCCTTGGCGGCCTGCTCTATCTGCAGGTGTCCGGCGGCACGACGCCGGGCAAGGACGTCCGGATCGACACCGACAAGACGGCGGATGCCGGGACGCTCGCGGATCAGGCGCTCGTCCGGCTGGACGCGCTGATCCGGCGTTACGACGAGCCCGATGCCGCCTATCCGAGCTGGCCGCGCGCGCAGTTCCAGAAGGATGCGGGCGATTTCGACCATCTCGCCCGCCGCAAGGAATGGTCGCGCGCGCTCGGCGCCGAAGACGGGGGCGAGGCATGACGGCGCCCGGCTTCGATCCGAAGATCGTCGAAGGCGCAAGCGACGCCCAGGCCGCGGCGGCTGATCCGCGCGCGAGCGTGTTCGTGGAGGCCAACGCCGGCTCGGGCAAGACGCGCGTGCTCGTCGACCGGGTGGCGCGGCTGCTTCTCGGAGCCGGGCCGGACACGCCCGGCGCGGCGCCCGAGCGCATTCTCTGCGTGACTTTCACAAAGGCCGCTGCGGGAGAGATGAAAGCGCGGCTCTTCCGCAAGCTCGGCGACTGGTCGACTGCAGACGACGCCGCGCTCTCCAGGGATCTCGCCCGGCTGACGGGCGAGGCCGAACCGCCGACGCCCGAGCGGCTCGCCCAGGCGCGGCGCCTATTCGCTCGCGCGCTGGAAACTCCGGGCGGGCTCAAGGTCCAGACGCTTCACGCCTTCTGTGAAGGCCTGCTCCGGCGTTTTCCGCTGGAGGCGGGCCTGCCGCCGGGCTTCATCACGCGCGAGGACGCCGAAGCGGACGCCGCCGGCCGCGCCGCGCTGGAGACGGCGCTCGCCGATCCGCAGGTTCAAGACGCCGTTGGCGTCATTCTCGAGCGCGCTGGCGCGGTCAGCCTGTAAACCATCGCCCGCGCCGCGCGTCAGGAACGCCACGCCCTGCGCAAGGCTGTCAAGGACGCGGGCGGCAGTCTTGAGGGACTGCTTTCGCGCGCGGCGGACGCGTTCGGCGTTGATGCCCGCGAAACGCCGCGCGACTACGCCGATGCGTTCTGGTCGGCGACCGACATCGCCGCGCTGGAAGAAGCCGCCCATGCCTATGCGCACGCCAAATCGCCCACCGACATCAAGCGCGGCGCGGCCCTGAAGGCTGTGCTCGCGAGCCGGTCCGCCGACCCCGCCCAAGCGCTTCGCGACTACATCGCTTTCCGGCATACCGCGAAAGGCGAACTGGTGCAGTCCATGGCGACGAAGGCGCTCGCAGCGGACGCGCCGTCGCTCCTCGCGTTATTCGGCGAAGCGGGAAGCGAAACCCGGCGCATCCGCGCAGCGAAGGACTATTTCGCCAATCTTGCCGATTTCGCTTCTGCGGCAGCCGCCCTGCAGGTCGCTTGCGCGGTGGTGGAGGCCTATGAAGCCGGGCTTGCGCGTGACCGGGCGGCGGATTTCTCCGCCTTAATCGTGCGCGCGCGGGATCTTCTCAACGATTCCGAGGCGCGCGACTGGACACGCTTCAAGCTCGACCAGGGGCTCGATCACGTACTGGTCGACGAGGCCCAGGATACGGCCCCCGAGCAATGGGCCGTGGTGCGCGCGCTGACCGAGGAATTCTTCGCCGGCGAGGGCGCGCATGACACGCCGCGCACGCTGTTCTGCGTCGGCGACGAGAAGCAGTCGATCTATTCCTTCCAGAACGCCGATCCGAAACGCTTCATCGACGAACGCGCACGCATCGAGGCCGCCGCCGCGGAAGCCAGGACGCGCTTCGCCAGCCCGCCGCTGACGGTCTCCTTCCGCTCCAGCGCGGAGGTGCTCGCCGCTGTCGATCTCGCCTTTGAACCCGAGCGGCTGAGCCAGGAGGCGCAGGCCAGCCAAGCCCCGCGTGCGCCCGAGCTGAAATTCCTCCCGCCGGAGGACGCCGTACCGTTTCAGCGCTATGCAGGCCATTCCGCCGCGCGCGCGAACACCCCGGGGACCGTCGAGATCTGGCCGCCGGTTCCCCGGCCTCAGACCACGCTGGAAGAAGACGCCGCCGACGCGCCGCTGGACCAGCCCCGCACCGACAGCGCGAACCACCGCCTCGCCGACGCCGTGGCGGCGGAGATCGCCGTCGTTCTGGAGCGCGGCGACGCTGTCTGGCAGGAGGCCGCGGGCGGCTGGACGCAGCGTCCCGCCCGTCCGGGGGACATCCTGGTGCTGGTGCGCAAGCGCGGGCCGATCTTCAATCTGACGCTGCGCGCGCTGAAGGCCCGCGGCTTGCCGGTTGCGGGCGCAGACCGGATAAGTCTTCCCGAAGAACTCGTCGTGGACGATCTCGCGGCGCTCGCCCGCTTTTCGCTCCTGCCTGAGGACGATCTCGCCGTCGCCGAGCTTCTCAGGTGCCCGGCCTTCCACCCCGCGGGCGCGGCTCCGGTGATCACCGAGGAGGTCCTGTTCGAGCTGACGCGCCTTCCCGGCCGGCGGCTCTGGGACAAGCTGCGCGCAAGCGCCGATCCGCGCCTTGAGGACGCCCGCGCAGCGCTTGGACGCGCGCGCGCGCGTGTGGACATCCGCGCGCCCTACGCTTTCTTCGCCGAGTTCCTCAATGAGCGCGCACCGACGGGCGAGACGCGCCTGGCGCGGTTCTACGCCCGGCTCGGCGAGGAGGCGCGTGATCCGCTGGAGACGCTCATGGACCGCGCCCTCGCGCATGAACGCGACGGCGCGCCTTCGCTGCTCGGCTTCCTGCGCGCGCTTGAGGCCGATGGCGGCGACATCAAGCGCGAAAGCGAAAGCGGCCGCGACGAGGTCCGCCTGATGACGGTCCATGGGGCCAAGGGGCTGGAGGCGCCCATCGTTTTCCTGCCTGACACCAATTCGCCCGCAGCGGAGAACCCCCGCGACGGGCTGATGAAGCATGTCAGCCTCGGCCTTTTGCACGTGCCGAAGGCGAGCGAGGCGGGGCCTGCGGCGAGCGCGCGCCTGGACGCCTTCAGGAAAGCCGACGCCGCCGAGCACGCCCGTCTGCTCTATGTCGCTCTGACGCGCGCGCGCGACCGGCTTGTCGTGTGTGCGGCGAAAGCCGGTCATGGCGAGGGCCAGGTGCGCGAAGGCGCCTGGTATGACCGGCTGAACCGGATGTGGGACGGGCCGGACTGGAAACCTGTCGAGACCGCCCTTCACGCCTTGCCCGGGGCGGAAGACTGGGGACTGGCCCCGGCGCGGCGCTTCGGCGCGGATCCGGTCGCGGCGGGGCCGACTGCGGGCCGCACGGCGGGGCGCGCGCTTCCGGACTGGGCGCGGCGCGACGCGCTAGCCGAACCGCAGGCGCCGCGCCCGGTCGCCCCTTCCCGGCTCGCCGCCGATGACGACGCCTTCGAACCGCCGTCCCTCTCTCCCCTGGCCCCGGGCGGGGCGGAGCGGTTCCGCCGCGGATCGCTGATCCACAAACTGCTTCAGACCCTGCCGGACGTTCCCCAGGAGCGAAGGGCGTCGGCCGCGCGGCGCTATCTCGACGCCCAGCCTGATCTCGACGCCGCCAGACGCGCGGAGATTGAGCGCGAAACGTTCGCCGTTCTCGAGGATGAGCGCTTCGCCCATCTGTTCGGACCAGGCTCGCGCGCGGAGGTCGCCCTCGCCGGCGGAGCGCCCGACCTGCCCGGCGGCGCCCGCATCTCCGGCCAGATCGACAGGCTCGTGATCGCCCCACACGAAATCCTGATCGTGGACTACAAGACCAATCGTCCGCCGCCGGAGCGTCCGGAAGATGCAAGCCCGGCCTATCTCGCCCAGATGGCCGCCTACCAGGCCGTTCTGCGCCAGCTGCACCCGGACCGGCCAGTGCGGTGCGCGCTGCTCTGGACGGACGGGCCGCGCTGGATGCCGCTGCCGGATCCGCTTTTGAAACAGGCGCTCGAGAAGAGCCGCGCTTGACGGATCGCTTGACCGGCCCTGCGGCGCTTCCTAGGTCTACGCGGCTTCAGCGCGGCTTTGATGCTGCGCGCCGAAAACATGATGGAGGGTCACTCCGATGGCGACCAAGGCGGTTTCCGACGACAGCTTTGAATCCGACGTCCTCAGCGCGGACGGTCCCGTGCTCGTGGATTTCTGGGCGGAATGGTGCGGTCCGTGCAAACAGATCTCGCCTGCGCTCGACGAGATCGCCACGGAGATGACCGGCAAGCTGACGATCGCCAAGGTCAATATCGACGACAACCCGATGACGCCTGGCAAGTACGGCGTGCGCGGCATCCCCACGCTGATGATCTTCCAGGGCGGCGAGCCGGTCTCCTCCAAGATCGGCGCCATGGCCAAGGGCAAGATCCAGGAATGGATCGACGAGACGCTCAGCAGCTGATCGCGTAGACGGAACTCAGGCTTCAAAAAGGCGGCCGGCGACGGCCGCCTTTTTCGTACAGCGGCGCCCCGATTGACTTCTTCCGGCGAAATTCGCCCAATACGCGAATTCGGGTTCGCTTATATTGGCAACCATGGAATGGATCGGACCGGCGGCCCTCGCCGCTATCGCGCTCATATCTCTCGCGCCCGCGCTCGTCCTTCGCGGCGTGCGGCGGGACCGGATGCAGCTCGCCGCGCTTGGCCGTCGGCTTCTGACGTCGCCGCATCTGACGGAGCGTGAAAAGAAGATCGTCGATGCGCTCCTCGAGGATGCGTTCGACTGGCGGATCATGTGGCGGATCATGCTGGATGTGGCGAGGCGGCTGCCGCAAACGGTCCCAGACGGGGCGCAAACCCGTCACGATCCAGACTTTGAAGCCTTTCTCGCCAAGCCGGACGTCGCGGAATTCCTGCGATGCTTCATGCGGTCCGCAGAGGCCGCCAACCCGGCCGCCAGCCTTTTCGTCTGGATCGTTTTCGCCGTTCTGGCCCGGCGGAGCGGGGAAGCGGCCTGGCGCGCGGCGTTCAACCGGGAAGCGCGCGCGCTCGAAGCGCTCTAACCCGCGCCCTGCATGTCCTCGAGAATGCCGGCGAGCGCCCGGCGCGGATCGGCGGCCTCGCTGATCGGACGGCCGACGACGAGATGCGTCGCCCCCGCCTGAACGGCGGCCGCCGGCGTCGCGACCCGCTTCTGGTCGCCCTTGTCCGCACCGGCCGGGCGCACTCCCGGCGTGACGATCAGAAAATCCGCCGGAACGCGCGCACGGATTTCAGCAGCCTCGTGGGCGGAGGCGACGACGCCGTCCATGCCCGCCTCCAGCGCCTGGTCGACACGGCGCAGCACGAGATCCCGCGCGCCATGCGCATAACCGATCTCGGCGAGCATGGCGTCGTCATAGGCGGTCAGCACCGTCACCGCGAGCAGTTTGAGCCCGGAATGGCCGCGCCCTTCGACCGCCGCGCGCATGACCGGCGGCTCGGCGTGCACCGTCAGCAGGTCGGCGTCCACGCTTGCGATCGAGCGCGTCGCCTTCTCAACGGTCGCGGGGATGTCGTGCAGCTTGTAGTCGAGGAAGATCTTCTTGCCGTTGTCCTTGA
>CAZLOV010000141.1:0-6280 GCA_964561235.1 uncultured Caulobacterales bacterium
GCAACTCGATCCATCCCGCCGCGGTGATGACGCCCATGTGGGACGCCATGCTCGGCGAAGGCGAACAGCGCGCAGCGATCATTGCGGACGTGGAGGCGGGCGTGCCGCTGAAACGGTTCGGCCGTGCGGAGGAGGTCGCGGAGACGGCGGTCTATCTGGCATCCGACGCGGCGGCCTATGTCACCGGGTCGGAAATACACATCGACGGCGGCATCCTGGCGGGCGCGAGCGCGGCCCCGGCGAAGGCGGAATGATCACTCCGCCGCAACCGCGCGGGACTTCATCAGCTTCTGGACCTTCTTCACCGCGCGCTCGCGCTTGAGGCGCGAGAGGTAGTCGATGAAGACCACGCCCTCGAGATGGTCCATCTCGTGCTGGATGCAGACGGCGAACAAATCCTCGGCGATTTCCTCACGCGCTTCGCCGTCATAGTCGAGATATTCGACCTTGCAGCGCGCCGGCCGTTCGACATCGTCATACACGTCCGGAACGGACAGGCAGCCCTCTTGGTAGGGCTTCAGATCCTCGGTCAGCGGCGTGATCACCGGATTGACGAAATAGCGCGGCTCATCGCGCGTCTCGGAGAGATCCATGACGATGACGCGCTTGGGCACGCCGATCTGGATCGCCGCAAGGCCAATGCCGTCGGCCTCGTACATGGTCTCGAGCATGTCGTCCATCAGCGCGCGAAGATCGTCGTCCACAGCCTCGACGGGCAGGGAGACCTCCTTCAGGAGCGGGTTCGGGACGGTGAGAATTTCGCGTACGGCCATGATCAGTAAATAAGACGCGCAGCCGAGGGCATCAAGAATCGTCGTCCTGCGGGGCGGAAAGCGCGCGCGGGCTCTCCTCGACCTGGCTGGGCGCATCGATTGTCTTTGCAGCAGACGCGTTCAGCTCGGCCATGCGGCGTGCGGAGACCAGCACCCGGCTTTCCAGCGAAGCGACCGCCTTGTTGTAATTGCTCGTTGCGGACCGGAGGCCGGAGCCCACCCGGTCGAGATGACCGGCGAACACGCCCACCCGGTCGTACAGCTCCGCGCCCAGGGTTGCGATTTTCTCGGCGTTCTCCTCGAGCCGCTGCTGGTTCCAGCCGTAGGAGACCGCCTTGGCGAGCGCCAGCAAGGTTGCGGGCGTGACGATGATGACATTGGCGCGGATCGCCTCGTCGAACAGGTTGGGATCCTCCTCGATGGCGGCCGCGTAGAAGCTTTCGCCGGGAATAAAGAGCGCGACAAAATCGATCGCGCCGTCGACCGCGGCGACATAGTCCTTGCCCGAGAGCGCCTTGACGTGGGTCTTCACCTGGGCGGCGTGGCGGCGCAGATGCTGCTTGCGGGTCTCCTCGTTGCTGGCGTCGACCGCATCCAGATAGGCGGTCAGCGCGACCTTGGAGTCGATCACGAAGCGGCCGCCGCCAGGCAGCTTGACCACAAAGTCCGGCCGGAGCGCCCTGCCCTCGCTGTCGCGGGTGTGGTGTTGCGGGTCATAGTCGACGCCCTTGGTCAGGCCGGCAAGTTCGAGAATGTTCTCCACCGTGCGCTCGCCCCACTGGCCCCGGGTCGTGGAGGACCGCTGCAGGGCGTTGACGAGCTTGGCGGTTTCATCCTGCTGCCGCGCCAGCCCCTGGCTGAGGAAGGTGATCTGCTGGGCGAGCTCGCCGCGATGGGTCGCGCGTTCCTTCTCGATCTCCTCCACCTTCTGGCGGAACTCGCCGAGCGTTTTGCCGATCGGCTCGACCAGCTTGGAAAGATCGCCCTGGGCGCGCTCCTGCTGATGTCTGAAGGTGGCTTCGGCGCGTTCAAGGAATTTCTTCTGGCTGGCGTCCAGGGCGTCGCCGGCAAGCGCCTTGAACTGCTCGCGGACCTGCTCGGAGAAGGCCTCCAGCGTCCGGCGCTCCTCCGCCAGCGCCTGCTCGCGTTCAGAGATGCGCGTGCGCTCAGCCGACAGCTCGCTCTGCAAGGCGGAGGCGCGCGTCTGTTCGGCGTGCAGCCGCTCGCGCAGGCCCGGCAGTTCGTCTGCTCGGGCCTGAGCCGCGGCGAGTTCGGCGCGCGCTGCGGAGAGCTGTTCGGCGGTTTGGTTGCTGCGCGTGCGAAGGTCCGTCAGCTCGTCCTCCAGGCTCGTGCGGAGCGCCGCTGCGGAGCGTCCGGCGAGAACCGAGGCGAGGATCGCGCCGATCAGGAGCCCGGCGAGCGCGCCGCCGCCGGCGATGAAAAGGAGATTGATAGGGTCCATGGCGTCATTCTCGCGCAGCGGGAGCGGACAGGGAACGGATCGTGACCGGATTCGCGCAAGCGGTGCTGCTGGACGCGCACCCCCGTTGCGCTATGGTCGCGGCGACCCGCCGCAGCGCGCCTGCGGCCGCCGCATCAGGGAGCCGACGATGATCCGCACCGCCTTCTGCCTCGCCGCGACCGCCATGCTGGCCGCGCCCGCCTCCGCCCAGGAGGTGTTCGAAACGGAACAGGCGACCTTCGCCGTCGAGACGGTGGCCGAGGGGCTGGAGTTTCCGTGGGGCCTCGCCTTCCTGCCGGGCGGCGACATGCTGGTGACCGAGCGCGAGGGACGTCTGCGCCTGATCCGGAACGGCGAACTGGTTGGATCGCCCGTCTCGGGTCTGCCCGAGGACCTTATCGCGATCCGCCAGGGCGGCCTGATGGACGTCGCGCCGCACCCGGAATTCGAACAGAACCGGCTGGTGTATTTCTCTTATGCGGAAGGCTCGGAAGACGCCAACCGCACTGCGCTCGCGCGGGGTCGCCTCTCGGAAGACGGGCTCAGCCTTGAAGCGGTCGAGGATCTTTTCGCGGTCAATTTCGACAAGCGCGGGGGCTTCCATTTCGGCGGCCGCATTCTCTTCAATCCGGACGGCACGCTGTTCCTGACGCTTGGCGACGGCGGGCGCTATCAGGACGAGGCGCAGAACGTCGCAAACCATATCGGCGGCGTCGTGCGCCTGAACGCCGACGGAACCATCCCGGCGGACAATCCGGATTTCGGCCCCGACGCCGCGCCGGGGCTGCACTCCTACGGCCATCGCAATGTGCAGGGCATCGACCGCAACCCGGTGACCGGAACTGTTATGACCCACGAACACGGCGCGCGCGGCGGCGACGAGATCAATCTGGAGATCGCCGGCGCGAACTTTGGCTGGCCCGAAATCACTTACGGCATCAACTACAACGGCACGATCATCTCCGAAGACCGCGCGCGCGAGGGCATGGAGCAGCCGATCTGGTACTGGAACCCCTCCATCGCCCCGTCGGGCATGGCGTTCTATGACGGCGAGGCTTTCCCGAACTGGCGCGGCGACCTGTTCGTTTCGGCGCTGGCGGGCATGACCGTGCAGCGCCTCGAGATGGACGGCGACCGGGTGATCAGCGTCGAGCCGCTGCTGGGCGAACTCGAACAGCGTTTCCGCGACGTGCGTTCCGGCCCGGACGGCGCGCTCTACGTGCTGGTCGACGATCTCGACGGCGCCGTGCTGCGCCTCGTTCCCGCCGAGGCGGAGTAGGGCCGTACGCTTGCCGCAGGACCGGACAAGGCGCATCGTCCTCGCCTCAGGTCATGGGAGGATGCGATGAGCTATGTCGACGGGTTTGTTCTGGCTGTGCCGGCCGACGGCAAGGAACGGTTTCTGGAGCACGCCGAGCTGTTCAATCCGGTGTTCAAGGAATACGGCGCGCGCCGCATCCTTGAATGCTGGGAGGACGATGTCCGCGACGGGAGCGTGACGGACTTCCGCCGTGCGGTGAAGGCCGAGCCGGGTGAAAGCGTTGTGTTTTCCTGGATCGAGTGGCCCGACAAGGCCACGCGCGACGCCGCCATGGCCAAGCTGGAAAGCGATCCGCGCTTCCAGAACTGGGAAGGTCCGATGCCCTTCGACGGCAAGCGCATGATCATGGGCGGCTTCGCGCCGGTCTACGAAATCTGAGACCGCCGCATCAGGTCTCGCGCGGACGCTCGTAAAACAGCGTGGCCGGGATTGCGATGCCCTCGATCCCGGCGCAGCCCGCCACCTCGGCATAGCCGGGGCGGCCGTTGCGCGCCTTGCGGATGGCCTCGATCAGCCGGTCGCCGTCGAGATCCTCGAGGCTGTCGATCGTGATCACCAGCGGATCGTCGAGATCCTCCGGATCGGGCGGAAAATCAGTCATGGCGCTCCCCTTCGCCTTTCCGCGAAGCAAGCGGCGTACCGTAACCTTTGATTAACCGCAAATCACGCAGGCCGGCGCGAGCGGAACGCCGCCGAAAGCGTGCCCTCGTCGAGATAATCAAGCTCGCCGCCCACCGGCACGCCGCGCGCAAGCGAGGTGATCGCAACGCCGGTCTCCGCCAGCTTGTCGGAGACGACATGCGCAGTGGTCTGCCCGTCGACGGTGGCGTTCAGCGCGAGAATGATCTCGGTCGTCTCCGGCCGGCGCGCGCGCTCGATCAGCTTGGGGATGTTGAGCTGATCCGGCCCGACCCCGTCGAGCGCGGACAGAACGCCGCCCAGCACGTGATAGCGTCCGGAAAACGCGCCCGCGCGCTCCAGCGCCCAGAGATCGCCGACGCTCTCGACCACGCAGAGCACTTTCGGGTCGCGTCGCGGATCGACGCACACGCTGCAGGGATCGCGCACGTCCAGATTGCCGCATTCCGAACACGGCACGATCTTCTCGGCCGCCTCCGACAGCGCCTCGGCCAGCGGAATCATCAGCGGATCGCGGCGCTTCAGAAGGTAAAGCGCGACGCGCCGCGCCGAACGCGGGCCGAGCCCCGGGAGCTTGGCCAGCAGCGTGATGAGCCGTTCAATTTGGGGACCGGACTGGTGCGCCATGAAAACAGGCCTAGCGTGCGCCGCCGGTCCGGAAAAGCGCGCTTCAGCTCTTGATGCCGAAAGGCAGGTCGATGCCCGGCGGCAGGCCCATGCCGCCTGCGGCCTCCGACAGGACCTTGGCCTGGGCCTGGTCGGCCTTGCGCTTGGCGTCCGTCAGCGCGGCGAGCACGAGGTCCTCGAGGATTTCCGGCTCCTCGGGATCAATCGCGCTTTTGTCGATGGACACGGACCGGGCCGCGCCCTTGGCGGTGAGCGTCACCTTCACGAGACCGGCGCCGGCTTCGCCGGTCACCTCGATCTCGTCAAGACGAGCCTGGGCCTCGGTCATTTTCTGCTGCATGGCCTGGGCCTGCTTCATCAGACCGGCAAGATCCTTCATCGCCTGTTCTCCTGACGCGCCGGGCCGTCCCCGGCGTCCTGACTGCCTGCGGTTTGCGGCGCGCGCACGTCGATGAGCTCCGCACCGGGAAAGAGCGCCAACGCCCTGACGGCGACGGGATCGCGGCCCGCCCGCCTGAGGCGTTCGCGGCGTTCGCGCTCGCGGCGTTCGCGCAACGTCTCCCCGCCTTCAGCCTCACGGTCGGCGAGCACCATCCAAGGGGTCTCCAGCGCATCCTGCAGCGCGCGGGAGAGCTTGGCGGCCAGATCGGCCGGCGCGCCCTCGGCGGGCTGGAACACAAGCCGGCCGGGCTTCACGCTGACAGGCCGCACATAGCGTTCCAGATCAAGCCTCAGCGCGATCTCGCGGGCCTCGTCGAGGGCTGCGGCGATCGCGTCGAGATCGGAGGGTCCTTGCGCTTCCGGCGAAGACGCGGCCTCCACGGCCGATGCGCCGTCCTGCGCCGGGGCCGGCGCGTCGGCGGGCGCCGAGCCCGAAAGCAGGCGGGCGGCCTCCTCGGGTCCGGGAAGATTGGCCGCCGCCATCAGCCGGATCACCGCCATTTCAGCCGCAGACACCGGATCGGGCGCCGCGCGCACGTCTTCAAGACCGGTGAGCGCGACCTTCCAGAGGCGGCTAAGCCCGCCCAGGCTCTGCTTTTCAGCCAGAGCCTGCAGGCGCGCGGTCGTATCCGGTCCCTCGCCGAGATCGGCCTCGGGACCGGCGGCCTTCAACCTTGCGACCATGTGCAGGTGATCGAGCAGGTCGCGCATGACCACGCCCATGTCCGCGCCGGCGGCGTACTGGCTCTGAAGCTCGGCGAGGGCCTCGCCCGCCCGGCCTTCAAGCGCAGCTTCCAGCAGGGTCACGATGCGGGTGCGGTCGGACAGGCCCAGCATCTCGCGCACCTGCGCTTCGCTGACCGCTTCGCCGTCGAGCGCCTGAACGATCGCCTGGTCGAGAAGCGACAAGGCGTCGCGCACCGAACCTTCCGCCGCGCGCGCGATCGCGACAAGCCCGGCGCGTTCGACAGCGGCGTTCTCCCGGGCGCAGACGCGTTCGAGATGATCCGCGAGCAC
>CAZLOV010000142.1:0-2688 GCA_964561235.1 uncultured Caulobacterales bacterium
GAGACAAGCGGCGGCCCTTCATAGTCCGCCGGCCACCACGCCCCGGCTTCGACCACGGCGTCGTCGGGCTGCGGCCCCGCAATGGAGACGGCGGTTTCTCCGTCTACGAACCATTCCTCGCGCGGATCAACGTCGATCTCCTCGATGGGAACGCCGTTGACCGCCGTCACGCGCGCGAACAGGACCGGCGCACGGCGATAGGCTTCCGGGTCGGAGATGTCCACGCCGTAGTCTTGCGCCAACCGGTCGAGCGTCCGGACCTCGTCGCCGGGAAGCCGGATGACGAGCAGGCTCGGCAGTTCGGCCGGAGCGATTTCGGCGAGCTGGCGCACGAGATTGCTTTGCACAAGGCTTGTCAGCGCCAGAAGGGCGAGACCCAGCCCCAGCGCCGGCGCGGCGATCGGCGCAATGGAGGCGGGGCCGGCGAGGTTGGAGACGCCAAGCCTGAGCCTGCCGCGCGTGACCTTGCGCAGCGGGGCTGCGGCGCGCTTGATCAACAAGCCAAGGCCGGCGAACAGGGCGAAGGCCGCCGCCGCCGCCGCGACCAGTCCGGCGGTCAGCAGGGGCGCGGGACTGGTCAGGGCGGCGAGCGCAAGAAATGCGCAAGCAGCCGCCAGCGTTGCGATCCGCTCAGGCCAGGGCGTGTGCTCGGAGGCCCGCGCGCCGGCCGCCAGAAGCGCTCCCGGCCGGGTGGCGCGCGCGCGTCCGATGGGCGGCAGGGCGAAAACGGCGGCGCCCACGAGGCCGAAGGCGGCCGCCTTTGCGCCTTCCATCCAGTAGAACCCGGTATCGGCGGGCAGCGGCAAGGCGTCGCCGAACACCGTCAGCGCGAGCGGGGGAACCGCCACGCCGATCACCGCCCCCGCCGCCGAGCCCAGCAGCGCAAGCGCGCCGATCTGGAGCAGGTAGGTCGCTGCGGCGAGCGCCTGTCCGCCGCCCAGGCTCTTCATGATCGCAATCGAGGTGACGCGTTCGGCGAGGAAAGCGGAAACCGCCTGGTTCACGCCGACGCCGCCGCAGATCAGGGCGGCGAACCCCGCCACCGCGAGGAACTGGGCGAGGCGTTCGAGCAGGTCGCCAAAGGCGTCCGCCGCCTCCGTGCGATTGCCCACCTCCCAGTCCGGACCGGCGATTTCGCGCGCGGCCGCCTGGGCGGCGTCCAGATCGGCGCCGTCAGGCAGGAGGATCTTGTAGCGCGAGGTGTACAGCGCGCGGTCTCCGGTCAGGCCCGCCGCGCCTGCGGCTTCCAGCGCAACAGTGATGCGCGGTGCGAAGGAGAAGCCGAGCCCGGCGTCGTCCGGCTCGTCGCGTGCAATCGCCGTCACCTCGAAAACGGCGCCGTTGACGGTGAAGCGCTCCCCGGTCTCGAGCTGCAGACGCGCCGCCGCCTCCGGCGAGGCGACCGCGCCGAAAACACGACCCGCGCCCGTTTCGCGAACCGTCAGCGCAGCGGCGAAGTCGGGCGCGCCGTCCAGAACCGCCTCGCCCACCAGCGGGTGGCGATCGCTGACCGCACGCAGATTGACGACCTCGCGCACGCCGGATGCGTCCGCCGTCACCGCAGCGGAGACGATCTCGTTGACCGCTCCCAGTCCGGTCAGGGCGGCGCGGGCGGCGTCCGGCAAGGCGCGTCGATTGGCGCTCACCTCGATGTCGCCGCCATAAATCGCCGCCATTTCCGCGCGCACCCCGCGGGAGAAGGTTTCGCCCGCCGCGCCGGCTGCAGCGATCGCCGCGACGCCCAGCGCCAGACAGGCCAGGAACACGCCGAACCCGCCGAGTCCGCGGCGCAGCTCGCGCGCTGCAAAGCGGAGCGCCGTCAGCATGACAGCCGCCCGTCGCTCATGGCGCAGACCCGGTCTGCACGGCTCGCCAGATCGAGGTCATGGGTGACAAGCACCATCGCCGCGCCGGTGCGTCTGACGCTTTCAAACAGCAAGTCGGCCGCCGCCCGGCCCGCCTTCCCGTCGAGATTGCCCGTCGGTTCGTCTGCGAAAACGATGTCGGGATCGACCACAAGCGCGCGCGCGATCGCCACGCGCTGGCGTTCCCCGCCCGAGAGCTGGCCAGGCCGGTGGTCCAGCCGGGCCGAGAGGCCGACAGCCTCCAGCGACCGGGCCGCACGCGCGCGCACGTCGGCTTCGCCTGCGATCTCCAGCGCCGCCATGACGTTTTCCAGCGCGGTCATGGCGGGCATCAGGTGGAAGCTCTGGAAAACGAAGCCGACGCGGCCCCGCCGCAGCGCCGCAAGCGCGCCCTCCCCTGCGCGGGTGATGTCCTGACCCAGAAGCCGGACCGTGCCGGCGGTGGCCTTTTCCAGCCCCGCGCTGACGGCGAGAAGCGAGGACTTGCCCGACCCCGAAGGCCCGGTTACGGCCACCCGCTCGCCGCGGCCGACGTTGAAATCCACGCTGTCGAGCACATCCACCGCCCCTGCCGAGGACGCGAAGCGCAAGCCCACGCCCGACAGCGAAAGCACGTTTTGCGATGCGGAGGCCTCGGGCATGGCGGCGGTGATCCTGTATGCTGGCGCAAAAGCTAGTCCGGCCGCCCGCCCAAACGAACCCGCCGCGGAGACGCACCATGCGCTTTGTGCTTCACGTCCTCGTCAGCCTGCTGCTCGGCGCGAGCGCCCATGCGCAGATCGAGATGCGCTACCAGCTCGTGATGCTGGGCGACAGCCTGACG
>CAZLOV010000142.1:2698-6278 GCA_964561235.1 uncultured Caulobacterales bacterium
CCCGTCCAGGTAGAGGCGGCGCTGGAGGCGCGCGGGCGCAGCGACATCCAGATCGTCGACGCGGGCGTGAGCGGAGATACAAGCGGAGACGGGCTGCGCCGTTTCGGCTTCTCGGTCGGACCGGAGGCGGACGGCGTCCTGATCGCACTTGGCGGCAACGACATCCTTCAGGCGCGCGATCCCGCCGAACTCGAGGCCAATCTCCGCGCCATCGCCGCGCAGGCGCACGATCGCGGACTGGACGTGCTGATCGCCGGCGTCACCGCGCCGGACAATCTTGGAGCGCGCGCCGGCGCCTATGCGGCGGCCTTCGAGGCGGCGGCGCTGGACAGCGGCGCGCCGCTTCTGCGGGACATGCTGAGCCCGCTCGCGGAGGACCGCGGATACTTCCAGCCGGACGGCATTCATCCCACAGCCGAAGGGGCCAGGCTGATGGCCGGCCCCCTTGCAGCGTTCATCGACGAGGCCGTGCCGGAGGGCTAGCTGCCGCTGCCGTCTTCAGCCTGTTCGCGCGGGCGTAGCGCCTGGAATTCGCCCAGACCGCAACTGCCGCGGGTGAAGCGCGGCGTGGACTGTTCGACCACGCGCACGATCTCGTTGCGGCAGAGCTGCGAGCCCGGCACCTCATAGGTCAGGAAGGTGAAGGGCGACGCCGCGCCGTTGCAGCCGCGGCCGACCTCGTTGAGGTAGGTGTCGCCGCCTCGCATGATGAACAGCCAGATCTCGTCCGTGACCGGGCGGATCTGGTCGAGCCGGGTCAGCGAGACGCAGCTGCGGGTTTCACCGGTACGCTCGTACCGCGCCTCCAGCGCCTCCAGCGCTTCCTGGTCGCGCTCGCTCTGGGCGGCGGCGGCCGATGTGAAGGCGGCGCCGGCGAGCGCGGCACAGGCGAGCAGTTTGAGGGTTTTCATGGTCAAAGGCTCCCCGAGGCGATGAAGCCTCGTTTGCAGCGAATACGACTTCGTCCGCCCCTTCTCCCCGCGCGCAGCATCGCATGGACCCGGCCGCACGGTCGAGTCCGGCGCCTTGCCCGGCCGGGCGCGCGCGTCCAGCCTGAACACGCCCCGCCTGAGGAGAGACCGCCCCATGAACGCCTTCCGCTTCGCCGCCGCCTGCCTTACAGCCCTGCTCATGACCGCTCCCGCCTCCGCCCAGGAAGACCGCATGCGCGCCCGCGACATGGGCGTCGCCCCCGGCGTCCTCGAACCCGGCCCGCTCAACGCGATCACCGACATAGCCGGCGTGCGCGTGGGTCATGTCACGCTGATCGATGCGCCTCGGATCCGCACGGGCGTCACCGCGATCCTGCCGCACGGCGGCAATCTCTACGCCGACAAGGTTCCCGCAGCGGCGGTCGTGGAGAACGGCTACGGCAAGCTGATGGGCGAAACCCAGATCCGCGAGCTTGGCGAGATCGAAACTCCCATCCTGCTGACCAACACGCTGGCGGTCCCGCGCGCCGCCGACGGCGTGCTCGACTGGACGCTCGGGCAGCCGGGCAATCAGGGCGTGCGCTCGGTCAACATGGTCGTGGGCGAAACCAATGACGGCGGGCTCAACGACATCCGCGCGCGCGCGCTGACGCCGGCCCATGCGGTGGAGGCGATCGAGGCGGCGGCGTCCGGTCCGGTGGCCGAGGGCGCGGTCGGCGCGGGCGCAGGCACGATCGCCTTCGGCTGGAAAGGCGGGATCGGAACCAGTTCGCGCCGTCTCCCGCAGAGCCTCGGCGGCTGGACGGTCGGCGTGCTGGTGCAGACCAATTACGGCGGCGTGCTGCAAATCGACGGCGTGCGCGTCGGGGAGGCGCTGAACCAGTTCTATCTGCGCGATGCGGTTGCGGACGATGCAGCAGATGGATCGATCATGATCGTCGTGGCGACCGATGCGCCGCTGTCGGACCGCAATCTCCAACGCCTGGCCCGGCGCAGCTTCGCAGGGCTCGCGCGCACCGGTTCAAGCTTCACCAACGGCTCGGGCGATTACGCGCTGGCGTTTTCAACGCATGAAGGCGTGCGACGCACGCCGGAGCGCCGGGCGGGCGAAACCCGGATCGCGGAACTCTCCAATTCGGCCATGTCCCCGCTCTTCCAGGCCGTGATCGAGGCGACGGAGGAGGCGATCTACAACTCGCTCTTCATGGCGCAGACCGCCACATACGAGACCGAAGACGGCCAAACGCGCACGATCGAGGCGCTGCCGCTGGAGGACGTGCGCGCGCTTCTGGCGGCGCCTAGAACGGATTGAGCGTATAGCCCTGCTGCTGCAGGAGCGCATGCGAGGTCATCGCCGACAGCGACATCTGCACGCCCGGCAGCAGGTCGTCTGCGGTGATGTCGCGGAATTGCGCGGTCTGGCCGCACAGCTCGATCGAGACGCCGGCGCCGATCAGCGCGGCGACAAGCCCGGCGTTGGCGTTCTCGCTGCCGTACCGCGCGTCGTTGACAAGATCCATCGCCGCCCCGCCGTGCACGACGACGGCCACCGAAATGTTCTCGGCAGGCACGCCGGCGCGCGCGTGCATGTTGAGAAAGCGCGCCGCGCTCTCCAGTCCGCGATTGATCTCGCCGCGCTCGGCGGCCGCTGCAAGATCGAACGCCACCTTGAGCTGCGTGTCCGCGCCGATGCGCGCGTCGGCGACCTCGGCATTGGGACCGTATCCCGTCACGAGCGGGCCTGGTGAAAAGGCCTCGGGCCCGGCGCGGGCGCTGGCGGACACGAGAAGGCCGGCGGCGGCGGCGGTGAAGATGCGGATCATGCTAACGCTCCCTTGCAACGCACGCCTCCAGCCTAGCAGGCCTGCGCAGGCGCGCACACGCCGTTGCGGCCCAGGCTCCGGCAGCGGCCTTTTCGGTCAGGCGGCGACGGGGATGCGTCCCGCCCGCACCGCGCGCAGAGCAGCGGCGGCGTCGGACAGGCGCGCAGGCTCGCTCATGAAGCTGGCGAAACGATCCGCGGGAAGCGCTCTCGCCAGCGCAACGAACAGCGCCGGCGCCCGGTCCGGCCGGTCGCGGAGCGTCTGCAACAGGATGCGGTCGGTCACCCGGGACGGCCAGGGGACAAGCCCTTGCGGAAGCGGCGTCAGACCCGCCGCCAGGAGCCGGGCGGAAGCCTCCGCCCAACTACGTATGCGCAGAAAGCTCTCGCCCGGCGCGGTGCGCAGCGAGGTCATGGGCAAGGCTGCAAACTCGCGCTCCGAGACGCAGACATCCGTCCCACAGACGCGCGCGAGCGCAGCGGAAAAGTCCGCCTCAAGCTGGTCGCGGTCCGGCGCTTGCGCTGCAATCCGCACGCTGCGCACCAGCGCACGCACCGGGCTGAAAGGCAGAACCGTCGTGAAGCGGAAACCGGCAGGGCCGGCTTCCATGTCCAGCATGAAACCTGCTGTGGCCGGATCGAATTGCGCCGACCCGCACTCCACCTGAGCGCCGAGGAAGGCATGCACCAGACCCGCCCGGCCAAGTCTCGCGGGGTCCGGCGGCCGGGCGTCGACCACCCGCCGCGCCGTCAGCAGGCCCCGGTTTGTCTCGACCTGATGCCCTCCGCGCACGGCGCGCACGGAATCCGCCCGCACGCCGTTGAG
>CAZLOV010000143.1:0-6239 GCA_964561235.1 uncultured Caulobacterales bacterium
TCAGAAGCTCCATCAGGTGCGTGTTGGCGGGGTTGGACGTCGACTGGATCAGGAACACGTCCTCGCCGCGCATGTTCTCGTCGATGCGCACGAAAAGCTCGCCGTCGGCGAAGGTCTCGATCTCCACATTCGAAAGCGGCGCGTCGAGATAGTCCGCGATCGCCCGGGCGAGGGGCTGATTGGCGTTGCCGCACATGAGCTTCATGGGTGATCGCCTTTCGTCCGGGCGCTGAATGAGGGCGGTGCGCTCATAGCAAAGCGCGCGCGATGCGCAAAGCGCAGGGCTCAATCCGGCGCCGCAAATCCCGGTGGCTCGGGCAGCCCCGGCGAAGACAGCGCGATCGCCTTGAACAGCGCGCCCATCTCCTCGGGCGCGGTGAGCCGCCGCAATTGCCTGCCCAGGCGCCCCGCGTGATCCGGAGCGGAGCGCGCAAGCGCCTCGGCGCGCGCGCCGGCGCCAAGCCGCATCAGGAAGGCGCCCTGTTCCACCGGGCCGGCGACGTCGAGCCCGGCCTCTCGCGCAGCCGCGGCGAAGCTTGCGAAATCAACATGCGCGGTCAGATCCGCCCGACCCGGTTCGGCCAGCGGATCCACCTTCTCATGCGCCTTGAGCGCCTGCAGGGTGTCGCCGGGCGAGGGCGTGTCCGGGCCGTAATCGATAAACAGCGCGCGGCCGGGATGGCTGGCGAAGCGCTCGGCTACAGCCGTTGCGATCTGGCGATCAGCCGGCCGCAGCTCGACCAGCGATCCCTCCGGAGCGCCGGCCAGTCCCTCGGGAAAACGCTCCGCGTCGGGGTCGAGCGCTGCGCCGGGCGAGAAGATGAAGCGCGTCTCGTCTGCGGGATCGATCGCCACGCAGCGCTCGAACCAGCGACCGCCGATCTTCACCGCCTGCCTGAACGGCAGGCAGTCGAGAAACTCGTTGGCGACGACCAGGCTCGGCCCCGGCGGCGCGGTCTCCAGCCGGTCGGCGAAACGCACGGGTACGGAGCTGGCCGCGAGCGTGCGGCCCTGCACCATCTTCAGCGCCGGGCTGGCCTCGACCAGCGTGACCTCGGCGGCCTCCAGAAAGCCCGGCATGGCGCGACCGGCGCGCAGGACGTCGCTCATCAGCGTGCCCTTGCCGGGTCCGAGCTCGATGAGCTGGACTTTTGAAGGCGCGCCGAGCGCGGTCCAGGCGTCGGCCAGCCAGAGCCCGATCACCTCGCCGAAAACCTGGCTGATCTCCGGCGCGGTGATGAAGTCCTCGCCCGCCCCGATCGGATCGCGCGTGGCGTAGTATCCATAGGCCGGGTCGAACAGCGCGACGGCCATGTATCCCGCGATCGAAAGCGGTCCGGTCTCGCGGATCTGCGCGCGCAGCTTTTCAGCGATGCGCGTGCGGGCTTCTTCGGCGAAGGCGTCGGTCAAGCCGGACGGGCTCCTGCGGCGGGCGCCTGCAGCGCGCGGCGGATCAGGAAGGCGCCGGCGATCACCATCGGCACGCACAGCAGCATTCCCATGGTGACGTATCCCTGCAGGAATTCAGGCATCTGCGGATCCGGCTCGCGCACCAGCTCGACAAGGCCGCGGCCCAGCCCGTAGCCCGCCAGGAACACGCCGGTGGCCGCTCCAGGCCGGGCGAGCAGACCCTTTCGGTAGGTCAGAAACGCCAGCACGGCGAACAGGACGAGCCCCTCCAACGTGGCCTCGTAGAGCTGGCTTGGATGGCGCGGCAGGCATTCCGGGTCGGCGGCGAACGTCATCGCCCAGGGCAGGTCCGGCGCCGGCCGGCCCCACAGCTCGCCGTTGATGAAATTGGCCAGCCGTCCGAAGAAGAGCCCGATCGGCGTCGCCGTCGCCACGCCATCGGCGACCCGCAGGAGCGGCGCGCCCGCCTTGCGGCTCGTGAAGTAGATCGCGAGGCACACCCCGATGAGCCCGCCATGGAAGCTCATGCCGCCTTCCGTGATGCCGGTGACGACCCAGAGCGGGCGCTCCCAGATCGCGCTGGTCTGGTAGAACAGGACATAGCCGAGGCGTCCGCCCGCGATCACGCCGATCATCACCCAGAGCAGCAGGTCTTCGAGGAACGCCTTGTCGTAGGGCGCAGGCCCGGGCCGTTTGGCCGCCGACCAGAGCCGGGGCCTGTCGACCAGGCGGCGCACCCAGTAGAGCCCTAGGAACAGCCCGGCGATGTAGGCCAGCGCATACCAGCGCACCGCCAGAGGGCCGATCTGGAACAGGACCGGGTCGATCAGGTCGAAACTGGCCGGGCAGGGCGCCATGGCGGACCTTTCAAAGAAAGCATGCGGGCGCCCGGTCGAGTTGCCCAAGGACGGCCCGAACCCCTATATGGGGCTCTATAGCAAACCCGGCGGTGAAGTCATGCAGTCCCGCAGCCCGCTTTTTTCGGATTTCGCCGATCTGATGGCCGACGCCTTCAGCGCGGCCCAGGCCGCCGGCGAGGAGGCGCGCACGGCTGCGCGGGCGCAGGCGCTGCGCATGGCCGGCGAACTGGATCTGGTCAGCCGCGACGAGTTCGACGCGGTCAAGGCCGAGCTCGACGCGGCGCGCGCGCGGATCGACGCGCTCGAATCGAAAATCGCCGATCTTGGCGGAAAGCCGGCCGCCAAGCCCGCGCCGGCCAAGCGCGCCGCCCGCAAAAAGGCTTCCGACTGAACGACTTGAAAACCGGTCTTGCGCCGCGGTTGCGCCCGGCTTCGAACCCGACTTACGGTCGGCGTCGAGGGGCGATGAGTCGCCGGCGCTTGATGAGGGAGGCGTCATCATGGACGTGATCCAGGACACCGTTGAGACGAGCTTCGACCCGCTGGAGTCGATCGAGCAGGCCGTCATCGCCGAACAATATGTCTACGAGCGCGACGACACGGAGATCCATCTCGCCGTGCCGGGCGACTGGCGCGACCATCAGATCTGGTTCGCCTACCGGCCGGATCTCGATGCGATGCATGTCTGCGCGAGCCTCGACGTGAAGGCGGCGCCGAACCGCTACCGCGAGGCCTGCGAACTGGCCGCGCGGCTGAACGAGCGTCTCTGGCTCGGCCATTTCGACGTCTGGTCGGAAGACGGCTCGATCGTCTGGCGGCATGCGATGCATTTCCCCACCGGCGAGCAGCTCTCTCCCGCACAGGCCGCCGGCCTGATCGGAGCGGCGCGCGAGGCCGGCGAGCGGCTCTATCCCGCCTTCCAGTACCTCATGTGGGGCGGCAAGAGCGTGGCCGAGAGCGTGGAAGCCGCGATGTTCGACACCGCGGGCGAAGCGTAGGCGCCATGGCCCCCCAAACCGGCCGCGTCGCGCTCATCGGCGCCGGCCATATGGGCGCGGCGATGCTGGCGGGCTGGCTTTCCGGCGCCGAAGGTCCGGATGCGGGCCAGATTCTCGTTGTCGACCCCTCCATCAGCGAGAGCGCGGCGGCTCTGTGCGACAGCCACGGCGTGACCCGCGCAGACGCGCTGGACGCGCAAGCAGCGGCCGGGCTGTCCATCGTGGTGTTCGCCGTCAAGCCCAAGGTCCTGCCGAAGCTCGCCAAGGCGCTGGAGCCTGACCTGCCGAAGGACGTGCTGGTCATGTCTGTCGCGGCCGGCGTGACGCTCGGAGCGCTCGGACGCTGGTTGCCGGACCGGCCTGTCGTGCGCGCGATGCCCAACACGCCGGCTGCGATCGGGAAGGGGGCGACGGTGCTTGTCGCCAATCAGGCGGCTGACGCCGTCAGACGCGCTTTTGCGGAAGACCTGCTTCGCCCGACGGGTCTGGTGGAATGGATCGAGGACGAGCGCCTGATGGGCGCGGTCACCGGCGTGTCGGGCTCCGGACCGGCCTATGTGTTCCTGCTGGCCGAGGCGCTGGCGGCGGCCGGCGAAGCCGAGGGCCTGCCGCGCGATCTCGCCAAGCGCCTGGCTGAACAGACCGTTGTCGGCGCCGGAGCGCTGCTCGAGCGGGAAGGCGACGCTTCGGGGCTCAGGCGCGCGGTCACCTCGCCCGGCGGCACCACCCAGGCCGCGCTGGATGTCCTGATGCAGGGACTGCCGCAGATCACGCGCGCCGCGGTCAACGCCGCCGAACGCCGTTCGCGCCAGCTCGGCGGCGAGAACAGCTAGAGCGCCCGCGCGCCGATGTCGCGGCGGCAGAAGCCGTCGCGCCATGTGATGAGGTCGACGGCTTCATACGCCGTCGAGACGGCCTCGCGCAGGCTGGCGCCGGTCCCGCAGACATTGAGCACCCGCCCGCCGTTCGCCGTAACGACGCCGTAGCGGTCGCGCGCCGTGCCGGCGTGAAAAACCGTCGCGCCTGGCACGCTTTCCGCCAGCCCCAGCCCGTCAATGCGCGAGCCTTTGCGATAGCGCTCGGGATAACCGTTCGCCGCCATGACGACGCAGGCTGCCGCGTCCTCGCTCCATTGCGGCGGCGGCAGATCGGCGAGCGAGCCGCGCCCGGCGCAGGCTTCAAGATAGGGAACGACGTCCGAGGCGAGCCGGAGCATCAGCACCTGGCATTCCGGATCGCCGAAGCGGACATTGTACTCGACCAGACGCGGCTGGCCGTGATCGATCATGAGTCCGGCGTAGAGCACGCCGCGGAACGGCGTGCCGCGCCGCGCCATCTCGGCGACCGTAGGCTTGACGATCCGGTTCATCGCCGCATCGACCACCTCTTGGGAAAGCACGGGCGCGGGGGCGTAGACGCCCATGCCGCCGGTGTTGGGGCCCGTGTCGCCGTCGAAGGCGCGCTTGTGATCCTGGCCGCCGCCGAACGCAACGACGTGCTCGCCGTCGCAGAGCGCAAACAGCGAGGCTTCCTCGCCAGGCATGAATTCCTCGATCACCAGCCGGCGCGACGCATCGCCGAACCGGCCGGAGAGCATGTCGTCGATCTCCGCTTCGGCCTCCGCACGGCTTTCAGCGATGACGACGCCCTTGCCCGCGGCCAGGCCGTCGGCCTTCAGGACATAGGGCGGCTGAAACCGGTCAAGGAACGCCTTGGCGTCGGCTGGATCGGTAAAATCGCCATAAGCCGCCGTGGGCGCGCCGACCTTGGCGCACAGCGCCTTGGTGAAGGCTTTGGAGGCTTCGAGCTGCGCCGCCTCCGCCGACGGGCCGAACACGGCGACGCCGGCCTGTCTCAGCGCATCGGCAAGGCCCGCGACCAGCGGCGCTTCCGGTCCGGCGACGACCAGATCGACCGCCTCCGAGCGCGCCAGCGCGACGACGCCGCCGACGTCCTCCGGCGAGACGGGCGCGCACTCCGCGATCCGAGCCATCCCGCCATTGCCCGGCGCGCAGATCACGCGCCGCACCTTCGGGCTCTGCGCGATTTTCCAGGCGAGCGCATGTTCGCGGCCGCCGGCGCCGATGATGAGGACCTTCATGAACGCGGCTCCCGGACAGGATGAATCGATGCGAGCGGGATAGATCATGGCGGCGCGCGCTCCAACCTCAGACCGCGGCAGACTGTTGAAAGCGCGTTTGCGCCGTTTGCGCCGTTTGCGCCGTGCGGCCGGACACGGCTACGAACGGACCATGTCCGACGCTCCCGCGACCAATACGCCGGAATTTTCCGTCTCCGAGCTCGCCCGCGCGCTGAAGAAGACGGTGGAGGACGCCTACGGCCATGTCCGCGTGCGCGGCGAGCTGGGACGGGTCACCGTGGCCAAGTCGGGCCATCTCTATCTCGACCTGAAGGATGAAGGCGCGGTCATCGACGGGGTGATGTGGAAGGGCCTCGCCGCCGGTTTGTCCTTCCGCCCGGAAGAGGGCCTCGAGATCATCGCCGAAGGCCGCCTGTCGACCTTTCCGGGCCGCTCGAAATACCAGATCATCATCGAGCGCATGGAGCCTGCGGGGGCGGGCGCGCTCATGGCGCTGCTCGAGGAGCGCAAGCGGAAGCTCGCCGCGGAAGGCCTGTTTGCGCCTGAGCGCAAGAAGCCCATTCCTTATCTTCCCGAGGTGATCGGGGTCGTGACCTCGCCGACGGGGGCAGTGATCCGCGACATCCTTCACCGGCTGGAGGACCGCTTTCCCCGGCATGTCCTGCTCTGGCCGGTGCTGGTGCAGGGCGAACGCGCCGCCGAGCAGATTGCAGCCGCCATCGAAGGCTTCAACGCGATGCCGGCCGGCGGCTCCGTGCCGCGTCCCGATGTCCTCATCGTCGCGCGCGGCGGCGGCTCGGTCGAGGATCTCTGGGCCTTCAACGAGGAGATCGTGGTGCGTGCGGCCGCGGCCTCGTCCATCCCGCTGAT
>CAZLOV010000144.1:0-6235 GCA_964561235.1 uncultured Caulobacterales bacterium
GACACGATCCGCGTCTCGCTTTCCGCCAATCCCGTCGAGGAGATCAAGGTCGGCTACGACATCCTCAAATCGCTCGGCCTGCGCACGCGCGGGGTGAACATCATCGCGTGTCCCTCCTGCGCGCGTCAGGGCTTCGACGTCATCAAGACCGTGGAGACCCTTGAAGCGCGCCTCGAGCACATTTCCGAACCGATCTCGCTGTCCATCATCGGCTGCGTGGTCAATGGTCCGGGCGAGGCCGCCTATACCGATCTCGGCTTCACCGGCGGCGGCGCCGGTTCGGGCATGCTCTATTTCGCGGGTTCCGCGGAAGAGAAGGTCTCCAACGAGACCATGGTCGAGCGCATCGTGGCCGCCGTCGAGGAGAAGGCCGAGAAGATGAAGGCCGAGCGCGAGGCGCAAGAGGCCGAGAAGACCGCCGCGGAATAATCCGCGGCGTTCGCCTTCCCCCGGCGGGCGCGCACGCTAGCTCCGTTCTCATGGAATGGAACCAGCTGCTCTACCGGATCACCGAACCGCTCGTATGTGCGAAATGCGAGGCGGAAGTGGTTGCGGGACAGGCGGGCGCGGCGTCGCTTCGCGACCATGGCCGGCTTGAAGCCGGCTTCACCGAGCGCGGCCTGCAGATCTGGTGCCGCCGCCATGACGTCAATGTCTGCCATCTCGATTTCGGCGGCCGCAGGCTCGAAGCGGATCTGCGGTGTCTGGAACGCAAGGACGAGTCGCGTCCTTCTTGAGCCGTCCGGCGTCATGAAGCGGAAGGCGAGAGGCGATGCGCGTATACGGTCTGAAATCCTGCGACACCTGCCGCAAGGCGCTTCGGGAGATCGAGGCGGCGGGGATGTCCGCGGAATTCCTCGACATACGCAGCCTCGACGACCTGCCGGCGCGCCTGCATGCCTGGCTTGACGCCTTAGGCGCGGAGGCGCTGATCAACCGCCGCTCGACGACCTGGCGCGGGCTGGAGGAGGCCGAACGCGCGCGGGCTGACGCCGATCCCGCCGCCGTTCTCGCGGACCATCCAAGCCTTGTGAAACGCCCCGTGGTGGAAAGCGCCGCCGGCGTCACCGCGGGCTGGACCCCCGCTGCGAAGGCCGCCCACGGCATCGCGTAAAGCGGCGTTAACCATAATTGCTCCGCACGCCTGTCGCGCTAGTATGCCCGCGGGACGGGAGTGGGGATCATGGCGACGGATCCGACCGAGGCGGCGCGATGGGCCCGACTGAAAGGGCTCGCCGGGCTTTATGCGACAATAATCGTCGTCTGGGCGCTCATCTTCGCTTGCCTCATGACGCTCGGTCCCGCGCTCGTTGACTGGCTCCGAAGCCGGCCGCCCCTGTCGGATACATGGAGCGGCGCAGTGCTCGCCATCACCGCGGCCTTGGGGGCGAGCATGGCGGCGCTCGTGGTGCTTTTCGCTCATGGGAAGGGGAAGCTGTTCGCGCCGACGGACTGGTTCGCCGACTGGCTCCCGGTGCTGCCGCGCACACACGCGTTCCTTGCCGGGCTCAGCATTTTCGCGCTCGCGTCCGCCGTGGCCGTGGCCGCTCACGTCACAGGTTTCGGGGCGGCATGGTTGCGAACCTGGGTCGGCGGGGCATTTATTCTTCTTGTGCTCCCGTCGATCACCGGGGGCATCGTCTATCTCTTCATGGTGTTCTCGGTGTATCGGCGCGTGATGCCGGAAGCCCTCGCTCACCGCCGCGTCCCGGACACCAAGGCGTGAACCCCGTTGGCGCGCGCCGCGCGCCGCGCTAAGCCAAGCGCATGAAATCGATTTGCGTTTACTGCGGCTCCAAGACCGGTGAATCGCCCGTCTACGCCGAAGCCGCCCGCACCCTCGGCGCTGCGCTCGCCGCCGAGGGCGTCACGCTCGTCTATGGCGGCGGCCGCGTCGGCCTGATGGGCGTGCTCGCCGACGCCTGCCTCAAGGCGGGCGGCGAGGTGATCGGCGTGATCCCGGATTTCCTTGCGGAAAAGGAAGTCGCTCATATGGGCGTGCAGGACATGCGCGTGGTCTCCTCCATGCATGAGCGCAAGCAGCTCATGGCGGACCTCTCCGACGGCTTCATCGCGCTGCCCGGCGGGCTCGGCACGCTGGAGGAGCTGTTTGAGATCTGGACGTGGAGCCAGCTTGGCCGCCACGCCGATCCTGTCGGGCTTTACAACGTGCACGGCTATTTCGACGCGTTGCTGGCCTTCCTTGATCATGTCGCGGGCGAGGGCTTCGTCGAGCGCCGGCATCGCGATTTGCTGACCGTCTCCGGCGATATCGGCGATCTGATTGCGCGCATGCGCGCAGCCGAGCATCCCGGGGCGATCTCCACGCTGGCGCGCGACCGGGCCTAGGCGCCGCGCTCTTCCCAAGCGGGCGATCCGGGCTTAAGTCGCGGTCCCATGAAACTTGCCGAATCCCGCCTGGACCAGGTCATCGACCGCTTCGAGGAAGTCGAGGCGCGTCTCGGCGCGGCCTCCCAGGCCGACGAGATCGTGCGCCTGTCCAAGGAGCACGCCGAACTCAAGAAGGTCGCCGACACCGCGCGCGCGCTGAAATCCGCCCGCAACGCGCTCGCGGAGGCCGACGCCATCATCGCCGAAGGCGGCGACGCCGACATGGTCGCGCTCGCCCGCGAGGAGCGCGACGAGGTCAAGGCGCGCCTGCCCGGGCTGGAGCACGCCCTGCAGCTGCTGCTCTTGCCGAAGGACAAGGATGACGACGCCTCCGTGATGCTGGAGATCCGCGCCGGCACCGGCGGCGATGAAGCCGCCCTGTTCGCCGGCGACCTGCTGCGCATGTACGAGCGCTTCGCGGCGAACGCCGGCTGGGGCGTCGAGATCGTCTCCGCGAGCGAAAGCGAGGCGGGCGGCTACAAGGAAGTCGTCGCCGCGGTGTCGGGCTCGGGCGTGTTCGGCCGCCTGAAATTCGAAAGCGGCGTGCATCGCGTCCAGCGCGTGCCGGAGACGGAAAGCGGCGGCCGCATCCACACCTCGGCGGCGACCGTGGCCGTCCTGCCCGAGCCGGAAGATGTCGATATCGAGGTGCGCGAGGAAGACATCCGCATCGACACCATGCGCGCCTCCGGCGCCGGCGGCCAGCATGTGAACAAGACCGAAAGCGCCGTGCGCATCACGCACCTGCCAAGCGGGATCGTGGTGGTTTCCGCTGAGAAGTCCCAGCATCAGAACCGCGCGCGCGCCATGCAGGTGCTCAAGGCGCGCCTTTATGAAAAGGAGCGCGCGGAGAAGGACGCGGCGCGCGCCGCCGAGCGCAAGGGCCAGGTGGGCTCCGGCGACCGCTCCGAGCGCATCCGCACCTATAACTTCCCGCAGGGGCGGGTGACGGATCACCGCATCAACCTGACGCTCTACAAGCTGAACGAGATCCTCTCCGGCGAAGGTCTGGGCGAGGTGATCGACGCGCTGATCGCGGAGGATCAGGCCCTCAAGCTCGCCGCCATGGAGCAGGCGTGAGCGCAGACCGCGCCTCAGCGCTCAGCAAGGCCCGCACGCAGTTATGCGCCGCCGGGATCGAGCCGGAGGAGGCCGCGCGCGACGCCCGCTTCCTGCTTGCGCATGCGCTGGGCGCCGCCGCCTCCAGTCTGGCCGCCCGGCCCGATGCGGCGCTCGAAGCGGGCGAGGCGGCGCGCTTTTCTGCGATGATCGCCCGGCGCGCGCGCCGCGAGCCGGTTTCCCAGATTATCGGCCTGCAGCCCTTCTGGACGCTTGAGCTGGAAGTGACCTCCGACGTGCTGACCCCGCGCGCGGACACCGAGACCGTCGTGGAGGCCGCGCTGTCGGCGGTCGCCCGGCGTGACGCGCCGCTTCGCCTGCTCGATCTCGGCTCCGGCTCCGGCGCGATCCTGCTGGCGCTCCTGAGCGAGCTGCCCGAAGCCGCCGGCCTTGGCGTGGATGCAAGTGACGCCGCGCTTTCGGTCGCCCGGCGCAATGCGGCGCGCTGCGGGCTCGCGCCGCGCAGCCTGTGGCGGAACGCGGTCTGGACGGAGGGGCTTGAAGGGCCGTTTGATCTCATCGTCTCCAACCCGCCCTATATCGCGACCGAGGTCATCGACGCGCTTGCGCCCGAGGTGCGCGATCATGAGCCGCGGCTGGCGCTGGACGGCGGAGCGGACGGACTGGAGGCCTACCGGATCCTGCTGCCTGAGGCGCGGCGTCTGCTCGCGCCGGGCGGGGCGGCGGTCTTCGAGATCGGGTTTGATCAGTCCGCCGCAGTGGCGTCGCTGGCCCGCAAGTCGGGGTGGCGCTCGGTCGACATCCGAACCGATCTCGCCGGCCATGACCGGGCCGTGCTCCTGCGATCGGAAGCGGCGGGTGCGCCGTCGTGAAGAATTCGCTTGGAAACGCTGTAAGATTGAGGCTAGGGTCTGACGCATTCAGCAGGTGCGGCGCGCCATTGGGGGCTGTCGCGGCGAGTTGAACCGGCGCATGCCGACTGCTGAACACTCGGTCCTCGATACGTTAGTCCGTCGCCGGCGCCGTTTTTCGCCAGAAACCCCTTGATGTGGCGGAAGGGCTAAGGATCGACCGAGACCGCGCCAAGGAACCGCCGCAAGAGGTCACTTAGACGATGAAGCGTCAACGCGGTCGCGGGCGTAAGCCCGGCAATCCGAACAACCGCTCTTATGAAAGCAACGGTCCCGATGTCAAAATTCGGGGCAACGCGTCTCATATCTATGAAAAATACCTGCAGCTCGCCCGGGACGCGACGTCTTCGGGCGATCGGGTAATGGCTGAAAACTACTATCAGCACGCCGAGCACTACTATCGCATCGTGCAGGCCAGCCAGCCGCGCCGCGAAGAGGATGACGACGACGGCGACGAGGCGGACAACCGCCACGGGCACGCGCAGTCCAACGGTCAATCGCATCACGACGGCGACCGGAATGGCGGCGACCGGAATGGCGGCGGGCAGAATGACGGTGATTCCGACGAGGGCGGCCGCTCGGGCCGCAATCGCCGGCGCCGCCGCCGCAATGGCGACGATGACAGCGCCGATCAGCAGCCTCAGGCGAGGTCCGGCGGCGACGAAAGCGCCGACCCGCTCGCCGTGGTCGATCCGGAAGCGGATGCCGCCCAGCGTGGCTCGGAGGCGTCTTCGGAGGAGGACGGCGCGGACAAGCCCAAGCGCCGGCCCCGGACGCGCGCACGGCGCTCACGCGAGCCCGACTCGGAAGCCGCCCAGGCGCTTGAAGCGGCCGACAACAGCGATTCCGCCGACAGCGCCGCGGCCTGACGCAGCGCCGGGCCGGATGAGCTTCAAACGCCCGCGGCCTCGCGTCGCGGGCGTTTTTTCATGTCCCGCCGACGCTTGTGTGACATGAGCGCCACACCTACATGCTTAGCGATCCGCCGCCGGCGTGCTTCCAGAAAGGCGTTCGGCGGTCCCGTCCATCCGCCTGTCCAGGGGACCTGACGAGACATGAATATCGAGAAGTTCACCGATCGTGCGCGCACGCTGCTGCAGGGCGCGCAACAAAAAGCCGTCGGCAGCCGCCACCAGCAGTTCGCTCCGGAACACCTGCTGCTGGCCCTGATGGAAGACGACGCCGGGCTGTCGGCCAATCTGATCAACGCCGCAGGCGGCCGTGCGGCCGAAGCCCACGACCTCGCAAAACGCGCCGTCGACGCCCTGCCCAAGGTCGAGGGCGGCCAAGGCGGTCTCTACCTTCAGCCCGCAACCGCGGAGGTGTTCACCACCGCTGAGGAGGCGGCGCGGAAGGCGGGCGACGAATACGTCACCGCCGAACGTTTGCTGCAGGCGCTCTCCATCGTGAAGAGCAAGGCGGGAGACATCCTCAAGCAGGCCGGCGTCACCCCGCAGACGCTCAACCAGGCGATTGAAGATCTGCGCCAGGGCCGTGCGGCGACCTCCCAGAACGCGGAGGAGGGGTATGACGCGCTGAAGAAGTACGCGCGCGACCTCACGGCGGCTGCGCGGGCGGGCAAGCTCGATCCCGTCATCGGCCGCGACGAGGAGATCCGGCGCTCGATCCAGGTCCTCTCCCGGCGCACCAAGAACAATCCCGTGCTCATCGGCGAGCCGGGCGTCGGCAAGACCGCGATCGCGGAAGGCCTTGCGCTTCGCATCGTCAATGGCGACGTGCCGGAAAGCCTCAAGGAGAAGCGCCTTTTGGCCCTCGACATGGGCGCGCTGATCGCCGGGGCGAAATACCGCGGCGAGTTCGAGGAGCGCCTCAAGGCGGTGCTCACCGAAGTC
>CAZLOV010000145.1:0-6226 GCA_964561235.1 uncultured Caulobacterales bacterium
ATGTTCTTGCGGATGTCGAAGTTCCGCGCCTCCACCTTCTTCTGCGACGTCTCGACCGCCTTGGACATCCAGGGATGCTGGATGGCCTCGCCCTCTTTCATGCCGAGCCCGCGCATGATGCCGTCCAGGCGCTCCGGCGCGAAGATGCGCAGCAGGTCGTCCTCGACCGAGATGAAAAACTGCGAGCGCCCGGGGTCGCCCTGGCGGCCGGCGCGGCCGCGCAGCTGGTTGTCGATGCGGCGGCTTTCATGGCGCTCGGTGCCGATCACATAAAGGCCGCCCGCGGCGAGGGCCTGGTCCTTCTTGGCCTTCACGTCGGCTTCGATCTCGGCGCGTTTTGCAGCGATCGCCTCCTCGGAGGGTTCGCGCCCCGCAGCGGTTTCGGCCTCGAGCCAGTCGGCGAGGCGGAAGTCGACATTGCCGCCGAGCTGGATGTCCGTGCCGCGCCCGGCCATGTTCGTGGCGATCGTCACCGCGCCGGGCACGCCCGCCTGGGCGATGATGCCGGCTTCCTGCTCGTGATAGCGCGCATTGAGCACCTTGTGCTCGACGCCGCGCTGGGTGAGCAGGTCCGAGAGCGCCTCGGAGCGCTCGATCGACACGGTGCCGACGAGAACCGGCTGGCCCTTGGCGTTGGCTTCCAGCACCTCCGCGAGGATCGCTTCATTCTTCTCCGCCTTGGTGCGGTAGAGCTGGTCGTCGTCGTCGATGCGCGCGATCGGCTTGTTTGTGGGGATTTCCACCACCGAAAGGCCGTAAATGCCCTCGAACTCTGCGGCTTCCGTGGCGGCCGTGCCCGTCATGCCGGCGAGTTTTTCATACAGGCGGAAGTAATTCTGGAACGTGATCGAGGCCAGAGTCTGGTTTTCCGGCTGGATGTCGACGCCTTCCTTGGCCTCGATCGCCTGGTGCAGGCCGTCGGAGAGGCGCCGGCCCGGCATCATGCGGCCGGTGAACTCGTCGATGAGGATCACTTCGCCGTTGCGGACGATGTAGTCCTTGTCCTTGTGGAACAGCTTGTGGGCCTTCAGCGCCTGGTTGACGTGATGGACCACCGAGACGTTCTCGACGTCGTAGAGGTCGCCGCTCTCGATCAGCTCGCGCTCCTTGAGGATCTCTTCAAGGCGCTCGTTGCCCTCCTCGGTGAACACGCAGGAGCGCGCCTTCTCGTCGATCTGGTAGTCGTCCTCCTGCAAAAGCGGGATGACGGTGTCGATCATCTTGTAGAAATCCGTGCGGTCGTCGAGCCGGCCGGAGATGATCAGCGGGGTGCGCGCCTCGTCCACAAGGATCGAGTCCACCTCGTCGACAATGGCGAACGCGTGACCGCGCTGCACCATGTCGCGCAGGCTGTATTTCATGTTGTCCCGCAGATAGTCGAAGCCCAGCTCGTTGTTCGTCCCGTAGGTGATGTCGCACGCATAGGCCTGCCGGCGCTGGTCGTCGGTCATGCCGTGGACGATGACGCCGGTCGTCATGCCCAGCTTGTCGAAGACCCGTCCCATCCACTCGCTGTCGCGCTTGGCGAGGTAGTCGTTCACCGTGACGATATGCACGCCCTTGCCGGTCAGCGCGTTGAGATAGGCCGCAAGCGTGGAGACGAGCGTCTTGCCCTCGCCGGTCTTCATTTCCGCGATGTCGCCGCGATGCAGAACCAGGCCGCCCATCAGCTGCACGTCGTAATGGCGCTGTCCGAGCGCGCGCTTGGCGGCTTCACGCGTGGCGGCGAAGGCTTCGGGGATGAGGCTGTCGAGCTTGGCGCCTTTCTCCAGCCGGTCGCGGAACTCGGCGGTCTTGGCGAGGAGCTGGGCGTCGTCGAGCTTTTCAAAGTCGGCTTCGAGCGCGTTGACCGCGTCGATCGTCGGCTTCATCCGCTTTACCGTGCGGTCATTAGCAGAGCCGAGAATCTTGCGGGCGATGGAGAGCATGACGTAATCAGCCTTTCGAGGGCGGGGCGGAGCCGGCGCTGCGGCGTTCAGCGGACAAGCCGCCTCGCGCGCACGCGTCGCCCGGAATGCTTCAAGCGGTTCGTGGTGACTTAAGGAGGCCCGGAAACCGTGTCAATCAAGGCTCCCGCGCAGCAGCGGACGGCTTGCGCCGCGCTCGCCGCCGTTCTTTGCGCGCTCGCCGCCGCCGGCTGCGAAGCGCCCGCCTCCCAGCAGGAGCGCGCCGAAGCATCGCCGCCGTCGGAAGAACTGCGCAGCGAGGCCGCCGCCGGCCAGAGCGGCGAGGGCGGGGCCGTCCCGCCGCTTGCGTTCGCCGATCTGCCGCCTGCCGGCCCTGACGACCGCAGCGTGGCGGATGTGGGCGGCACGCCGATCTATGTCTCCGACGTCATCCGCGAGGCGGCCGCCCAGGAAGTCGTCGACGAGCCGTCCCTGCTGGAGCCGGGCGATCCCGTTTTCGAGCGCGTGCTCGACGAGCTCATCGAGCAGCGCCTGCTTGCGCTTGAGGCGCGCGCGCGCGGGCTGCACCGCAGCGCTGAAGCCCGCCACCGGCTGGCCGCCGCCGAAGAACGCATACTCGGCAATATTCTGGTCGAGACCGCCGTCTCGCAGGCGGTCACGGACGAAGCGGTCGCAGCGGTCTACAACGAACAGGTCCGGCTGACCCCGCCGACCGAAGAGGTGCGCGCGCGCCATATTCTCGTCTCCACCCCCGCCGAGGCCGACCAGGCGCTGCGCCTGCTTGAGGACGGGGAAGACTTTGCAAGCCTCGCGCGCCGGATCAGCCAGGATCCGGCGACACGCTTCGACGGCGGGGATCTTGGCTACTTCACCCGCGAAGGCATCCTGCCGGAGTTTGCGCGCGCGGCCTTTTCAACGCCGGAAGGACAGGTCTCCGCGCCGTTCCAGACCGAGTTCGGCTGGCATGTCCTGCAAGTCGTCGACCGGCGCGATCAGCCCCGGCCGGGGCTTGAGGTCATGCGCCCGAACATCGTGCGCTTCCTCACGCTGGCGGGCATTCAGGATCTGCTGGAAGACATCCGCACGGCCTACCCGGTGACGCGCACCGCCGGCGCGGCGCCTGAGACCCTCCGCAGCGATGATGCGCTCGACCTCGAGCTGGACGAGTCAGGCGACGAGCCGCAGTGATTTTCAGGTCACTGGGAAGACATTCCTGACGTTAACCAAGCAGGGCAACTCCTAATTAATGTCGGAAATAATATAATGAAAATTGAGCAGGCTCGCATATTGCTCGTGGTTGCGTGCGCACTGGTCGATCAGGACGGCCGCGTGCTCATCGCCAAGCGGCCGGAAGGCAAGGCTCATGCGGGTCTATGGGAGTTTCCCGGCGGCAAGGTCGAGCCGGGGGAGACGCCCGAGCAGGCCCTTGTGCGCGAATTGCGCGAAGAAATGGGAGTAGAGCCGTGCGAAAGCTGTCTGCAGCCCTTCGCCTTCACGTCCGAGCCGATGCCGGACGGTCGGCGGCTACTGATGCCTCTGTATGTCTGCCGGCGCTGGGACGGCTTCGTTCAGGCGACCGAGCACGAGGAGACCGCGTGGGTGGAGCCCGCAAAGCTGGCGCGCTTCGAGATGCCGCCGGCGGACAGGCCGCTTGCGGCCGAACTGCGCGACCGGCTCACCGGCGTGCGCGTGATCTCCTGAACCGTTTCGCGGCCGACCGTTCCGGGGCCACGGCCGTTGAGTATGGGATCATCATCACAATGATCACCGCAGCGCTCGTGCTGACGATCACGACGATCGGCGACGAAATCGTTTCCGGTTTCCAGAGCGTCGAAAGCCAGCTCTAAGGCCCGGCGCGGCGGCTAGCCGCCGGCCTTCTCGCCTGCGCTCTTTTCCGTCACGCCCAGGGCGTCGGCGAGCCTTGCGGTCGCCGAACCCGGGCGTTTCGGCTTCGGCTGGTCGGGATGCGGCGCCCAGCCGGCGGCGTGAATGATCTCGAAGCGGGCGGGAATGCGGCCGTCGGCTTCCGCGAAGCGTTGCGAATACAGTTCCGCGGTGCGCACGAAGAGGCGCTTCGTCGCTGGCGCGCGCGCGCGGCCGGCGAGCGCGCATGTCTCCCCCATCCAGCGCAGATCGCGCATCAGAACGAAACTGTTGCCGTAGCGCACCGTGACCCGGTCCACGTCTGAGACCGGCATGGCGAAGCCCGCCCGGCCGAGAAGCCCGGCCATGTCGACCGTGTCCGCGAAGGGAGAGACGCGCGGATGCGCGCCGCCGGCGAGTTCGCTTTCAGCCTGGGTCATCACCTGGCGCAGCTCCGTCAGGGTCGCGCCGCCCAGTATCGCGCAGGCGAAAAAGCCGTCCGGCCGGAGCGCGCGGTTGATCTGGATCAGCGCGCCGACGAGATCGTTGGTCCAGTGCAGCGACAGGCAGGCGACGACGAGATCGACGCTCTCGTCGGCGACCGGCAGGCGCTCCTCGTCGAGGCAGACCGCCAGTCCTTCAGCCAGTCCCGCCGCGCGCGGCGACAGATCGCTCTCAATCAGCGTCCCGATTTTCGCGCCCGCGTCCGGGCGGTTTTTCAGCGCCCGGCCGAACGCGCCCGCGCCGCCGAGCGCCAGCGCTGTTCCGAAATCCCGCGAGACCGCAGCGATCCGGTCGCAGAGATCGTCGGCTGCGCGCGCATGGAGGAAATCCGCCTTCAGCAAATTCGGCGCGTCGCCGTCGGCCTGACGGTTGCGCCTGCGTTTAAGCAGGGTGCGGTCGAAAAGATGCGGAGGGCCGTCGCTTGATGTGGAAGCGGTCATGGGGGCGATATGGGCCAGGCTTGCCGCGGAGCAAAGCCGCCGGCGCCCTGCGCGCTGCAGCCGACTGGCTCTGGCCGCCGGTTTCGCTGCTTTCGCGCCGGCCGGTGTCCTCGCCCGGCCTGATCGACGGCCAGGCCTGGGCGGGCGTGCGCTTTCTGGAGCCGCCATGGTGCGCGCGATGCGGGATCCCTCTGCCCTATGACGAAGGCGCGGGCGCGCTCTGCGGCGCCTGTCTCGCGCGGCCGCCGAAATACTCGCGCGCGCGCGCCGCGTTCATCTATGACGCCGCAAGCCGCAACATGGTGCTTGAACTCAAGCACGCAGCCCGCGTCGACGGCGTGGCGGCCTTCGGCGTCTGGATGGCGCGCGCGGGCGCGGAGGCGCTCTTCGACCGCGACGCGCTGATCCCCGCCCCGCTGCATGCCGCGCGCTTGCGCGCACGCCGCTTCAATCAGGCGCTGCTTCTGGCGCGCGCGGTCTCGCAGGCGAGCGGCGTTCCGGTGCGCCCGCATGCGCTGGTGAGGGTGAAGCCGACGCCAAGCCAGGCCGGCAAGTCCGGCGCGGCGCGCCGGCGCAATGTTTCCGGCGCATTTCGTACGTCCGCAGCCTTCGCTGCGGACATCAAGGGCGCGCGCCTTGCGCTTGTGGACGACGTCTACACGACCGGCGCCACGGCGGAGGCGTGCGTGCGCGCGTTGCTTAAGGCAGGCGCCGAAGACGTGAGCGTAATCACGCTTGCGCGCGTTGTGCTTGGCGCTGCGCGCGTTACATAATCGCTTCGAGCAAGCATGAAGCGTCCGGCTGTCCGGACGCGCCGGAGGAAGTTGAACCATGGCGCAGGTGACCATCTACACCCGCCCGCTCTGTCCCTATTGCGTGCGCGCCGTCGCGTTGCTTAAGAAGAAGGGCGTGCTCTTCGAGGAGATCGACGCCGGCTTCGACCCCAGGAAGAAGGCGGAGATGATCGAGCGCGCCCATGGGCGGCGGACCTTCCCGCAGATCTTCATCGGCGACATCCATGTCGGCGGGTGCGACGAGCTTATGGCGCTTGAACGCGCCGGGGAGCTTGATCCGATGCTGGAGCGGCACGCCGCCTGAGCCCGTTGAAGCTTGCCCTCATCCAGATGCGCTCGGGCGTCGATCCCGGCACGAATGTCGACGACGCCGAGGCCATGATCCGGGACGCTGCAGCCTCCGGGGCGACGTTCGTCGCCACGCCGGAGGTGACGCAGCTCTGCCAGCGCGATCCCGACGCGCTTCAGGAAGCCCTGCGGCCGGAGAACGAAGATCCGGCCATGCCGCGTTTCTCCGATCTCGCCGACGCCTTGAAAATCGACCTGCTCGTCGGCTCGATGGCGTTCCGGGGCGCGGACGGCCGCGCCGTCAACCGCTCGGTCCTGTTCGGGCCGGACGGCGCGGTGAAGGCCCGCTACGACAAGATTCACATGTTCGACGTCCAGCTCGGCGGCGATGAACGCTACCGCGAAAGCGACAACTACCGGCCCGGCGAGG
>CAZLOV010000146.1:0-6188 GCA_964561235.1 uncultured Caulobacterales bacterium
CGCGCGGTCTTCTCCGCCCAGCCGATGCCCGCGCAGTTGACGAGCACGCGCTCCTGGCCGTGGGCGGCGCGGGCCTTTTCAAAACCGGCCCGGACGCTTTCAGCGTCGGCGACATTGACCTGGGCGAACACGCCGCCGATTTCGGCGGCGACGGCCTCGCCGCGTTCGGCGTTGAGGTCGAACAGGGTCACCTTCGCGCCCTCGGCGGCGAGACGGCGCGCGGTGCCTTCGCCAAGGCCGGACGCGCCGCCGGTGACGACGGCGGCGGCGTTTTTCAACTGCATGGGCTCCTCCCGGATGCTCGTATCGTTTGGGTGATCGGCGGGGCGGACGCCCCTTCGCTCACGCATAGCGCGGGACGGTGAGAAAGAAAACGCGGGCCGCGCGTGCGGCGCGGCCCGCTCCAGCCCCCCGCTGAGCATGCGTCCTAGCGAATCGGCACCCGCCGGTGCTTCGCCGCGCCGTTCTTCTTGGGAACCGTCAGCGTCAGCAGGCCGTCGGCGAAAACCGCCTCGGCGCCGTCCGCATCGGCGTCGCGCGGCAGCATGAGCGAGCGCGTGAACGCGCCATAGCGCCGCTCCGCGTACTGATGGTGCCGGCGATGGGCCTTGTGCGCGTCATGTTTTTCGCCGGTGATCGTCACGAGCCCGTTCTCCACGGTGACGTCGAGATCGGCCTTGGCGACGCCCGGCGTTTCGGCGGTGAGGATGTAGGCCTCATCGGTTTCCGACAGGTCGATGGCGGGCTCGGCCCAGCGCAGGGCGGCCGCGCCGGGCATGGAAAACGCCGCCGGCGGCGCGCCACGCCAGAAGTTTTCCGCCATCTGCATGAACTCGTCGCGCATGCGCTCGAACGGCGCGAGCGGATCGGCGGCGGGGCGGGCGGCGCGGGCCGGCGTTGAAGAACGCGATTTTTCAGCAACGGACTGGGTCATCAGGCTCCTCCTTGTCGATGACGGGCTCGGCCCTTCGCCGAAGCCATTCACTGATTATAAACCATATTTTTATTGTGGGAATATGAAACCCGCGCGGCGCGCTTGCGGCTTCACCCGCGTGTCGGCGCGCGCTAGCAAGGAGCGTCCCTGCAGACCGGAGCCGTCGATGTCCGCTTCTCCCGCCCTGATTCTCCACGGCGGCGCCGGCGTGCTCGCCGCGCGTTCCTATGACCGCGAACTGGCGCACATGGCCGCGCTGGCGCGCGCCGGCCGACAGGCGATACTCGACGGGGCCAGCGCGCTTGATGCGGTCACGGCGGCCGTGCGCGCGCTGGAGGAGTCCGGGCTTTATGTCGCCGGCAAGGGGGCTTCGCCCAATCGCGAGGGGCGCTATGAGCTTGACGCGGCCGTGATGGACGGGCCAACGCGAAACGCCGGCGCGGTGTCGGCGCTTGAGGGCTTTCTCTCCCCGGTGGAGGCGGCGCGCGCGGTGATGGAGAAGACGCCGCACGTGCTTTTGGCGGGCGCAGGCGCAGCGGCGTTTGCTGATTCGCAAGGGTTGGCCCGCGTCGCCGATCCGGAGGCGTATTACACGCCGGCCGCGGCGCCTGATGCGCGCGCCATTCCCACCGGCACCGTCGGCTGTGCGGCGATCGACGCCGAAGGCCGACTTGCTGCGGCGACATCGACCGGCGGCGTGCTCAACAAGCTGTGGGGCCGGGTCGGCGACACCCCGATCATCGGCTCGGGCACATGGGCGGATGAACGCGCGGCGGTCTCCTGCACCGGCCAGGGCGAGTTCTTCATGCGCGCCAATGCGGCCGCCGACGTCTCCGCGCGCATGCGCTATTCCGGCGCTACTCTGGAAGACGCCGTCTCCGGGGTTCTGGAGGATGTCGCCCGGCTTGGCGGGGAGGGCGGGATCATCGCGGTGGACGCCGCCGGCCGCCTGCACGGCGCGTGGAACAGCCCCGGCATGAAGCGCGCGTTCGCCCACGCCGACGGACGGGTGGAAGCCGGCGCCGATGCGGCGCTCCAGGCGTTCTGACGGCCTCGCCATGCCGGCGGCGGGACAACGCGGATATTTCGGCGTCGGCGTGGAGGGCATCTCCAAGGCGATGAATCTCGGCGCGATCCTGCGCACCGCCCACGCCTTCAACGCGAGCTTCGCCTTCACCGTCGCCGCCGATCACCGCGCCCGCGCCGTCTTCCAGTCCGACACCGCGCGCTCGATTCGCCATGTGCCGTACTACGCCTGGGAGACGCTTGAGGACCTGGTCCTGCCTTCATGCTGCAGCCTTGTGGGCGTGGAGCTGACCGATGCGGCCGCCGAGCTGCCCAGCTTCCGGCATCCGCGTGCGGCGGCTTATGTCTTCGGGCGCGAGCGCGGCTCGCTCAGCGATGCGCTGCTGTCGCGCTGTGATCATGTGGTGAAGGTTCCGACAAAGTTTTGCGTCAACGTGTCGGTCGCCTGCGCGATTACACTCTATGACCGCATGCTGTCTTCAAGCGCCTGGCCGGACCGGCCGATCATGCCGGGAGGACCCGAACTCGACGCCGTGTCCCGCTGGCGCAGGCCGCGCCGCCCCAAGAACGCTGGCGGATAGGGCAAAGGCGCGCAGCCGCCGGGGGTGTGGCCTTCCGGCGTCATGCGGCGGGAAAGTTTGAAGCCGGCGGGGCGGCGCGTGCGTAGGGAGGCCACCCCCGTCCGGGCGGATCTTGCGCCATTAACAATTAAGCGACTGTTTCAACTATCAAAATGCGCGGCCAATCCGCGCCTTGCAAGAGCAGCGCGCGAAGACCAGACAAGTTTCATCAAATAAACTTAGCCGCGATCTTGGGGGTATTTTGGGTGAGATTGAAGCAACGCACTCGCTTAATCCATTTTTAATGTTTAATGATCTTATCCACATCATCTGCCATGCACATCTCGTGAAAATCGAAACATGTTGACATGACATATGTGGCCGCATTAACTGCCATCCGTTCGGCGGCCGACGGCCCGTCGAAGTTCGAAAGCCGTGCGCTCTGCAGGCGTGCGGTGCTTCTACGGTCTCATGGCGCTGAACAGCCATGGCTTTTGCTCACCTAGGGGGGTAATCCCACATGAAATTCACCAAGTTCCTGACCGGCGTGGCCGCTGCTGCCCTGCTCACCGGCGCCGCCAATGCGTACGACCTTGTTGTCGAGGATGCCGATGGCATTCTCCTCAACGCGATCGAAGCGCTCACTGAGCTCGCTGCAGAGCTTGACTTTGTCGGCGTGACCGGCACGGTTGAGTTCACCGTTGAACAAGACGACGACTTCGTGTTCACCACGGACGACGTATTGTTCACGATCAACCTGAACAACGCGACGTTCGACGGTGCCTTCGCTCTGGCCGACATTTTCGCATCCTGCACCACCGGTGCGTCAGTCGTGTCGGGCGGCGGTGACGGTTCCAGCCAGGTCACCCTGCTCATCTCGGGGCTGAACGGCTGCGACAATACCGACACGATCCTGAACCCGCTTGGGTTCGCCCTCGACATCGAGCTGACTGGCTCGGGCAACTTCGCCATCGAGACCAACATCGTCACCGACTCCGGCGGCACGCCGGTCGACGGCGGTGATGCGTCTGTCGACGTGATCGATTTTGTCGACGCTTATGACGTCATTATCACGCCGAACGGCACGGACGAGGTGGCGATCCTCGCTTCCGACCCGGTCTTCTCTGAATTTGATCCGGTCGGCCTCAACACGGCCACCACTGCGGTTCTCGGCACTATCGATCTCGACTGCGACACGTCTGTCGACATCGACCTTGCTGGCACTCCCGTTAATTGCACCAATGATGTCGAAGCCACGGACGGCGTTCTGGTTACGGTGACCGGCGACATGACGTCATTCTCCGACATCGACATCGGCTCCATCCCTGGCACGATCGCGATGAACGGCCAGTCGGCGTCCTTCGACCTGACCTCGCTGATCATTGCCAACGGTTTCGGCCCGCAGGATGTCATCGTCACCGCCGACGGAACGCCGATCCCGCGGTCGGACTTCAGCGCCGAGGTGACTGTTGATCTCGTAGCCGCGTTCAACGACGAGCCGCCGTTTACCGGCGCTCTTGACTCGGTCATTCGTGAAGGCACCCAGGTGCTCTTCCCGTGGCTGCCGTCCGACACGCTGCTCGCCGGCTCCGGTGCGCTGCACGTCGTGCGTCTGTCCAACCTGTCGACCGTCGACGCCCGCGTCCTGATCGACATCCTGGCCTCCTCCACCGGTTGCTCCCTGACGGCCCCGGTTGAAGCCGGCACGATCACGGCTGGCGGCGAGCTGACCTTCAACAGCGCCTCGATCGAAGGCCTGGCCGGCTGCAACTTCGGCCGCGGCGACATCGAGTTCACCGTTGAAGCGCGTGAAGACGACGTGACCGCCCGCCGCGTTGCGGCTGACGGCGCTGGCGCCTTCACCGAAATCGGCGCTGGTAACGTCAACGAAGACCTCGACGGCTAATCAATCCTCTCCTTCGGGAGTTGATGGGGAAGGGCGGCTTCGGCCGCCCTTTCTTTTTGTTCTGATATGCGCGGCCGCGTCTGTTCCCGCGCAGGCGGGAACCTGGCGACCAAGGTGCGGCGCGGGCCGGACTGGGCCCCCGCCTTCGCGGGGGAAGAGACGGGCTAGCGGGGGGGAGAAGGGAAGTCTCACGCCTCTGTTCCCGCGCAGGCGGGAACCCAGCACCCGATGCGCAACGCTGGCCCGTCTGGACCCCCGCCTTCGCGGGGGAAGAGCGGACATGTCTCCAACGGCTCTGTTCCCGCGTAGGCGGGAACCCAGTACCCCATGCGCTTCACTGGCCGATCTGGACCCCCGCCTTCGCGGGGGAAGAGTCCCGGGGGGCGGGGGAGGAGAAGGGAAACCTCACGCCTCTGTACCCGCGCAGGCGGGAACCCAGTAATCAAGGCGCGGCGCTGGACGGGCTGGACCCCCGCCTTCGCGGGAGAAGAGAAGACATTTCTCGAAAGGTTCTATTCCCGCGCAGGCGGGAACCTGGCGACCAGGGTGCGGCGCGGGCCGGACTGGACCCCCGCCTTCGCGGGGGAAGAGAAGACATGTCTCCAACGTCTCTGTTCCCGCGCAGGCGGGAACCCAGTAATCAAGGCGCGGCGCGGGCCGGGCTGGACCCCCGCCTTCGCGGGGGAAGAGACCCGGGGGGCGGGGGAGGAGAAGCGAAATCTCACGCCTCTGTTCCCGCGCAGGCGGGAACCCAGCACCCGATGCGCTTTGCTGGCCGATCTGGACCCCCGCCTTCGCGGGGGAAGAGAAGACATTTCTCGAAAGGTTCTGTTCCCGCGCAGGCGGGAACCCAGCGGCCAAGGTGCGGCGGGCCAAGCTGGACCTCCGCCTTCGCGGGGGAAGAGACGGGGGGCGGGGAAAGAGGGGGCAGGGCGTTGAGGCGCGCCGCGCGCTTGCTTCGCAACGCCCCGCCATGCGTTATGATTGCATATGCGTTGAGAGGGACCGCAAGGCGCCATGGACTTCAGGCCGATCGGTGAGATCCTGCTGGCGGACGGGGTGATCCAGCCGCGCGACGTGGAGGGCGCGCTCGCCTACCAGGAGGAAGTGGGCGGGCTGTTCGGCCAGGCGCTCCTGCGCCTTGGCGCGGTCTCGGAGGAACACTTGCTGGCGGCGCTCTCGCGCCAGCTGGACTTGCCCGTGATCGGCCCGGCCGACCTGCCGCCGGAAGCCGCCGCCTATGTCGACACCGCCCGCCGGCTTGGCGTGCGCACGGACTGGCTGCTCGCCCATGATACGGTCGTCTGGTTCGCCGAGAACGACGCGGCGCTGACGGTGTTTGCGCGCGCGCCGCTCGATCCGTCCGTCAACGAGGTGCTCGCCAAGACCAGCTCCGCGCCCATCCGGCGCGTGCTGGGTCCCAACCGGCTGCTTGATTCGGCGCTGGCCGCGCTGCGCGCCGACCGTCCGGCGGATGACGACGAAAGCGCCGACGCCGCGCGGCTTCGCGAGATGGCGGAGGAAGCGCCGGTCATTGATTTCGTCAACGGCGTGTTCGAGGACGCCCTGCGCAGCCGCGCCTCCGACATCCACATCGAACCCTTCGAACACCATTTCCAGATCCGCTTCCGCATCGACGGCGTGCTGCAGCTCACACAGACCCTGCCGCGCGCGCGGTTCGACGCGGTCGCCTCGCGCATAAAGCTTCTCTCCGGCATGGACATCGCCGAGCGCCGCCTGCCGCAGGACGGCCGCCAGTCCG
>CAZLOV010000147.1:0-6007 GCA_964561235.1 uncultured Caulobacterales bacterium
CACATCCCGAGGGCCTGCGTCCGCCGGCCAGGCACGTGGCCATCATCATGGACGGCAACGGCCGCTGGGCGAGGCTCCGCGGCCGCCCGCGCGCGTTCGGCCATCGACAGGGCGTGGAAGCCGTACGCCGCACGGTTGAGGCCGCCGCCGACCTTGGCGTGGAACATCTCACCCTGTTCGGCTTCTCCACGGAGAACTGGCGGCGGCCGCCCGAAGAGATCGACGCCCTGTTCGATCTCATGCGCCGCTATGTGAACGCGGATCTGGAACGGCTGGTGCGCGAGGGCGTTCGCGTACGCATTGTCGGGTCGCGCACGGGGCTCCAGCCCGATCTGGTCGAGATCATCGAGCGCGCCGAGCGCATGACAGCGCTCAACGACCGGTTCAACCTCACCATCGCGTTCAATTACGGCGGACGCGGCGAGCTGTTGCGCGCCGCCCAGCGTGCGGCGCGGCGCTGCCTGGAGACGGGCCAGCCGCCCGAAGCGATCGACGAGGCGATGTTCGAGGATTGTCTGGATACGCGCGGCCTGCCGCATCCCGACCTGCTCATCCGCACGAGCGGCGAGCGCCGCATTTCGAATTTCCTGCTCTGGCAGACGGCGTATTCCGAATTCGTCTTCCTTGACGTTCTCTGGCCGGATTTCAACGCCGACCATCTCGCTCGCGCGCTTGAGGAATACCGCGGGCGCGAGCGGCGTTTCGGCGGCGTTGTGAATGGCTGAGGGCGCCGAGGGGGCTGAAGGCGCATCCGCGCCGGCGCGCCCGCGCGCGCCAAGGGACCGCCTCTTCCTGAAGCGCGTCGCCTCGGCGCTCGTGCTCGGACCCGCCGCGATCGTGCTTGTCTGGTTCGGCGGTCACGCGTTTGCGATCTTTTGTTCGGCCTTCGCCGCAGCCATGGGCTGGGAATGGGTGCGCATGTCCGACCGGGCGGCGCCGCCGCGGGCCTTCGCCGTCGCGACGGGCACGGCTGTCGGCGCCTCGCTTCTGGCGGCGCAGGACGCCTATGGGTGGACGGTGTTCTGGATCGCGGCCGGATCGCTGGCTGCGTATCTCGACCGGCGGCCGCGCGGTCGCGCTTTTGAGGCGCTCGCCGGCGTCGCGTATGTCGCCGGCTCCGTGGCCGTGCTAGTCTCGCTTCGCAACGGGGACGCCGGGGGGCTCGCCGCAGTTCTCTATCTTCTGGCGGTCGTCTGGAGCGCAGACACCTTCGCCTATCTCGCCGGAACGTGGATTGGAGGACCCAAGCTGCTTCCCGCCGCGAGCCCGAACAAGACCTGGACCGGCCTGATCGCCGGGCTCGCCGGCGGATGCGCTGCGGGCGCAGCGATCGCGGGCGTGTTCGAGATGGACCTGGTCTATACCGTGACCATCGCCGCTTTCACTGCGCTGGCGGCTGTTTGTGGAGATTTGCTCATGTCCCTTGCGAAGCGGCGATTCGGCGTAAAGGACGCCGGCTCCCTCATTCCCGGTCATGGCGGCGTGCTGGACCGCGTGGATGCGCTCATGCTGGCTGCGCTGTTTTCCGGCGCGGTGATGGTGCTGGCGCCGTCCGGCTGGCCGGGTGGAGCGCCGTGAGCCCGCGCCGCATCACCGTGCTCGGCGCGACCGGATCGGTCGGCCGCGCGACGCTGGATCTGGTCCGCCGCGCGCCCGAAGGCGCTTATGAGGTGGTTGCGCTGAGCGCCAATCGCGATGTCGAGGGGTTGGCCGAGCTTGCGCGGGAATTCCGTCCGCAGATCGCAGCGCTTGGCGATGAAACGCGTGCGGGCGAACTCGCCGAGGCGCTGACAGGAACCGGCGTGGCGACGGCGGCGGGGGAGGCGGGCGTCGACGAGGCGGCGGCGGTTCCCACCGACTGGACCATGGCGGCGATCGTCGGTGCCGCAGGGCTGAAATCCGCATTGATTTCGCTGCGCCACGGGGCCTGCGTCGCCTTCGCCAACAAGGAGGCGCTCGTTTGTTCGGGCGAGCTCTTCCTGGATGAGGCGAAGCGGCATGGCGCCACGCTTCTGCCCGTCGACAGCGAGCACAACGCCATCTTCCAGTCGCTCGCCGGCGCGCCGACGGATCACATCCGCCGCATCGTGCTCACCGCGTCCGGCGGGCCGTTTCGCACGGCGAGCCTTGAGACCATGCGCAATGCGCGGCCGGAAGACGCGCTCAAGCACCCGACCTGGACGATGGGCGCGAAGATCACGATCGACAGCGCGACGATGATGAACAAGGGACTTGAGATCATCGAAGCCTGCCATCTGTTCGCCCTGCCGCAAACGCGTGTGGACGTGCTGGTGCATCCGGGATCCATCGTGCACGGCATGGTGGAGTATCTCGACGGCGGCTGGCTCGCCCAGCTCGGCTCGCCCGACATGCGCACGCCGATCGCCCACGCGCTCGCCTTTCCCGAGCGCATCGAGACGCCGGTCGAGCGGCTCGACCTCGCCCGGCTGGGCCAGCTGGTCTTCGAGGCGCCCGATCCGCAGCGCTTCCCGGCGCTCGATCTGGCCCGCCAGGCCTTCGAGGGCGGGGGCGCGCAGGCCGCCGTGCTCAATGCGGCCAATGAAGTCGCCGTGGACGCCTTCCTGGACCGCCGCATCGGCTTCCTTGACATCGTCACGGTGGTTGCTGAGGCTCTCGAAGACGGGGTGCGAAGGGGGTTCGCCACCGCGGCGCCGGACAGCGTCGATGCGGTCTTCGAAATCGACGCGGCCGCGCGCGATTCTGCGCGCGCCTGCGCCAGCCGCCGGGCGGCCTGACACCCACGAGGCGCGACTTACCGCTCCATGATGCAAGCCCTAGAATACGGTCTGATCGGCGTGCCCGCCTTCGTGGCGGTGATCAGCTTCATCGTCGTCTTCCACGAGCTCGGTCATTACTGGGCGGGACGCCTTTTCGGCGTGCATGCGGAGGCCTTCTCGATCGGGTTCGGCCCGACGCTGTTCTCCTGGACGGACGGTCAGGGAACCCAATGGCGCGTCGCGGCGCTGCCGCTTGGCGGCTATGTCCGCTTCCGCGGCGACGCCAACGCGGCGAGCGCGCCTGATCACGCGGAACTCGCGCGCCTGCGCGATGAACACGACGCGCCAGAAACCGTTTTTCATTTCAAGCCGCTCTGGCAGCGCGCAGTGATCGTATCCGCGGGGCCGGTCGCCAATCTGGTGCTTGCGGCGGCGATCTTCACGGTCTTCAGCATCGGGCGGACGGAAGTGATCCATCCGCCGGTCGTCGGGGCGGTCGTGGAAGAGAGCGCCGCGGCTCGGGCGGGCATCCAGCCGGGCGATCTGATCCTCGCCATCGAGGGGCGCGAGATCGAGGATTTCCGCGACATCCAGCAGGCGGTCTATCTTCACGCCGACACGCCGCTGTCGATCCTGCTGGAGCGCAATGGCGAGCGGCTTGAGAAAATCGTGGCGCCGCAAGCCGTCACCATCCAGCAGGGCAGCTGCGATCCGGTGCGCATCGGCCAGCTCGGCGTAGGCTCCGGCGGCGCGGACCCGGTTGTGCGAACGGTCGGTCTGCTCGAGGCGCCGGCCGTGGGCGTCTCGGAGACGATCAACACTGCGGGATCGATCCTGGGCTATATCGGCCGGGTGGTGACGTTGCAGGCGTCGCCGGAGCATCTCTCCGGCCCTGTCGGCATCTTCAAGGCGGCGACCTGCGTGACACGCGACAGCCTTGGGCAGGACGCCGAACAGGTCGCCGCAGCCGAGCGCGCGACAGACGCAGGCGTCAGCCTGCTCTTCCTCGCCGCCATGCTTTCTGTCGCTCTCGGGCTCATGAATCTGATGCCCATCCCGGTTCTCGACGGCGGCCACCTCATGTACTACGCATACGAGGCCATTGCGCGGCGCCCACCCGGACCGCGTTTGCAGATCGCGGGCTTCTGGGTCGGGATGACGCTCATCCTCGGCATTTTGGTCATCGCGACGGCGAATGATTTGACATAAGTCCGGGCGGATGGGTCGAGGGGCGGTCCGCAAAGCGGGGTGAGAACGGGATGACGAGGGTGTTGCGGAATATCGCCGCGGCGTTGGCCGCGTTCATGATTTCGGCCGCCGGCGCGGCCGCGCAGACGCCGCAATTTCCGGAACCCGACGCCCAGGCGCAGGTTCAGGCCCCGGCCTCCGCCATCGGCGAGCCGGTTCTCCAGCTATTGGTCGAGGGCAATCAGCGCGTCGAAGCCGACACCATCCTGTCCTACTCGCTTATCCAGGTGGGCGATCAGCCCGATCCGCGCCTGGTCAACCTGACCATCCAGACGCTCTTTGCGACGGGCCTTTTCTCCGATGTGCGCATCGGCGTGGAGGGGCGCACGATGGTCATCCGGGTCGACGAGAACCCGGTGATCAACCGCGTCATTCTCGAAGGCAACCGCTCGATCAATGACGACCGGATCAACGAGGAGACGGAGCTGCAGGCGCGCGCCATCTTCACGCGCGCGCGCGTCCAGTCCGACGTGCAGCGCATCCTCGAGGTCTATCGCCGCTCCGGCCGTTTCGCCGCCCAGGTGACGCCGAAAATCGTCGAGCTTCCGCAAAACCGGGTCGATCTCATTTATGAGATTTCCGAAGGTCCGGTGACCAGCGTCCGGCGCATCAACTTCGTCGGCAACAGGACCTTTTCCGACCGCCGCCTCGCAAATGAAATCGTTACGACAGAAGCGCGTTGGTGGAAATTCTTCAGCTCGAACGACAACTATGATCCTGACCGGGTCGAGTTCGATCGCGAGCAATTGCGCAGCTTCTACGCCGACCGGGGTTTTGCTGACTTCCGGGTCATCTCGGCCGTCGCCGAACTGACCCCGGACCAGGACGCCTTCTATGTGACGTTCACGATGGACGAGGGCGAGCGCTATAATTTCGGCGAGATCACGGTGACGACCGAGATACCTGATCTGAACGAGGAGCGCCTCGCCCAGATCCTGCCGACGCAACCCGGCCAGCTTTATGTCGGCAGTCTGATCGAGGACTCCATCGACCGGCTGACCTTCGCCGCCGGCGCGTCCGGCTACGCCTTCGTCGACGTTCGGCCGCGCGTGCGCAACAACCGCGAAACGCAGACCGTCGACATCGAATACGTCATCAATGAAAGCCCGCGCGTCTATATCGAGCGCATCGACATCGTCGGAAACACGCGCACGCTTGACCGTGTGATCCGGCGCGAGCTCGACATCGTCGAGGGCGACAGCTTCAACCAGGCGCTGCTCGACATCTCCCGCGCGCGAGTGCGGCGTCTCGGCTTCTTCGAGCAAGTCGAGGTCGAACCGATCCAGGGCTCCGCTGCGGACAGAGCGCGGGTGAACGTGTCGGTGGTCGAACAGCCCACGGGCGAACTCGCCTTCGGCGCAGGCTTTTCCTCGACTGACAACTTTCTTGTCGACTTCTCTGTTTCTGAACGGAATTTGCGCGGCCGCGGGCAGTTCCTGCGCCTTCGAGTCTCGGCGTCTTCCCGGCGTCAGCAGATCGACATCCGCTTCACTGAGCCGCGCTTCCTCGACCGCAATCTGGCTGCGGGCTTCGACCTCTTCCAGGTCCGCACGGACTTTTCGCGGGAAGCCTCCTTCGAGACGCAATCGACCGGCTTCTCGCTGCGCGCCGGCTTCCCTCTCACACGCGCCGTCCAGGCGGGCGTCAACTACACGCTGCGAAACGACGATGTGAACACCTTCTTCGGCGTTTCGGAGTCCATCGAGCGGGCGGCGGGCTCGCGGCTGGTTTCCCAGTTCGGCTATTCGTTGTCGTGGAACCGTGTGGACGACCAGCTCGAACCCACGCGGGGCTTCCGACTCAGCTTCAACCAAGATTTGGCCGGATTCGGCGGCGATGTTCGCCACATCCGGTCGGAAGTGCGCGGCGCCGTGTACCGCAATGTCTTCCGGCCGGACGTCGTTCTGAGCTTTACCGGGGAGACCGGCTTGCTGGTGAGCTGGGGCGGTGACGACCCGCGGATCAACGACCGCTTCTTCAAGGGCGGGAACTCGTTCCGCGGCTTCGAGGTCGCGGGAATC
>CAZLOV010000148.1:0-5928 GCA_964561235.1 uncultured Caulobacterales bacterium
ATTGCGGCGTGCGGATGCCCGCGACCACGTCCTCGCCCTGCGCATTGATGAGGAACTCGCCGTAATAGCCGCGCTCGCCGGTGGAGGGATCGCGGGTGAAGGCCACCCCGGTCGCGCTGGTGTCGCCCATATTGCCGAACACCATGGCCTGGATGTTCACCGCCGTGCCCCATTCATGGGGGATGTCGTACATGCGCCGGTAGGTGATCGCCCGGTCGTTCATCCAGGAACCGAAAACCGCGCCGACCGCGCCCCAGAGCTGGGCGCGCGGATCCGTGGGGAACGGCTGGCCGAGGGCCTTTTCGACCGCCTTCTTGTAGTCGGCGACAATCGTCGCCCAGTCGTCGGCTGAGAGATCGGTGTCGAGCGTGTAGTCGTGATCTTCCTTGAAGCGCTCAAGGATCTCTTCGAACGTGGAGTGCGACACGCCGAGAACGACGTCGGAATACATCGTGATGAAGCGGCGATAGCTGTCGAGCGCAAAGCGGCGGTCGCCGGAAAGCTTTGCGAGCCCTTCGGCCGTTTCGTCGTTCAGGCCGAGATTGAGGACGGTGTCCATCATGCCCGGCATGGACGCGCGCGCGCCCGAGCGCACCGAGACCAGCAGCGGATTGGAGGGATCGCCGAAACGCTTGCCGACTTTCTCCTCGAGCGCGGCGAGCGCCGCTTCAACCTGGCCCTCAAGGTCGGCGGGGTAGCGCCGGTCATTCTCGTAAAAGGCGGTGCAGACCGCCGTGGTGACGGTGAAACCCGGCGGCACCGGCAGGCCCAGCCGCGCCATTTCCGCGAGATTGGCGCCCTTGCCGCCCAGAAGCGCACGGTCGTTCTGGTCGCCGTCGGCGGTCCCGCCGCCGAACGCATAGACCCATTTCTCGGACGCAGCAGGGGCGGAGGCCTCGGCGGTCATGTCGGTCATCCTTCCAGCCTGTCGAAATCGGCAACGGCGTTCACAGCCGTGCGAATGCGGGCGAGCAGCGCAAGGCGATTGCGCCGCAGCATGGGATCATCCGCATTCACTGTCACATCGTCAAAGAAGGCGTCCACCGGAACGCGCAGCGCCGCAAGCGCGCGCATGGCGGCTTCATAGTCTTCAGCCGCGAGGGCTACGCGCGCGGTGGTCCCGCCGGTTTCAAGCGCGGCGATGAGCGCCCGCTCGGCGGCTTCGGGGGCGTTTTGCAGATAGGCGGCGTCGGGCTCTCCGGCGGCGGCGCCGTCCTTCTTCTCCTCCGCCTTGAGAATATTGGCCGCGCGCGTGTAGCCGGCCTGCAGGGCCGCGCCGTCTTCGGTCTCGAGGAAGCCCTGCAGGGCCCGCGCCTTGTCCGTCACGCGCACGAGGTCGTCATCGACGGTTCCATCAAGACGGGGCGCGAACACGGCGTCGATGACGTCGTGGCGCACGCCCTCGTCCTTCAGGTGCACCTTCAGGCGATCGGCGAAGAAGGAGAGGAGATCGTCACCGAATTGATTTGAGCTGGGGCCGACTACACCCCTTTCTCCCCAAGCCTTGTCAAGGGCAAAATCGGCCTTTGAGAGCGCTTGCCGAAGCGGCAGACGAAGCTGCCCCGCGAGCAGAATTCGGATCACGCCCAGCGCGGCCCGCCTGAGTGCAAACGGGTCCTTCGAACCGGTCGGCTTCTCGCGGATGTTCCAAAAAGCGTTCAGGATCAACAGCTTTTCGGCCAAAGCAGTGGAGACGGAAACCGGTCCGCGTGGAAGCTCGTCTTCAAGGCCTTTCGGACGGTAATGATCCCGGATGGCGTCCGCGACGGCCTGGGGCTCGCCCGCGTCCAGCGCATAATACCGGCCCATCTCGCCTTGGAGCTCAGGGAATTCGTAGACCATCTGGCTGACCAGATCAGCTTTCGACAGCTGACCGGCGCGCCTCGCCTGCTCTGCAATTTCCCGAGAGTATAAGAGCAGTTCCGCGACATCCCTGGAGAGCCTCGCGATCCCATCTGCAAGGCCGGCGACGCTGAAAAGCTTTTCGTGAAACGTCACTTTCGAAAGCTCCGGAGCCATCGCATCGAGGCCGCGCCTGCGGTCGAGATCCCAGAAATGCCGGGCGTCGTAGAGCCGCGCCGAGAGCACGCGCGATGCGCCCGCTGCGATCGCCCGCCCCCCGTCGGGGGCCGACTGATTGGCGACCATGACGAACTTCGCCGCCAGAGCGCCCGTCTTCGGGTCGCGGACCGCGAAATATTTCTGGTGCACCTTCATGGAGAGCGCGATGACCTCGTCAGGCAGATCCAGAAAGGCCGGATCCATGTCGCCGAGGATGGCGACAGGGTGCTCGGCGAGGCCCGCGACCTCGTCGAGCAGGCCGTCGTCCTCAAGCAGTTCCAGCCCCGCTTCGAAACAGGCTTCCCGCGCCTCCTGCAAGATGCGTGCGCGGCGTTCGCCGCGATGGGGCTCGACGCCGTTCCGGCGAAGTTTCCCGACGTAATCCGCAAACGAACTGACCGCGAAGACCCGCTCGCCGTTGAGCCCGTTCACATTGTGGACGCGATGGCCCTCGGTGAGATCGCCCGCCTCAATGCCGAACACCGTCAGCGGGATCACCCGGCCGTCGAGCAGCGCGATGATCCGGTGAAGCGGGCGCACCCAGCGCTGGGCGCGCTCGCCTTCGCCGTACTTCATCGATTTCGGCCAGGGGAACGTCTTCACCGCATGCTCGACCGCTTCGGCGATGACCTCGTCCGCCGCCCGGCCGGGCTTCTCGATCAGGGCGACATAGTACTCGCCCTTCTTGTCGGCGCGCATCTCGCACTGGTCGAGGCTGTCAAGTCCGGCCCCGCGCAGGAAGCCTTCGACGGCTTTCTCCGGCGCGCCGACGCGCGGACCCTTGCGCTCCTCGCGCACCGCCTCGGTTTTTTCAGGCAGGCCGTCCGCGACAAGACCGATCCGGCGCGGCCCGGAGAAGGTGCGCATGGCCTCGAAAGCGAGCCCCGCCGCTTTCAGATGGTCGCCGATCAGCCGCGCCAGATCCGCCTCCGCGCGGACCTGCATGCGCGCGGGGATCTCTTCGCAGAAGAGTTCGAGGAGAAATTCAGACATCAGCGCTTCGCGTCATGAAGGGTCAGGCGTTGTGACTGCCGTCGCAAAGAGGCTGACCCTTCGTCGCCTTGCAGGCGCAGAAGAAGACGCGCCTGCTTTCCGGCGCCGTCCAGCGCAGGGGCGTAAGGTCGGTCGGCGCATGGCTGCCGTCGCAGAAGGGCTGCTTCCGGGAGCGTCCGCATGTGCACCAGAAATACGTCTTGCCGGCCTCGACCTCGACCGGGATGGGCGCATCGCCTGCGCGAACCACGTCCGTCATGCCGCTTCCTCCTTCTCCTGAAGCGCAACCCAGGCGCCCGCGCAGCCCTTCGCCAGCTCGCGCACCCGGGCGATCCAGCTTGCGCGCTCGGCCACCGAGATGGCGCCGCGCGCATCGACGAGATTGAACAGGTGGGACGCCTTCAGGCACCAGTCATAGGCCGGCAGCGGAAGCGGCGGATCGAGCGCGAGCAGCGCGCGGCACTGATCCTCGGCTTCCGAGAACCAGCGCGTGAGCATGTCCACGTCGGCATGTTCGAAATTGAAGGCCGATTGCTGGCGCTCGTTCTCCAGGAAGACGTCGCCATAGGTCAGGCCGGCCCCGTTGAAGTCGAGTTCGTAGACGTTCTCGACGCCCTGCACGTACATCGCCAGACGCTCAAGGCCGTAGGTCAGCTCCCCCGAGACGCTCGCCACGTCAAGCCCGCCGACCTGCTGGAAATAGGTGAACTGGCTCACCTCCATGGCGTCGCACCAGACCTCCCAGCCGAGCCCCCAGGCCCCGACAGTCGGGTTCTCCCAGTCGTCCTCCACAAAGCGCACGTCATGCAGCCGGCGGTCGACGCCGATCTCGTCGAGCGAACCCAGATACAGATCCTGCAGATCCCACGGGCTCGGTTTGAGGATCACCTGGAACTGGTAGTAGTGCTGAAGCCGGTTGGGGTTTTCCCCGTACCGGCCGTCGCCGGGCCTGCGGGAAGGCTGCACATAGGCCGCCCGCCAGGGCTTCGCGCCAAGCGAACGCAAGGTGGTGGCGGGATGCAGCGTGCCTGCGCCCACCTCGACGTCATAGGGCTGGAGAATCGCGCAGCCCTGCCTTGCCCAGTAGGCCTGAAGGCGCAGGATAAGGTCCTGAAAGGACGGCGCAGCGGAAGCCATGGCGGTGTTCGGTATCCGGCGGAAAGGGCGCGCGGACGCGCGCCGTTGGAGATCGCGCGGACCCTAGGACCGCCCTGCGGTCCGATCAAGCGCCGCCGGCGCTGCGGCTCAGAGGCCCAGGCGCGCCCACAGGCTGCGGCGCTCGGCCTCGTCGAACAGCGCCGCCGCCGCTGTCGGCATCAGCCGCGCGAGCGCGCCGCCGCGCGGCGGGTTGACGACCTTCAGCCGGACCTCCTCGCCATAGCGTTCGCGCATTTCGGTCCGGATGTCGGCGAGCCCGTCGACGAGGCCCGCCGCCTGGGCCTGCGCGCCGGTATAGACAGCCCCCGAGAAGATGTCCGGATCGTCCCCGAGCCGGTCGCCGCGGCGTGACTTTACCATCTCGATGAAAACCTCGTGGATCGCGCCCATCAGCCGGTCCAGGCGCTCTTCCTGCTCCTTCGTCGCCGGACTGAAGGGGTCCATCAGCGACTTGTTCTCGCCGGCCGTCCGCAAACGGCGCTCGACGCCGAGCTTCTCCATCGCCTCATGGAAGCCGAAACTCGCCGAAATCACGCCGATCGAACCCATGATCGACGCCGCGTCGCAGAAAACCTCGTCGGCGGCGATCGCGATCATGTATCCGCCTGAGGCGGCGGCGTCCTCGCAGAACGCTGCGACCGGCTTCTTCTTCTCCTCGGCGAGCTGGCGGATGCGGTCATGAATGAGCTTCGACTGGACCGGGCTGCCGCCGGGCGAATTCACCAGAAGCGCGACCGCAGGCGCATCCTCGAACGAGAACGCCTTGTCGATCGCCTTTTCCAGCCGCGCGAGGCTCAGCGTCTGACCGGCGCGCCCGCCGGCTGCGATCATGCCCTCCAGCCGGATCACCGGCACGATCGGCGCATCGCCGAAAAACAGGCGCCGGGCGCTGGCGAGCAGGCTGCGGAAGCGGTTGTGCTGGGACATGGGATTTCAGCTCATCTGGCGCGGCAACGAGACATGGCGGGTAATCGCTCAAACCTCAAGCCGCGCGGCTCCGCGCAGGAGAGCTTCAGCCTCCGCGGCGTAGGCGGAACCGTTCCCTTCCGGATGCAGGTTCAGAGGCGCGAGCAGCTGCATCGGCGCCTTCGCCGCCTTGCGCGCGCTGACGACGACGCGCGAGGCCGGAAGCCCCGGCCGGGGCGCGACCGGCTTGATGCGAATGTCGCCGGCCTTGCCGGCAAGCGCGGTCAGAATGTCGCCAAGGCGTTCGGCCCGGTGGATGAGGATCAGCCGGCCCCTCGGCCTCAGCGCCTTGAGACCAGCCGCGAGCCAGTCCGCCAGCGGCGTCTCCGCCATGAAAGCCGCGCGCTTGCTCTCCGGCGGCGGGCGAAGCGCGGCGGCGTCCTCGTAGAAGGGCGGATTGGTGAAGACGAGATCAAACGGGTCTGCGTGGTTGTGGAACAGCACGTCGCCTTCAACCACCTGCACGCGGTCTTCAAGCGCGTTCGCGGCCGTGTTTGCGCGCGCCAGCGACGCCGCCTGCGGCTCGCGCTCGAGGCCAACAAAGCGCGCGCCCGGATTGGCCAGAGCGGCGGACAGAAGCGCTGCGCCCGCGCCGCAACCAAGCTCGAGCGCCGCGCCCTTCCCGAGCCGTACGGCGGCTGCGAGGAGCACCGCGTCAAGCCCGGCGCGGTAGCCCTCCAACGGCTGCTGAAGCGTCAGGCGGCCGTCGAGAAACGCGTCTTCGGTGACCGCGGCGTCCGCACTCATGCC
>CAZLOV010000149.1:0-5863 GCA_964561235.1 uncultured Caulobacterales bacterium
AGATCATCCGCTTCGAGGTCGCGGGAATCGGCCCGCGGGTGGTCCAGCGCGACCCCTCGCTGCCCGAGCTGTTCTCCGGGGACGCGCTTGGAGGCAATTTCTTTGCGATCGGCGCTGTCGAGATGACCTTCCCGCTCGGCCTGCCTGAGCAGTATGGCGTCAAGGGCAGCGTATTCACGGAATTCGGAACGCTGGGCATCCTGCCTGACGCCGACCAGATCGAGGATCCGGGAACGGAAACCGCGGTCTTCACCATCGACGACCTCGCGCCGCGTCTATCGGCCGGGGTCAGCATTTTCTGGGATTCCCCGTTCGGACCGGTCCGGTTCGACTTCGCGGAAGCCTTCGTGAAGGAAGAGTACGACCGCGTCGAATTCTTCCGCTTCAGCACCAGAACAGGGTTCTAACCGATGTCCTTCAACTTCCGTCCAGCCCGCATCATGACCGTGTTGCGCGCTGCTGCGGCGTGCGCGGCGATCGCCGCCGCCTCCGCCGCCGCCCATGCGCAGAACGTGCTCGTCATGAACGAGGAGCGCATCTTGCGCGAAAGCGCTGTCGGCCAGCACATCGCCTCCGAACTCGAACGGATCGGCACGGAGATCCAGTCCGAACTGGAATCGCTCTCCGCGCCGATCGAGGCGGAAAGCGAGCGCCTGAACGCCGAGACGTCCGCCCTCAGCCAGGAAGCGATCGCCCAGCGTCCGGATCTGATGGGCCGCATCCAGGCCCTGCAGCAGCAGGCTCAGGAATATGAGCGCCGCCGTCAGATCCTCGCGCAGGAACTGGTCATCACCGAGCGTCAGGCGATGCAGCCGGTTCTGCAGACCCTGCAGACCGTGCTTGGGGAAATCTTCGAGGAGCGCGACGCTGTCGTGCTGCTGGAACGCTCCGACGTGGTGTTCGCCGGCGAGAGCGTGAATATCACGGCTGACGCCATCAACCGTCTCAACTCGCGCTTGAGCACGACGCCCGTCAACCGCGTGCGCCTGAGCGAGGAGCAGATCCGCCAGCTCGGCCTCGGCGGCCGCGGCCCGGCGCCAGGTCAGGTTCCGCCCGGACGCTGATGCGGCATGGCGGTCGATCCGCGGTTTTTCGAACAGCTCGGTCCGCGGACGGCTGCTGAACTTGCGCAGCTGACCGGCGCGCGGCTCCTGGGAGATGGCGGCCAGGCGCTGCGCGATGTCGATGCGCCTGAAAGCGCCGCTGCGGACTCGGTCTGTTTCGTCGCCAGCGTGAAGGCCGGCGTCCGGCCCCACGACGGGATGAACGGGCTCGCCATCTCCGCCGACGAAGCCTTTGCGGCTGCCTGCGCGGAAAAGACCGGTGCGGCGCTCATCCATTCGCATCCCCAGGCGGCGAGGGCGGCGGCGGCGGCCGCGCTCGTGCGTCCGCGGCGTCATGAAGGCGATGCGCTGATTCATCCCCGCGCTCGCATTGACCCGGACGCCTCCACCGCGCCGGGGGCGGCGGTCGCGCAGGATGCCGAGATCGCGGCCGGCGCGCGCATCGAGCCGGGCGCTGTCATCGGACCCGGCGTGTCCGTGGGCCGGGACACGCGGATCGGCCCGCGCGTGGCGGTCATGTGCGCGCTTATCGGGGAGCGCGTGGACGTTTCCGCCGGCGCGGTTATCGGCGAGATCGGGTTTGGCCTGGCCGAAACGCCTGAAGGCCTCCTGACGCTGCCCCATTGCGGGCGCGTGATCATCGAGGAGGAAGTGACGCTGGGCGCCAACGTGACCGTGGACCGCGGCATGATCGGCGACACCGTGCTGAAACGCGGCGCCCGGATCGACAATCTGTCCCAGATCGCTCACAACGTGGTTGCAGGGCCTTACGCCGTGATGGCCGCGTTCGCGGGCATTTCAGGCAGTTCGGTTATTGGCGCGGGCGTGCAGCTCGCCGGACGCGTGGGCGTGGCCGATCATGTCCATGTCGGCGACGGAGCGCGGATCGCTGCGGCGACGGGGCTGATGCGGGACGTGCCGGCGGGAGCGACTTGGGGCGGGTATCCGGGTCAGCCCATAAAGGACTGGATGCGTGAGACCGCCTGGCTCCGCCGCCAGGCGCGGAAACGCCCCAAGGGAGGCAGCGAGGCGGAATGAGCGAGGACAAGGGTTGCGTCATCGGGCCGGAGGAAATCCTGCGGCGCCTGCCCCATCGCCATCCGTTTCTCCTCGTCGACCGCGCCGAGCATTACGTCGAAGGCGAATCCATTGTCGGCATCAAGTGCGTGACGGTCGGCGAGCCCGTTTTCCAGGGACATTTTCCAAGTTACGCCGTGATGCCGGGCGTGCTTCTGGTCGAGGCGATGGCCCAGACCGGCGCGCTTTTGATGTCCAAGACCCTGGATGCGGATGTCTCCAACACCACGATCTTTTTCATGGGCGTGGACAAGGCGCGCTTCCGCAAGCCGGTGCGTCCGGGCGACCGCCTGGAAATGCCGGTGCGCATCGAGGTGGCGCGCCGCGGCGTCTTCCGTTTCAAGGGCGAGGCGCGCGTCGACGGTGTGAAATGCGCCGAAGCCGAGTTCAGCGCGACGGCCGTCGACACTCCTGCCGCCTGAAGCCGCTATCGACCCTTCTTCGCCGGAGATCGCCTTGAGCGTCCAGATCCATCCCACCGCCGTCGTCGATCCCGGCGCGGACCTCGCCGAACATGTCGAGATCGGCCCCTTCTGCCGGGTTGGCGCGCAGGTGCGCATCGGCGCGCGCACGCGGCTTGTCTCGCACGTGGTCGCCGACGGGCGCACCGAAATCGGCGCTGACTGCGTGCTGCATCCCTTCAGCGCCGTCGGCCTGCCGCCGCAGGATTTCAAATACGCCGACGAGGACACCGGCCTGACGATTGGCGACCGGACCGTGATCCGCGAGCAGGCCACATTCCACCGCGGTACGAAGGCGCGCGGAGAGACTCGCGTCGGTTCCGACGGCTATTTCATGGTCGGCGCCCATGTCGGCCATGACTGCATTGTCGGCGACCACGTCGTCTTCGCCAACAACGCCACGCTTGGCGGCGAGGTGACCCTGGGCGACTACGTCATCATGGGCGGGCTCTCCGCCATCCATCAGAAGTGCCGGGTGGGACGCTACGCCTTCATTGGCGGCGGCGCGCCGGTGACCGGCGACGTTATCCCGTACGGCATGGTGGACAATCATGGCTGGCTGGCCGGCCTGAATCTGGTCGGGCTCAAGCGGCGCGGCTTCGGGCGCGATCTCATCCATGACCTGCGAGCGGCCTATCGCCTTGTCTTTTCCGAAGAAGGCGCCTTCTCCGAACGGCTGGAAGATGCAGCGCGGCTCTTCGAGGCGCGGCCTGAAGTGCTCGAAATCATTGATTTCGTGAAGGCGCCCGCGCCGCGACCGCTGTGCACGCCCGAACCGCGGTGAGGGGGATCCGGCGATGAACACGCAGGCGCCGGGTTTCAACCGGCTGGGTCTGATCGCCGGCGGGGGCGCCTTGCCGCGCCATGTCGCAGAGGCCGCCGCCGCGGAAGGCCGTTTGGGCGCGGTCATCGCCATTCGCGGATTCGCGCGTGTTTCGGATTTTGCGTTCCTTGACGGCGTGCCGGTTTCCGAACGCGGCGTCGGCGAGGTCGGCGGCTCGCTTGAAGACCTTCGGCGCAACGCCTGTGACGCCGTGTGCTTCGCCGGCATCGTCGAACGGCCGGATTTCGCCACGCTCAAGCCCGACTGGCGCGGCGCGCGGGCGCTGCCCGGAGCCGTGGCGGCGGCGATGAAGGGCGATGACAGCCTGTTGCGCTACGTGCTGGGATTGTTCGAGAAGGAGGGACTGGCGGTGGTCGGTGCGGATGCAGCCGCGGATGCGCTTCTTGCCAGGCCGGGCCTGATCGGCGGGCCGGAGCCGGACGCGACAGCGCGCGCCGATATCGACCGGGCGCTCAACATTGCAGCGGAGATCGGCAAGCTGGACATCGGGCAGGGCGCGGTGGTGTGCGAGGGCCTTGTGCTTGCCGTTGAGGCGCAGGAAGGCACGGACGCCATGCTGGCGCGCGTCGCCCTGCTTCCCGAGGCGGTTCGCGGGCGGGCGGAGGCGCGCCGCGGCGTTCTCGCCAAGCGGCCCAAGCCCGTTCAGGATCGGCGCGTCGACCTGCCCGTCATCGGGGTCTCCACAGTCGAGAACGCAGCGCGTGCGGGACTTGCCGGCGTGGTCGCCCCTGCGGGCGGCGCACTGATCCTTGGCGAGGAAGCGGTTGCTCAGGCCGCTGGAAGGCATGGCGTCTTCGTGCTTGTCACGGAGAAGGACGATGACGAGTGAGACCGGCGCACGCCGGCCGAAGCGCATTTATATCGTCGCCGTGGAAGCCTCCGGCGACCAGATCGGCGCGGACCTGATCAAGGCGCTGCGCGCGCTCGATCCTGATGTCGAAATCCGCGGGGTCGGCGGACGCGCCATGGAACGCGCGGGCGTTCCCAGCCTCTACGACCCCTCGGATCTCGCCGTGCTGGGCCTGTTCGACGGCTTCCGCATCCTCAACCTTGTCCGGCGGCGCGCGGCCGAGACGGCGATGGACGCCGCCGACTTCAAGGCGGACGCAGCGGTGCTGATCGACAGCTGGGGCTTCATGCTGCGCGCCGCCTGGGCGATCCGGGCGGCTGATCCGTCCATCCGGCTTGTGAAATATGTCGGGCCGCAGGTCTTCGCGACGCGGCCGGGCCGCGCCCGGGTGCTCGCACGCGCGGTTGATCACCTGCTCGGCATTCATCCTTTCGATCCGGATTATTTCGAGCCTGCGGGCCTGCCGACGACCTTCACCGGCAATCCTGCGCTCGAACGCGATCTGTCCGGCGACGGGCCGGGCTGGCGCGCCCGGCGCGGCGTCGCCCCGGAGGAACGCCTTGCGCTTGTGCTGTTCGGAAGCCGGAAGGCCGAGCTCGAGCGGTTGTTCGAGCCGTTTGCAGAGGCGATCGCGCGCGCCTCGGCCGAGCGGCCGGACGTGCGGTTCGTCACCGTGTTGAGCGAGTCGGTCGCGGACTTGGCGCGCGGCCGCATGGCGGCCGATCCGCGTCTGGAAAGCCTCATCGTGGAGGAGGCCGACGCCAAGCGTGACGTCTTCGCGGCAAGCGACGTGGCGCTGGCGTGTTCCGGCACGGTGACGCTGGAACTCTCGCGCGTCGGCGTGCCAACGATCACCGCCTACAAGCTCGGCGGGTTCGCCTATTTCCTCGCCAAGCACTTTCTAATGAAGTCGCGCTTCATCGCGCTGACGAATATCGCAGCCGAGGAGGCGCTGATCCCAGAATTCGTCCAGGGCCGCTGCACGGGCAAGCTTCTCGGCGATGCGCTCGGAAGCCTGCTAGACGATCCGGCTCGGCGGCGCGTGCTTTCACAGCGCCTGATGGAGACCACCCGCGTGATGGCGAGGGAGGACCGCCGCCCCAGCGAAGCCGCCGCGAAGGCGGTGCTGGAGCAGGCGGAGCTTCGAAACGCAGGCGCTTTGCCGGCGCCGTAAACGCTTACTTCTTGGGATAGTCGCGGGCGGTCGAACCGGTGAAGAGCTGGCGCGGACGGCCGATCTTCTGGGTGCGGTCCTCGATCATCTCCGACCATTGCGCGATCCAGCCGACCGTGCGGGCCAGCGCGAAAAGCACGGTGAACATCTCTGTCGGGAAGCCCATCGCCTTGAGCGTGATGCCTGAATAGAAGTCGATGTTCGGATAGAGCTTCTTCTCCACGAAATACTCGTCCTCCAGCGCGATGCGCTCGAGTTCCATGGCGACCTGAAGCAAGGGATCGTCACGCACGCCAAGCTCGTCGAGCACCTCATGGCAGGTCTGGCGCATGACCTTCGCGCGCGGGTCGTAGTTCTTGTAGACGCGGTGGCCGAAGCCCATCAGGCGGAAGG
>CAZLOV010000150.1:0-5848 GCA_964561235.1 uncultured Caulobacterales bacterium
CGCGGCCGCGATGCCAGAACTCCTTGAGATCGACCTCGGCCTCGCCCTTGGCGGCTTCCTTGCCGAAGGGCGTGTAACCGCGCGCGCCGCCGGCCTGCGGCGCGTGATGCTGCGCCTTCACCGCCTCTGGCAACGCGAAATACGACCGCGCGGCCGCGTAGGCGCGCGCGATTACGTCTGGATCGACGCCGTGATCGCAGATGACGGCGAAACCGGTCGTGCGGAACGAGCCGCACAGATCGTCTGCGAAGCCGCGAGGGTCGGCTTCGAAGCGATCAAGCGACAAGGGGTTGAGAAGGGCGTTCACGGGCGTGTCCATAGTTTTTTCTAGCCGCCGTTCCCGCGCTCGTGAAGCGCGGCGGGTTGTCATCCAGCAGCCGCGATCCGACGTTTGGCGGCGAACGTCGTCATCCCTGGAGCCCGCTCATGACCGACCAGCCTATCGCCGTCTATTTCTGGCCGACCCCGAACGGTCACAAGATCACCATCGCCCTTGAGGAGATGGGGCTCCCTTACGAGGTCCACCCGGTCAATATTGGCGCGGGCGACCAGTTCAAGCCGGAGTTCCTCGCGATCAGCCCGAACAACCGCATGCCCGCCATCGTCGATCCGGAAGGGCCGGACGGCGAACCGGTCTCGGTCTTTGAAAGCGGGGCGATCCTGCAGTACCTCGCCCGCAAGACCGGCAAGTTCTACGGGTCCGACGCGCGCACGCGCATCCAGGTCGAGGAGTGGCTGTTCTGGCAGATGGGCGGGCTTGGCCCGATGGCCGGTCAGGCGCACCACTTTCTCAACTACGCCCCGAAGATCGAAAGCGACGCCAGCCGCCTGACCTATGGCCAGACGCGCTACCGCAACGAGGTCAACCGGCTTTACGGCGTGCTGGATACGCGGCTGAAGGACCGCGACTATCTGGCCGGCGAGTATTCCATCGCGGACATGGCGAGCTATCCGTGGGTGCTGCCGGATCATCAGGGACAGGACATGGCCGACTTCCCCAATCTGGAAGCCTGGCGCAAGCGCGTCGGCGAGCGCGAAGCCGTTCAGCGCGGCCGTGATGTCGGGAAGGATCTGCGCAAGGCGCTCACCGAGGACACCGAGGAGATGAAGAAGGCGCGGGACATCCTGTTCGGCCAGAAAGCGCGAAGCGCCTGACGCGGACGGCGCTCCGCAGGCGCGCGGCTGGATTTAAACGCAACCGCAACGCCTCCTAACCGATCTCAATAATATCTAACGAAAATAAACGCTTAATTTGCGTTATTGCTGATTCGTCTTAACCCTATGAACACCAGTCAAGGGAAAAATCCTGCGTATCGGGCGGCCCGGGAAGGCGGTCCGGATGGTGGGACTGGCGGCGTCGAGCCCGGAGCAACCGGGCCGGCGCCGGACCTTGAAAGGGGAAGACGAGCATGGCGTTCACCGACGTTGAAACCGCCCAGGCGCATGACGCGATCGCACAGGATCCGTCCGGCGAGGATCTTTGCAAGCTGGGCCTTCTGTACTCCACGGGCCAGGGCGGCGTGATCGACTATGTCGAGGCGCACAAATGGTTCAATCTCGCCGCCCTGATGGGCTGCGAGCCGGCCAAGCACTACCGCAGGGAAGTCGCGCTCGAAATGGAGAGCGAGGAGATCGCCGCCGCCCAGCGCGCCGCGCGCGAATGGCTTTCGACGCGTCATTAAGCCCGTTCCGCCTTGCGTGAGTGAAGGCATGGCGCGCCGGTCCGGTTCGGGTTAGGAGGTTGCGTCCTTTCCTCATCCGGTCACTGCGAGCCCATGTCCGATCCGCGTCTGTCCGTCGTGATCCCCGCCTATAACGAGGCGGAAAGCATCACGGGCGTCGTGCGCGAGGCGCTGGAAGTCATCGCAGCGGCCGAGCCGTCCGTCGAGATCGTCGTGGTGGACGACGGAAGCGCGGACGACACCGCCGGCGTGCTGGAGACGCTTGCGGCGGAAGACCCCCGGCTTCGTGTGATCCGGCATCCGGCGCGCTCGGGCAAGAGCGCGGCCCTGCGCACCGGCATGCTCGCCGCGCGCAGCCTCTGGGTCGCCACCATGGACGGAGACGGACAGGACGACCCCCGCTCGGTCGTCGACATGGCGAAGGCCGTCGATCTCGGCGCGGTGGGCGAGGTGGGTCTCGTCGCGGGCTGCCGGAAAAACCGCACCGACGGCGCCAACCGGAAATGGGCGTCGCGCTTCGCCAACGGCCTAAGGCGCGCGCTGCTTAACGACGACTGCCCGGATACGGCGTGCGGGCTCAAGCTGATCCCGCGCGACCTCTTTCTGGTGCTTCCGTTTTTTGACGCGCTCCACCGTTATCTGCCGGCGCTGACCGGGCATCTGGGCTTTGCGACGCTCAACGTGCCCGTCGAGAACCGCCCGCGCGCGGCGGGGCAGTCGAAATACACCAATCTCGGACGCGCAGCAGCCGGCCTGTTCGACCTGCTTGGCGTCATCTGGCTCATGCGCCGCACCCATGTTCCCGCCTCGCACATGCTGCTGGGCGCCCGTGGCCGCTCGGGAGGCTGAGGCATGACCGGGCTTGTCGAACGCGTCACAGGCGAGGGCGGACGGATGGGGCTTTCGCGCGAGGGCTGGGCGGTTCTGCTCGTCATCGCCGTCATCGCGCTGTTTCCGGGCATGTTCTCCATCCCGCCGATGGACCGGGACGAGAGCCGCTATGCGCAAGCCTCCGTCCAGATGATGGAGACGGGCGATTTCGTGGACATCCGCTTCCAGGAAGATCCGCGGCATGTGAAGCCGGCCGGGATCTACTGGATGCAGGTCGTCACAAGCCTGCCGTTCGGCGGCGTCGACGCTCCGATCGGCGCACACCGGCTGCCGTCGTTTTTCGGGGCTCTGTTTGCGGTAATCGCCACTGCCTGGGCGGGCGCGCGCTTCTTCAATCCGCGTGTGGGGCTGGCCGCCGGGTTGGTGCTCGCCTGCTCGCTCATGCTGCAGGTCGAGGCCCGAACCGCCAAGACGGACGCCATGCTGCTGGCCTGCGCGGCCGCGGCGCAGATCGCGTTGCTCCACCTTTTTCTGCGGGTGAAGGAGGCGAAGCCGGCCTTTCGCGGCTGGCCGGCGGTCTTCTGGGCCGGAACCGGGCTTGCGCTTCTCGTGAAGGGCCCGATCGTGGCGATGGTCTCTGCGTTCACCCTTTTCGGCTACGTCCTGCTCAAGCGCGACTGGCGGCTCCTGCTCAAGCTCCGCCCGCTGCCGGGCCTGGCGCTGGCGGGCGCGATTTTCCTGCCCTGGTTCATCGCCATCAATCTGGCGACGGATTTCGCCTTCACGACCGAAGCGGTAGGTCATGCGCTCTTCGGCAAGGTGGGCGAAGCCGACGACAGTCATGGCGGCCCGTTCGGCTATCATACGCTTCTGACCCCGCTCACCTTCTGGCCGGGCTTCGTGCTGCTGGCGCTCGGGGGCGCCTACGCCTGGACCCGAAGGCGCGAGGACATCGTGCAGATACTCTTGGTGTGGATCCTGCCGGCCTGGGCGGTCTTTGAACTCGTCCAGACAAAGCTGCCGCATTACATCCTTCCCACGGCGCCCGCGATCGCGCTTCTCGCCGCGGCGGGCCTTGACCATGCAGCGGGACTTATGCGCCGGGGCGCAGCGCGCTGGGTGCACGGCGTGCTGGCCGTCGTCGCCGTAGCCGCCGGCGTCGTGCTGAGCGCGCTGCCCGGCGGAGCGGCGGCCTATTTCGGCGGCGGCTCCGTTTTGTGGATCGCCCTCGCAACGCTTTTCGGCGCGCTGGCCACGATCGCGATCGCCCTTGTTGCGCTGCGCCCGGAGATGGGCCGCTTCCTTGCGGCGGCGCTTGCGGGCGCGCTCTATCACGCAAGCCTTTTCTACGGCGTCGTGCCGAGCCTTGACGCCCTCTGGCCCTCCGATCGCGCGCGCAAGGTGGTTGAGACGCTCTCCGGCTGCGAAGCGGTGCGCGTGGCTACCGCCGGTTATCGCGAACCCAGCAATGTGTTCCATTTCGGCACGGACACGATGCTTGGCCGCGACGGCGCGGAGGCGGCGCAATTCCTGGCGCAGAACCGCGCTTGCGGCGTGGCCGTGGTCGACATCTCGGAAACGGAAGCCTTCGCCGCCGCTCTTGAGGCGGCCGGCGTGGAGGTGCGCTCGGTCGGCCGCATCGACGGGCATAACGCGGTCAAGGGCCGCGATCTGGTGCTGTCCGTTTTCGTGGCCGAGGAAAGCCAGCTGCAGGCGCCCGGCTAGCGAGCCTCGGCCCGGAGCCGGTCGTCAGGCCGCGCGGCTCGCCTTCTTCCGTTCGTGTTCCTTCAGGAACTTCTTGCGGATGCGGATCGACTGCGGGGTCACCTCGACGAGTTCGTCGTCATTGATGAATTCGAGGGCGTATTCCAGCGTCACGCGGATCGGCGGTGTCAGCACGATGTTCTCGTCGGCCCCCGCCGCGCGGATGTTCGTCAGCTTTTTGCCCTTGAGCGGATTGACGATCATGTCCTCTTCGCGGGCATTCACGCCGATGATCATGCCTTCATAGACCTCCACGCCGTGGCCGATGAACAGCTTGCCGCGCTCCTGCAGATTGAAGAGCGCATAGGCGAGCGCCTTGCCGGTCTCCATGGAGACGATCGCGCCCTTGGGACGCTGGCCGATCTCGCCGGCGGCGCGCGGCCCGTAATGGTCGAAGGCGTGAAACATCAGGCCGGTGCCCTGCGTCAGCGTGAGGAATTCCGAGCGGAAGCCGATCAGGCCGCGCGTCGGGATCATGTATTCCAGCCTCACCCGGCCGTTTCCGTCCGGCGCCATGTCCTTGAGCTCCGCCCGCCGCGAGCCCAGGCGCTCCATGATCGAGCCCTGATGCTCCTCCTCGACGTCGATGGTCAGCGTCTCGAAGGGCTCGCAGGCGACGCCGTCGATTTCCTTGACGATGACCTCGGGCCGGCCCACGGCAAGCTCGTAGCCTTCCCGGCGCATGGTCTCGATCAGGATGGAGAGGTGCAGCTCGCCGCGGCCCGAGACCTTGAACTTGTCGGCGTCGTCCAGCTGCCGGACCCGCAGGGCGACATTGTGGATCAGCTCGCGGTCGAGGCGTTCCTTGATCTGGCGCGATGTGACGAACTTGCCCTCGCGCCCCGCAAACGGGCTGTCATTGACCTGGAAGGTCATCGAGAGCGTCGGCTCGTCGACGACGAGCGGGTCCATCATCTCGACCGCGTCCGGATCGCAGACCGTATCGGAGATGTTGAGCGGATCGACGCCGGTGAAGGTGATGATGTCGCCCGCGCTCGCCTGCTCGCGTTCGACGCGTTCAAGGCCGTGGAAGCCGAAGACCTGCAGCACCTTGGCGCGGCGCGTGGCGCCGTCGCGGCCGATGACGCCGACCGGCTGGTTGCGCCGGAGCTGTCCGCGGCGGATGCGGCCGATGCCGATCACGCCGGTATGGTAGGAATAGTCCAGCGCCGAGACCTGGAGCTGCAGCGGCGCTTCAGGATCGACGTCCGGCGCCGAGACCTTCTCCACGATCGTTTCGAAAAGCGGGGTCATGTCGGCGGTCTTGTCCGAGGCGTCCAGCGTCGCCCAGCCTTCCAGCGCGGAGGCGTAGACCACCGGGAAGTCGAGCTGCTCCTCCGTCGCGCCGAGCTTGTCGAACAGGTCGAAGGTCTGGTCGACGACCCAGTCCGGCCGCGCGCCGGGGCGGTCGATCTTGTTGACGACCACGATGGGCTTCAGGCCGAGCGCAAGCGCCTTCTTGGTCACGAAGGTCGTCTGCGGCATGGGACCGTCGACGGCGTCGACCAGCAGCAGCACGGAATCAACCATGGAGAGCACGCGCTCGACCTCGCCGCCGAAATCGGCGTGGC
>CAZLOV010000151.1:0-5820 GCA_964561235.1 uncultured Caulobacterales bacterium
AAGAACCTTCGCGTGCTGCTGACAGGCGGACTGCCCGACCCGCGCGCCTCGGGCTGGACGGCGAAGTCCGTCGCGGGCGGACTTCTGGTGCAGGCGCGCGATGCGGGACGGCTGGGCGCGGCCGACCTCAAGGTGGTGACCGAGCGCGCGCCGACGGATGAGGAGATGGCGGATCTGCGTTTCGCGTGGCGCGTGGTCAAGCATGTGAAGTCCAACGCGATCGTCTACGCCAAAGGCGGGCGCACCGCCGGCGTCGGCATGGGTCAGACCAGCCGGCTCGAGGCCGCCAGGCTCGCTGCGCGCAAGGCGGAGGAAGCGGCGCGCGAAAACGGCTGGGACAGCCCGCGCACCAAAGGCTCGGCGTGCGCGTCCGATGCGTTCTTCCCCTTCGCCGACGGCCTGATCGAGGCCGCCGACGCCGGCGCGACGGCCGTCATCCAGCCCGGCGGCTCGGTGCGCGACGAGGAAGTCATCGCCGCCGCCAACGAGCGGGGCGTCGCCATGGTGTTCACCGGCGTGCGTCACTTCCGGCACTAGCCGCAGACGCCGGCGCGGTTGAAGCGGCGCGCGGGTCAGGGGATAGATGGACTTTCCACGCCCGTGCGAGGGAGCCTTCATGCCGCCGCTTATCCGCGCAAGCCTCGGCGTCCTGATCCTTGTCGGCGTCGTGCTCGTCACGGCGATGCTGTTCGCGCGCGCGGCCGGCTCCGGCGCCTATCTCCGAGACATGCCGCTTTCCAGCGCGGTCGAGCGCCTGCGGCCTCATGTGGAGGTGCGGCTTCCAACCGACGCCGCCGGACCGGTTCCCGCGGTGCTGCTTCTCTCGGGTTGCGGCGGGCTTCGGCAGGTTCAGGCCGATTACGCCGAGGCGCTCAACGCAGCCGGGCTCGCCGCCGTCGTGGTGGACAGCTTTGCGCTGCGCGGCATAGGCCGGAACGGCGCGCGCCTGACGGTGTGCACGGGCGCGCGCATGTGGGGACAGGTGCGCGCCGCCGATCTGTTCGCGGCGCTGGAGATCGTCCGCGCGGACCCGCGCCTGGACGCGGAGCGCCTTGCGCTGGTCGGCTGGAGCCATGGCGGCTGGACGATCCTCGACGCGCTGAGCTTCGCCGCCGAGGCCGCACCGCCGCCCGGCCTTGAAGCCCTGCCGGAGGCTCCGCTTCGCGGCGTACGCGCCTCGCTGCTTGTCTATCCCTATTGCGGCGCTCCCGTGCGCGCCCGCGAGCGCCCCCTGCCGCCGGGAACGCCTGTCACCGCGCTGCTCGTTTCCGAAGACCTCATCGCCCCGGCTGAGGATTGCCAGGCCTTGCTCGAGGCGCGCCGCCGCGAGGGCGCGGCTGCGGACTATGTCCTCCGCGAAGGCCTGACCCACGCCTTCGACGCGCCTGATCAGCCGCCTGATCCCCGCATGCGCTATGACGCCGAGGCGGCCGCAGCGTCGCGCGCCTGGAGCGTGCAACGCCTGAAAGCCGCCTTCGCCGCCCCGCATGAGGCGGCCGGATGACGCTGGCGGCGGCGGCCATCCTGTTTCTGATCGCTGCAGGGCTCGCCGTGCTGGCCTGGTTCTGGCCGATCCTCACCCGGTTGCGCGGCGCCCATATTCCGCGCCGCACCTTCTCCGATCATGTCGCGCAGATCAGCCCCGGCGTGAAGGTGCTGGCCCCCGGCGCAAAACGCGCAGCCCCCGGGGTCATCCTGATGTCGGGCTGCGGCGGGGTGCGGGCGGTGACGCGCCGCACCGCCGAGCGGCTGTGCGAGGCCGGCTACGCCGCCATGATCGTCGACAGCATGGGCCCGCGCGGTCTCAGCTACGAGGACGCCCTCGCCCAGGTGTGCTCCGGCAAGGCGCTCTGGGGGCGCGAGCGCGCCGCCGACGTCTACGCCGCGCTTGAACTTGCCCGCCGCGACCCGCGTATCGACGAAACCCGGCTTGCGCTGGTGGGCTGGAGCCACGGCGCCTGGTCGATCGCCGACGCCATGACGCTCGCACGCCGCGGACAGCACCCGGACGGGCTGGCGGATGCGCCGGATGCGCCCTTCTCAGGCGTGCGCGGAGCGTTTCTCGTCTACCCGTATCTGAGCCTCCCCGCACTCGGCCGCACCGGAGACTGGGTCGAGGACGTCGCCGTCGAAGCGCTTCTGGTCGAAGGCGACACGCTTGCCGACGAGGCTCACGCGGAAGCGGCGCTCAAGCGTGCGGAAGCCCGCGGCCTGCCGGTCACATGGAGCTTCGTGCGCGGCGTCACCCACGGCTTCGACGAACCCGACCATCATCCCGAAAGCCTTCTGCGCTACGAACCGAACGCCGCCGCGGCGCTGGAAAGCCGCATCGACGCCTTCCTCAAGCGCGTGCTCGGCTGATGGCGGTGTTGCGCGCAGGCTACGCCGCATACAGGCATTAGACGTTTCATTTTCCGCTGTCCCGGCTAAGGTTCGCCACAAAAGCGACACGCGCGGGGAGCTACCGATGCAAGAGTTCTACGACCTCGTCGACGAGGTCAGCGGCTTCATTTGGGGCGGGCCGATGATCCTGCTCCTTCTGGGCACCGGCCTATATTTCATGATCGGAATGCGGCTGCGTCCGCTCCGCCGCCTCTTCCCGGCTTTCGGCGAACTCTGGGCCGGCCGCAAGAGCACGGGGGAAGGCGCGATCACGCCGTGGCAGGCCCTTTCCACCGCGCTATCGGGCCAGGTCGGCACCGGCAATCTCGCCGGGGTTGCAACCGCCATCACGCTGGGCGGTCCCGGCGCGGTTTTCTGGATGTGGATCACCGCTCTGGTCGGCATGGCCGCAGCCTATGCGGAATCAAGCCTCGCCGTGCGCTATCGGGAGCGTCACGAGAACGGCTCCTTCCACGGCGGACCGATGTATTACATCCGCAACGGCCTCGGGAAGCGCTGGACCTGGCTCGCCGTCCTGTTCGCGGTCGGCACGCTCTTCTCGGCGCTCGCGACGGGCAACATGATCCAGTCCAACTCGATCACCCAGGCGATGACCGAGGCCACCACGCCGTTCTCCCACAACCTTCCCTGCCAGCTCACCGTCGGCCGGGCCCCGTTCGAGACCGAAGCCGGCAACGTCATTGTCGGCACCGCGCCGGGCTGCGAAGTGGTCGAGGCGGAAGCCACCGGGGAGAACATCACCTTCAACGGCCGCGGGCAGACCTTCGAAGCTCCGCCCGAAAGCTCTCAGCTCGTTCTGGCCAACTGGATCCCCGGCCTTATCATCGCGCTCGCCGTGTTCGTCGTGATCATCGGCGGCATCAAGTCGATCGGCTCGGTGGCGGGCAAGGTGGTGCCCTTCATGGCCGTCATCTACATCCTGACGGCGCTTACGGTGCTCGCCCTCAATGTCGAGGCGCTGCCCGCAGCGCTGGGGATGATCGTCACCGACGCCTTCACGGGCACTGCGGCGACTGGCGGCTTCATCGGCTCCTCGATCATGATCGCGATGCGGTTCGGCGTGGAGCGGGGGCTGTTCTCAAACGAGGCCGGACAAGGCTCGACCGCGATCGCGCACGCCGCCTCGCAGACCAACAGCCCGGTGCGCCAGGGTGAAATCGCCATGGTCGGGACGTTTATCGACACGCTGGTCATCTGCACGATGACGGCGCTCGTCATTCTCGTCGTCCAGGGCGCATACCCGAACGGCGGCGAGGTGGTGCCCTTCGCCTGGCAATCCCAGCTGGAAGCCTCCGAGGTCACCACGGCGGTGTTCCGAGAGAGCCATATTCCCTTCGGCGGCATCCTGATCGCCGGTTCGCTGGCGCTGTTCGCCTTCACCACCATCCTGGGCTGGTCCTACTACGCCGAGCAGGCGCTGACCTTCCTCGTCGGGGACTGGGCGACGCGTCCGTTCCGCTTCGTCTGGGTGATCATGGTGTTCTTCGGCTCGCTCCAGCAGGTCGACTTCATCTGGAAGCTCGGCGGCATCGCCAACGCGGCCATGGCCGCGCCGAACCTGATCGCGCTGCTGCTGCTGTCCGGGGTGGTCTTCGCCTACACGAAGAAGGCCGATGAAGAAGGCCAGGGCTCCAACCCCTCCATCTTCAAGGACGAAAGCGGCAAATCAGCCGAGTAAGGGCGGTCGTCCGCCGATCGCGCGCAAGGCGCCTGTCAGGTTCTCCCTGACAGGCGCCTTTCGATTCTGACGGCGGCCTCGCCAAGCGCGAGGCCGATCGCAATGCCGATCAGGTCGGCGATCCAATCGGCCAGAGACGGCGAGCGCCCGATGACGGGAAGCGCCTGGATGAACTCGATCGCCGCGCCATAGGCGGCGAGGGCTGCGGCCTGAAGTCGCCAACCCTGCATCGGCCAGCCGTAGCGCAACAGCGCCGCAAGCGCGGCGAAGCCGGCTGCGTGCTCGAACTTGTCCCAGCCCAGAAGGGTTGGCGGCACGCCCGCGACGCCCGGATTGAGCGCCAGCGCCGCGGCGACCGCGCACAGCATCAGAAAGCCGAGCCGCGCCTCACGCCGCATCAGCGCCCGGCGGCGCATGCTGCTGGTGTCTGAATTCACCGCGATCCCTCCGCCATGCGTCTTGCGGCGCATCAATGCTGCGACGGCAGCATTTGGCAAGGGATCAGCCGTTTGCGGCCTGTTTGCGGCCAGGGTCGAGGCGGGGAAGCGGTGCGGTTTCATCGCGGGCGTGAAGCGGGAGGTGACAGGTCACGCGCGCGCCTTCACCGGGCGCGCTTTCCAGCTGCACCCAGCCGCCATGCAGGCGCACGATGTCGTTGACCAGCGTCAGGCCGAGACCCGCGCCGCCCCGCTCGCCGGCCTCGAAACGCTCAAACACCCGCGCCTGGCGTTCCGGCGCGATGCCCTCGCCGTCGTCGGCGACCCAGAGGCGCGCCTCGTCGCTCTCGATCTCGACGCCGATCTCGACATGCCCGCCTTCACGGGTGTGGCTGATCGCGTTCGTGAGCAGGTTGAACGCGATCTGCTTCAGGCGGGCGCGGTCGGCCCTCAACACGCCCTCGGCGCCTTCGGCGTCGACGGTCAGCTTCACGCCGGAATGCTCTGCGGAGGCTGCGACGAGACCCGCGCTTTCCTCGGCGAGGACGCGCAGATCGACGTCGTCGATGTCGAGTTCAAGCTGACCGGCGTCGATCGCTGCGACGTCCAGAATGTCGTCAATGCGCTTGGCGAGTTCTCCGGACGCCTGCTGGATCGAGCCGATATGCTCTTTCTGGCGGTCGTTGAGTTCGCCCGCGAAGCCGTGAGCGAGAAGGTCCGCATAGCCGCCGATCGTGGTGAGAGGCGTGCGAAGGTGATAGCTCACATGCTCCACGAAGGCGGTCTTGATCCGTTCGCTCTCTTCCAGCGCCTCGGCGCGCTCGCGCAACGCCGTTTCGATCTTCCGGCTGTCGGTGACATTGTCCCAGGCGATCAGGGTGGCGCCGTCCGGCAGCGGCCGCGTGAGCCAGGTGAGAACCGCGCCGTCCGCGCGCGTGATCTCGCCTGTGACGGGCTTGCGCGCTTCCGGGCTCGGATCGGTGATGCGCGCCTTGAGCTCGGCCCAGCTGCGCGGGTCGTTGTGAAGCGCCATGCAGGCCTTTGCGACCTCGTCGAAACTTGCCTGATCGAGCGTCTCCGGATCGAGCCGCCAGGTCTGCTCGAAGGCTGCGTTGCGCAGGCGCAGGCGGCCGTCGGACCCAAACACCGCAACGGCTTCATGCAGCTTGTCCAGCGTGGCGCGCTGAACCTTGAGCTGGGTGTTGTAGCGGGCCTGCAGCGCGAGCTGGTCGGTCATGTCGTGGAAAATGACCAGAAGGCCGCCGAGCGGATGGCGCTGGCGCGCGACGCGCAGCGTGCGCC
>CAZLOV010000152.1:0-4791 GCA_964561235.1 uncultured Caulobacterales bacterium
ATATCGAGAAGCGACAGGCCCGCCAGCGGCTCGCGCCCCTCGCGGCCGAAATGCGCGCACAATCGCTCGCGCAGAAAGGCCAGGCGCGCGGGATTGAACTTGTGCAGCGGGGCGAATTTCGATTTCGGATCCCACCATTCCGCGGCCATGCGGGAGAATTTCTCGATTTCCGCGTCGTCCACCGAAGGACGGGAGATCGTTTCGGGAGCCGCGCCCTGGGCCATGCTTCGCCTCGTCTTCGCCGCGCGCGGGCCTTTCCCGCGCCGTCACCGGCGAATATGGGTCGGTTCGGGCCCCGTTTCGACCTCAAGGAGCGTTCATGTCCGAACCCGCCCCGCCGCTCGTGCTGAAATTCGGCGGCACGTCGCTTGGAAGCCCCGAGCGCATCCGCGCCGCCGCCGCGATCATCGCCGGGGAAGTCCGCAACGGCCGGCGGGTCGCGGTCGTGGTCTCGGCGATGGCGGGCGACACGGACCGGCTGCTGGGCCTTGCCGAAAGCCTCGGCGGCGGCCTTGGCGAAGCGGAGACCGATGTGGCGCTCGCCGCCGGCGAGCAGGCCGCAGCGAGCCTCATGGCGCTTGCGCTCAAGGGCGAGGGGTTTGAAGCCGCCTCCATGCTGAGCTGGCAGGTCCCGATCCATGTCGACGGCCCGCCGGGGTCGGCGCGCATCGCGGGCGTCGAGGCGGCGTCGCTCGAATCGATGCTGGCGCGCGGGATCATCCCCGTGGTCGCTGGTTATCAGGGCGTGGACGCATCCGGCCGGCTGCTTACGCTCGGGCGCGGGGGAACCGATCTCACCGCCGCCGCCGTCGCTGCGGCGCTCGGAGCGGAATGCGACATCTACACCGATGTCGACGGCGTCTTCTCCACCGATCCCCGCATCGAGCCCGGCGCGCGGCGGCTCGCCCGGGTTTCCCATGACGAGATGCTCGAGATGGCGGCGATGGGCGCCAAGGTCCTGCAGGCGCGCTCGGTGGAATACGCCAAGAGCAAGAACCTCGTCATGCGGGTGAAGTCCAGCTTCATGGGGGCGGGTGAAAGCCGTGGCACGGACGTTGTTCCCGCCAGCCATCTCGGCGAGCGCCGCATCGTCTCGGGCGTCGCCTATCAGCGGCGTCAGGCCCGGCTTTCAGTGTCCGGGCTGGATCCGGCCTCCGGCGGACCCGCCGCGCTGTTCGCCGCGCTCGCCGAGGCCTCGATCGGGGTGGACATGATCGTGCAGGCGCGCAGCGGTTCGACGGTCGAGTTCTCCGTGGAGGGCGGCGCGCTTGGCGCCGCTGCGGGCGTGCTCGCCCGCTTTGCGGACTATGAGAGCCGGTCGGAAACCGGTCTTGCGAAGGTCTCCGTCGTGGGCGCGGGCTTGCGCGGACGCGCCGACATCGCCCGCACGCTCTATGCGGTGCTGCACGAAGGCGGCGTCAGCGTGCGCATGCTCGCAACCTCGGAAATCAAGATTTCCGCGCTGCTTGACGAAGACCATGTCGAGCGGGCGGTGCGTGCGCTTCACGCCGCCTACAAGCTTCACGAGGCTTGACGGACCCGCCCTGAAGCGGCTCCAAACGCGGGTCGTCCGACAACCGCCGCGATCCCGGCGCCGGGCGCAAAGCCGAGACAGAGACGCCGCCGCCCATGAATGCAGATCTGAGGCCCGTTCCCGGACCCCGCAGGCTCCTGAGCCGCATTCGCGACCTCATGGCCCTGCAGGAGGACGCGCAAAAGCGCCTCGACCTGCTGACCGACATCATCGCGGAGGAGACGCGCAGCGAGGTCTGCTCGATCTATCTGGTGCGCCCCGGCGGGTCTCTGGAGCTCTCCGCCACCCATGGCCTCAAGGCCGAAAGCGTCCACAAGGTGCGCCTCAAGCCCGACGAGGGCCTGGTCGGGCTGGTGGCGCGTTCGGTGCGGCCGTTCTCCGTGGAGAACGCGCCCGCGCATCCGAACTTCTCCTACAAGCCGGAAACGGGCGAGGAGCCGTTCAAGAGCTTTGTCGGCGTGCCGATCCTGCGCGGCGGACGCCTCGTGGGCGTGCTGACCGCCCAGACCCATGAAGCCAAGCGCATGGGCGAGGAGGAGATCGAAACCCTCCAGACGGTGGCGATGCTGCTGGCGGAGATCGTGGTCTCGGGCGACCTCGTCACCGCCAAGCCGTTCAAGGGGATGGAGCTGCGCCCCTCGAAGCCCGAGCGCTTCCAGGGCGAAGCGCTGGCGCGCGGGCTGGCGATCGGGCGCGCGGTTCTGTTCGAGCCGCATGTGCGCCCCGCGCGGCTGGTCGCCGAGGACGCGGCGGCGGAGGAGATCCGGCTGCAGGAGGCGATCGGACGGCTGCGCGCCCAGGTCGACCAGCTTCTGGATTCCGGCCGCGTGCCGATCGGAACGCCTTCGCGTGAGGTGCTGGAAGCCTACCGCATGTTCGCCCATGACCGGGGCTGGCTCTCCGCGCTGTCGGAGGCGGTGCGTTCGGGCCTGACGGCGGAAGCCGCCGTCGAGCGCGTGCGCAACGAGCACCGCGCCCGGTTGATGCGCGCGCGCGACCCGCTTTTCCGGGAGCGCCTGCACGATCTTGAGGATCTCGCCAACCGCCTGTTGCGCCATCTCGAGGTGGACGGGGAAAGCGGCGCGCTGGAGCTGCCGGAGAACGCGATCCTGATCGCCCGCTCGATCGGGCCCGCGGAGCTTCTCGATTATGACCGCAGCCGCCTGGCGGGCGTGGCGCTGGAGGAAGGCTCGGTCACCGGTCACGCCGCGATTGTCGCCAAGGCGCTGGGCGTGCCGATGGTCGGGCGTGTGGAGGGCGCGCTTGACCGCGTCGAGGACGGCGATCCGGTCATTGTCGACGGCGAATACGGCCTGCTTCACGCGCGCCCCTCCGAGGAGGTGCTGAAGGTCTATGAAGAGCGCGTGGAGAGCCTGAAGCGCCGCCGCGAACGCTATCGCGCCGCCCGCGCCGAACCCGCCGTGACGAAGGACGGCGTGCGTGTCGGGGTGTTCCTGAACGCGGGACTGCTCGTCGAACTGACCCAGCTGGATGAAACCGGCGCGGAAGGCATCGGGCTTTTCCGCACCGAATTCCAGTTCATGGTCTCCGACGCGCTGCCCCGGCTCGACGCGCAGGTCGAGCTGTACCGCCGCGCGCTCGACGCCGCCGGCGACCGGCCGGTGGTTTTCCGCACGCTTGATCTGGGCGGCGACAAGGTCGTCTCCTTCACCGCGCCGGTGCGCGAGGCGAACCCCGCGCTCGGCTGGCGGGGCCTTCGCATGGGCCTCGACCGGCCGGGCCTGACGCATTACCAGCTGCGCGCGCTGGTGCGCGCTGCGGAAGGCCGCACGCTTAACGTGCTTTTCCCCATGATCGCCGACCCCGCCGAGCTGGCGGCCGCGCGCGGCATACTCGACCGCGAGCTCGCCCATGCGCGCCGTTTCGGCCATCCGCTGCCCGCCGAGGTCAATGTCGGCTTCATGATGGAGACCCCGGCGGCGGCCTTCGATCCGGGTCCCGTTCTTGCGCAGGCGGACTTCGTGGCGGTCGGGGCGAACGATCTCATGCAGTATTTTTTCGCCGCCGATCGCCAGAACGCCCGCGTCGCCAACCGCTATGACGTGCTGTCGCCGGGTCCGCTCAAGCTGCTGCGCTCGATCGCCCAGGCCTGCGAGGCGGCGGGCAAGCCGGCCTCGGTATGCGGCGAGATCGCCGGCCGGCCGCTCGAGGCGTGCGTGCTCACCGCCCTTGGATTCCGCAGGCTGTCCATGGCGCCGGGATCGATCGGCCCGGTGAAGACGGCCTTGCGCGGCCTTGATTCGCAACGCCTTGGCGCGTGGCTTGCAGAGCGTCTCGACGGACCCCACGGCCATGCGGAGACCGGCGGTCTCAGGGCGGCGCTGCTGCAGGCGCGAAAAAGCGCCGGCCTCCCTGACGACGCCGTTGATAATTCCTAAAGGCTGTGGTCATCTAATGCGTAACTGAGCCCGAAAAGCCACAATCGGGCCGGTGAGGTGGGGGCGCTGCAAGTCGGCGCATTGACATGACTAAACCGGCGACGGGGGCGGTTTCCGCCCAGTATGTACCTATGGATGCGGTTTTTTCCGACGCGGGCGCAACGCTTGGCGCCAGCGTTGGCGACCAGCTCAGGCAGGCTCGCCAGCGCGCGGGCCACAGCCTTCAAAGCGCGGCGTCTGAAACGCGAATCAAGCCCGACTATCTGGAGGCGCTTGAGGCGATGGATCCGCGCGGCCTGCCCTCGCGCGCCTATGCGGTCGGATATCTTCGCACCTACGCCGCCTTCCTGAAGCTCGACGTCGACGGCGTGATCAACCAGTTCAAGCGCGAGGTGGAATGCGAAAGCGGCCGCGCGCAACCGACCGGCGTCATCCGCAAGCGCGAAATCCGGCTGCCGCGCGGCGTCCTCGGGGCTGTGCTCATCATGGCCGGCGTGATCGGGGCGGCGAGCTGGTATGGCACGCAAGTCACCAACGCCGGCGCGTTCGCCGACGCGCCGACGCCGGGCGTCGGCCTGGTCGACGCGCCGCCGGCGCCGCTTGTCGAGCAGGCCCGCCGCGCGCCGTCCATCACCGACATCTGGTCGGGCCTTCCCGCCGCCAGCGGCGGTTCCGGCCTCGTGCTCGCGGCCAGCGCGCCGACCTTCCTTGAAGTGCGCGACGCATCAGGCCGCATCCTGTTTTCCCGCGACCTCGCCGCGGGCGAGGTTTACCGCGCGCCGGACGAACCGGGCCTGACGATCACCGCCGCCGACGCCGGCGCCGTCTCGGCGAGCGCGCGCGGCGTGCAGCTCGGCC
>CAZLOV010000152.1:4801-5753 GCA_964561235.1 uncultured Caulobacterales bacterium
GCGAGATCGTGGAGAACATGCCGGCTGCGGAATTCATGACCGCGGCGCTGGCCACCCTTGGCGACACGGCCGCTGACGGCTGAGGCGGCGGCGTCGAGACATTCGGCGCCCGTCAAAGCAACATCACGTGAGACCGGGTATCGAACCGGATCGGGCTTGCGTATATTCCGCAGCGAGGTCCGGCAGCGGGAGCGCGTAACCATGGCGATTGAAGAGCACACGAAAGTCCGCCCCTGGCGCATGATCGACCGCCGCAAGTCGCGGAAGATCCGCGTCGGCTCCGTCGAGGTCGGCGGGGATGCGCCGATCAGCGTGCAGTCAATGACGAACACGCCGACGACGGACGTCAACGCCACCATCAACCAGATCCGTGAACTCGAGGAGGTCGGCGCGGACATCGTGCGGGTGTCCTGTCCCGACGTTGAATCCACCGCCGCCTTCAAGCACATCGCCAAGGCGGCGAACGTGCCGCTCGTCGCCGACATCCATTTCCACTACAAGCGCGGCATCGAGGCGGCGGAGGCCGGCGCGGCCTGCCTGCGGATCAATCCGGGCAATATCGGCTCGATGGACCGGGTCAAGGAAGTCGTCCGGGCCGCCAAGGATCATGGCTGCGCCATCCGTATCGGCGTGAACGCCGGTTCGCTGGAGAAGGACCTTCTGGAGAAGTACGGCGAGCCGTGCCCGGAGGCCATGGTGGAGAGCGCGCTGGACCATGCGCGCATCCTCGATGATCTCGACTTCCACGAGTACAAGATCTCCGTGAAGGCCTCCGACGTTTTTCTCACCGTCGCCGCCTATCAGGGCCTCGCCGAAGCCACCGACGCCCCGCTGCATCTGGGCGTGACCGAAGCCGGCGCGCTGCGCACGGGCGGGGTGAAGTCCGCCATCGGCCTCGGCTCGCTCCTCTGGGCGGGCATCGGCGACACGATCCGCGTCTCGCTCTCCGCCG
>CAZLOV010000153.1:0-5752 GCA_964561235.1 uncultured Caulobacterales bacterium
CCCCAGCCGTAGCCGCAGCCGCAGCCGCAGCCGCAGCCGGAACTGAAGCCGGAAGTGGCGCGAATGCCGGAGCATCTCGAAGAGGCCGCCGCCGGCATCCGCCGCGCCGACCCGGAGCCCGCGCCCGAAGCCCAGAGCGAAGCCCCGCGCCGCGGCCTGTCGCTTTTCGGACGCCGCGCGCGTCCGCGTGTCGAACCCACCGATCCGTCGGTGCGCAAGGACCCGGTCGGCCGCAACGCCGCGCCGTCTGAACCGAAGCCCCAGCAGGGATCCGACCTGTTCGGCGCGGAGTTCGACGAGACCGAGCTCGAAATCCCCGCTTTCCTGCGCCGGCAGGCCAACTGAACCCGCCGCGCGGGCGTCCCGGAACGTAACAGCCAGCAACAATCGTTTAATTGTGCTGGTGCGAAGGCCCGTTAGGGTCGCGAACTGAAACGGCGCGCCGCTGCGATTCGGATGGGGGATCGCGGTCGCGCCGGACGGGGCTGATACGGGACGACGCCGCGATGCAAAGGACCACTCTGGCCACGGCCGCCGTGTGCGCCGGGATCGGACTTCACACCGGCGCGCGCGTGCGCATGGTGATGAAGCCCGCCCCGGTCGGCGCAGGCGTCGTCTTCGAGCGCGCCGATCTCGATCTCGCGGACACGCGCATCGAGGCGCGCTACGATCTGGTGCGCTCGACCGAGTTGGGCACGACGCTCGTCAATGACGCCGGCGCGTCGGTCTCCACCGTGGAGCACCTGATGGCCGCGCTTGCGGGCATGGGCGTGGATGACGTGATCATCGAGATCGACGGTCCGGAAGCTCCGGCGATGGACGGCTCCTCGCGGCCGTTCGTCGAGCTGATCCGTCATGCAGGCCTGAAAACCTCGCCCGCGCCGCGCCGGGTGATCCAGGTGCTCAAGCGCGTCGCCATCGAGCAGGGCGCCCGGCGCGCGGAGTTCCTTCCCGCCTTGAAGCCCGCGATCGATGTCGAGATCGACTTCGACGACGAGGCCATCGGCCGGCAGCACTACGCCTTCGAAGTCACGCCTGACACGTTTGCGGATCTGATTGCGCCGGCGCGCACCTTCGGGTTCCGCCGCGATCTGGACGCGCTCCTGAAGAACGGTCTCGCCCGCGGCGGGTCGATGGAGAATGCGGTGGTGCTGGAGGACGGCCGCGTCGCCAATCCGGAAGGATTGCGCTTCGCCGATGAATTCGTGCGTCACAAGGCCCTTGATGCGCTTGGCGATCTTTATCTGGCCGGCATGCCCATCGTGGGGCTCTACCGCGCCTTCCGCCCCGGCCACGGGCTCAACAATCTCGCCGTGCGCGCGCTGCTGGCGGACACGTCCGCCTGGCGCGCGGTGAACCTGCACGACGCTGTTGCGCCGGTGGAAGCCCTCGTCCGATCCTGAACAGACCCCGGACGCGCGGGTTGCCGCGCGCCCAACATGGGTTAAAACCGGAAACGATCCGGGCCGGGGGGCTTATGACGGGTCTTGCCGGTGACCCGAAACGGGATTGCGACCATGACGCCATTCGCCCGCCTTATCGCCTTCGGCTTCGCCGCTGTGGCGCTTTCCGCCTGCGCCGGCGCCGACAATGAAGAGCTCGCCTATGTCGAGCGCCCGGTCGAAGTCATTTACAATGAGGCGCTCGACCGGCTTGACCGGCGCGACTACGTCACGGCGGCGGGCCTTTTCGACGAGGTCGAGCGCCAGCACCCGTTTTCGGAGTGGGCGCGCCGGTCGATGCTCATGGCGGCGTATTCGAACTATCGCGCGAACCGCTACGACGAGGCGATCTCCGACGCCCAGCGTTTCATTGCGCTGCACCCCGGTTCCTCGAGCGCGCCATACGCCTACTACCTGATCGCGATCTGTCATTACGAGCGGATCTTCGATGTCGGCCGCGACCAGAGCACGACCCAGCAGGCCTTCCTCGCGCTGCAGCAGGTCGTGCGCCGCTATCCCGACACCGCCTACGCCCGCGACGCGCGGCTGAAGATCGACATGACGCGCGACCACCTGGCGGGCAAGGAGATGGATGTCGGCCGCTGGTATCTGCGCAACGGCTACCATCTCGCTGCGATAAACCGCTTCCGCACCGTGGTGACGGACTATCAGACGACCAACCACGTCCCCGAGGCCCTGCACCGGCTCGTGGAGGCCTATGTGGCGCTGGGCGTCGACCAGGAGGCGCGCGAGATCGCCGCGGTGCTGGGCTACAACTTCCAGGGCTCGGAATGGTACGAAGACTCTTACGAGCTTCTCACCGCACGCGGCATCGCCGTGCCGGAACTGGGCGTGGAGGAACGCGATCCGAGCGTCTTCCGCCGGGCGATCGATCGCATCTTCGGCTGATGTCGCTGGGCAAGCGCGCGCGACTCCCGCATCTTCCGGGCTGATGCTTTCCGCCCTGTCCGTCCGCGATATCGTGCTGATCGACGCGCTGGATCTCGAATTCCAGCCTGGCCTGTCCGCGTTGACCGGGGAAACCGGCGCGGGCAAGTCGATCCTGCTCGCCGCGCTGGGTCTCGCCTGCGGCGAGCGCGCCGAACGCGCGCAGGTCCGCGCCGGCGCCGAGCAGGCGAGCGCAACAGCGGTGTTCGATCCGTCGCCGGACCATCCCGCCTACGCGGTGCTGGCTGAGGCCGGCGTGGACGCCGAACCCGGCGAGGCGCTGATCCTCAGGCGCAGTCTCTCCGCGGACGGCCGCAGCCGCGCCTATGTCAACGACCGGCCCGCCAGCGTCGGCCTGCTGCGCCAGCTTGGCGACGTGCTGGTGGAAATCCACGGCCAGCATGACGGCCGCGGCCTTCTCGACCCCAAGACCCATCGCAGTCTGCTGGACGCCTTCGCGCGCAATGCGGCCGAGCGCGACGCCGTGCGCGCCGCATGGGAGGCGCTCTCCAGGGCGCGCGATCACCTCGACGGCCTTCGCGCTGCCCAGAGCCGGGCGAGCGAGGATGAAGCCTGGTTGCGTCACGCCGTCGGCGAACTCGATGAACTCCGCCCGCAGCCGGGCGAGGAAGCCGCTCTGGCCGAGGAGCGGAAGTTCCTGCAGCAGGCCGAGCGGGCGCTGGAGGATATCAACGCCGCCTCCGATCTTGTCGCCGGCGGGGAGGGGCTGGAAGGGCGTCTCAACCACGCGCTGCGCGGGCTGGAGCGAGTGGGCGAGCTTCTGGGAACCGGCGAGGCGGGCGAGGCGGCGGCTGCGGCGCGCGCAGCGCTCGAGAGGGCGACCGGCGCGCTGGACCGTGCGCTCATCGAGTTCAACGAGGCGGGCGAGGCGCTGCGTGATGCGGCCTCGGCCTTCGACGCGGAGCCCGGCCGGCTTGAGGCCGTGGAGGAGCGGCTGTTCGCGCTGAGGGCGGCGTCGCGCAAACACAATGTGCGCGCCGACGAGCTTGCCGAGCGGCGCGAGACGCTGGCGGCCCAGCTTGAGGCGATCGAACATGCCGGCGAACGCCTGGATGAGGCAGAGGCTTCGCTTGCCCGCGCCGAGGCGGACTACGCCGCAACCGCGCGCGCGCTCACGGAAAGCCGCAGGGCGGCCGCTGAAGCGCTCGCAAGCGCCGTGACGGGCGAACTCGCCCCGCTCAAGCTCGACAAGGCGCGCTTCCGCGTCGCCGTCGAGCCGGACGAAGCCCGCCCCGGCCGGGAGGGCTGGGACAAGGTCGCCTTCGAGGTCGCCACCAATCCGGGCAGCCCGTTCGGCCCCATCGACCGCATCGCCTCGGGCGGCGAGCTCTCTCGGTTTTCCCTGGCGCTGAAGGTCTCGCTCGCCGCGGGCGATCCGGGCGTCGTCATGGTCTTCGACGAGGTCGACCAGGGCGTCGGCGGCGCGGTGGCGGATGCGGTGGGGCACCGGCTCGCACGGCTCGCCGCGCAGGGTCAGGCTGTCGTCGTCACCCACTCGCCGCAAGTGGCGGCGCGCGCGGCGCATCATTTCCGGATCGAGAAGGCGAGCGAAGGCGATACGGCGCGCATCACCGTGCGGCCGCTGGCTGCGGATGAGCGCCGCGAGGAGATCGCGCGGATGCTGTCGGGCGCTGAAATCACCGAGGCCGCCCGCGCGGCCGCCGCCGAGCTGATGGCCTCATGAACGCGGCGCTGAAAGACGTCGCTGCGCTCTCCCGGGAGGAGGCGGAAAGCGAGCTGGCGCGTCTCGCGCGGGAGATCGAGCGCCATGACCGGCTGTATTACCAGCAGGACGAGCCGGCGATTTCCGACGCCGCCTATGACGCCCTGCGTCAGCGCAACGCCGATATCGAGGCGCGCTTTCCCGACCTGAAGCGCAAATACAGTCCGAGCGAACGCATCGGCGCGCAGCCGTCTTCGGGCTTTCGCGAGGTCGCCCACGCCGTGCCGATGCTGTCGCTGGGAAATGCGTTTTCGAATGATGACGCGGAGGACTTCGTTCGCCGCACCCGGCGCTTTCTCAACCTGAAGGAGGCGGATGCGATGGCCCTGACCGCCGAGCCCAAGATCGACGGGCTCTCGGCCAGCCTTCGATACGAGAACGGCGTACTCGTGCTTGGCGCCACCCGAGGCGACGGGCGCACGGGCGAGGACGTCACCGCCAATCTGCGGACGCTGCCGGATATTCCCGACCAACTGTCCGGAAACGACATCCCCGAGATCCTGGAAGTGCGCGGCGAGGTCTATATGAGCCATGCCGACTTCGCCGCGCTGAACGAACGTCAGGCCGAACGCGGCAAGCCCGCCTACAAGAACCCGCGCAACGCCGCTGCAGGCAGTCTGCGCCAGATCGACCCGGCCGTGACCGCTGAACGGCCCCTGGGCTTCTTCGCCTACGCCTGGGGGGAAACCTCCGAGGCGCTCGCGCAAACCCAGTCGGAAGCCGTCGCGCGGCTGGGGCGGCTCGGCTTCCGCACCAATCCCGACATGGTGCTGTGCGACGGCGTGGACGCGCTGTTGGCGCACTACAAGGGCCTGGAGGAGAAGCGCGCCGATCTCGGCTACGACATAGACGGCGTGGTCTACAAGGTTGACCGGCTCGACTACCAGGAACGCCTTGGGTTCCGGTCTCGCGAACCGCGCTGGGCGATTGCGCACAAGTTCTCGCCGGAAAAGGCGACTACGCGCCTTAACGCCATCGAGATCCAGGTCGGCCGCACCGGCGCGCTGACCCCGGTCGCCAAGCTTGAGCCCGTCACGGTCGGCGGCGTCGTCGTCTCCAACGCCACCTTGCACAATGAAGACGAGATCGCGCGGAAAGACGTACGCGTCGGCGACACCGTCGTGGTCCAGCGCGCCGGCGACGTCATCCCCCAGATCGTCGAGGTGCTCGCCGACAAACGCCCCGCGGACGCCGAGCCCTACGTGTTTCCCCAGGTGTGTCCCTGTCCGCTCGCGACCCCGGCCGAGCGCGAGGTCAATCCGCGCACCGGCGAGCAAAGCGTCGTCCGGCGCTGCACCGGCGAATTCGCCTGTCCCTATCAGCGCAAGGAGCATCTCAAGCATTTCGTGGGGCGAAAGGCCTTCGACATCGAAGGGCTCGGCGAAAAGCAGATCGAAGCCTTCTATGACGAAGGGATCGTGAAGGAGCCGGCTGACATCTTCACGCTGCAGGCGCGCGACAGGGCGGGCGAGATCGATCCGCCGATCCGTGAGCGCGAAGGCTGGGGCGCGAAATCCGCCGCGAACCTGTTCGAGGCCATCGAGCGCAGGCGCGAAATCGCGCTGTCGCGCTTCATCAACGCGCTTGGCGTGCGTCATGTCGGCGAGGAGACCTCGCG
>CAZLOV010000154.1:0-5707 GCA_964561235.1 uncultured Caulobacterales bacterium
GGCACGGCAAGCCCCGCCCGGAGCAAGGCCGAATAGGGATGGACGCCGGCTTGTCCGGCACGCGCGTCTCCGCGCGCCGTCCGGGTGGGCCGCAAGAGGCGGCGCGCAAGCGCCGTCCCAGATGAATGGTCGTCCCGCTTTTTCTTTTCCGGAAACAAGCGCGACAGAACCCGGCTTACAGGCCGCCTGACGCCTCTCATCGCCCCAATCGTTAACACCATCGCCGGATGTTCCGCATCTGTTCTTTATGCTGCGCTGCAACATGCTTGGCGTTTACTATTTTGTGCGCTGCAGCAAAGTCCGATTTTACTTGGTTCGAGGCACTTGGAGGCGTTTTAGCGCCGGTTTTGTCATTGTTTCCCATGCTGTCCCATGGTATCCCAAATTAACCCGCTGATAGGGGATGCGGGGCAAAGGGGCTTTGCGCGGACATGTTCCTGTCCACCACCACGAACGGCGTCGATGCGAAGGGACGAGTCTCCGTGCCCGCTGACTTCCGCGCGGTCGTGGCGGGCGAGCCCGGCATCTATGTCTGGAAATCCTTCAACGGGGGCATGCTCGACGGCGGCGGCCAGCGCCGCATGTCGGAGCTGCAGGACGCCATCGACGCGATGGACCCCTATGACGACAACCGCATGCTCTTCGAGCGGGTCATCTTCGGCGGCGCGAAGCTGCTGACCTTCGACGGCAACGGCCGCGTCAGCCTGCCCGCAGAGTTCATCGCCCACGCCGGCCTCGAGAAGAAGGCGACCTTCGTGGGTCTCGGCCGCCGCTTCGAGATCTGGAACCCGGAGGCCTACGAAGCCGCCCAGGCCGAAGCGCTGGAGTTTGCGCGCGCCAACAGGGCGGCGCTGCGAAAGCCGGCCCAGCCGGGGGAGGGCGCATGAGCGCGCTTCACGCCCCGGTCCTGCTGGACGAGATGCTCCATTATCTCGAGCCGCGCGACGGCGGCCTCTATGTCGACGGCACGTTCGGCGCGGGCGGTTACACGCGCGCCATCCTCGGCGTCGAAGGCGCGCGGGTGCTCGGCATCGACCGTGATCCAAGCGCGCGCGAGGCCGCCGACGCTGTCAGCAAGGCCTGGCCGAAGCGCTTCGCGCTGGCCCAGGGGCCGTTTTCGCTCATGGCCGACGTGATCGAGCGCGCCGGCTCGTCCGGCGCCGACGGCGTGGTGCTTGATCTGGGCGTCTCCTCGATGCAGCTCGACCGGCCCGAGCGCGGCTTCTCCTTCCAGAAGGACGGCCCGCTGGACATGCGCATGAGCTGCGAGGGCCCCAGCGCGGCGGATGCGGTCAATCATCTCGACCTCGAGGAACTCGCCGCCGTCTTCCGTGCTTATGGTGAAGAAAAGCGCGCCCGGCGCGCCGCCCAGTTCATTGTCGAGGCGCGCGAGCAGGCCCCGATCGAGACGACCGGGCGTCTGGCGGAGATCGTCAGCCGCGCGGTCGGCATGAAGCCCGGTCAGCGCATCCATCCCGCCACCCGCGTGTTCCAGGCGCTGCGGATCTTCGTCAATGACGAGCTCGGCGAGCTGGCGCGCGGGCTGTCCGCCGCCGAGCGCGTGCTCAAGCCGGCGGGCCGTCTTGTCGTCGTCACCTTCCACTCGCTGGAAGACCGCATGGTGAAAACCTTCCTGCGCGACCGGGCCGGTCTTGCGCCGCGCGGATCGCGCCACCTGCCCGAAGCGGAGCCGGGCCCCGAGCCCAGCTTCTCGCTGCTTACCCGCAAGGCCGTCGAGCCGGGCGAGGCGGAGACGCAAGCCAATCCGCGCGCGCGTTCCGCCCGGCTCCGCGCCGCCGCGCGCACCGCCGCGCCTGCTCATCCCGCCGCCTTCACGCCGCCCGGCGGCGCGCCCTCCTTCGATCGACTGGTGGAGATCCAGCCATGATGAAGCTCGTCCACGGCCTTTGTCTCGCCGCCGCCCTGGCGCTCATGCTTGCGATCTATGTCGCCCGATCCGAGATGTCCGACCGGGGGGACCGGCTGGCCAGTCTCCAGGACGATCTCGCCCGCGAGCGGGGACGGATCAGCCAGCTCCAGGCCGAACTCGCCCTCAAGGACAGTCCGGAAAACCTGCGCAGGCTTGCGCTTGCGCATCTGGACGTGCGCCCGCTCGATCAGCGTCAGCGCATTACGCTGGCCATGCTTGAGCCAAGCTCGCCTGACGATCTTCCCGAGGCCGCCGGCTCCGATGCGGAGGCCTATGTGCGCCGCACCGGCGGCCGGCCTTAACGTTAGCGAGGCGCGGCGATGGACGGGCTCGGCGGCTTCCTGCGGCCTTTCGCGAGGCTCATTGCGCGTCTGCGCCGGCCGACGGTGCGGCGTGCGGACCGTTCCGCGCCGCCCGTGCGCGAGGACGCGCCCGCTTCGATCACGCGCATGGTCCGGCTGGAGGATGAGGCCGCCGCCGCCCATGACATAGCGCGTATGCGCCTGGGCATGATCGGCGCGGCCGTGCTTGTCGGTTTCGCCGTCACGGGCGGCCGCGCCGTCCAGCTCGCCGCCTTCACGCCGGAAGACGCGCCGCGCGGCGCCGTGACGGCGGCGGCTGTCTCCCGCGCGGAGCTGGTCGACCGCAACGGCGAGAAGCTCGCGACCAATCTCCAGTTCCGCAATCTCTACGTGGACCCGGCGTTCGTCTGGGATCCGGAGGCGACGGCGCGCCGTATCGCTGCGGTGCTGCCTGACGTGGACGCGGACGCGCTGGCGGCGCGCATTCGCCGTGGCGGGCGGTATGTGCCGGTGCAGCGCGCCCTGACCCCGCGGCAGGTCGAAGCGGTCTACGCCAACGGCGCTGAAGGCGTCGGTTTCGAGGACGAGCTGGTGCGCGTCTATCCCAAAGGCCCCGTTGCAGCTCACGTGGTTGGTTTCGCCGGTACGGACATGACCGGGCTCGCCGGCGCCGAGCTGGCGCTCGACAGCGTGTTGACGGACGGCGCGCGCCTGCCGGTGCCGCTGTCCGTCGACCTGACGCTCCAGCACGCGGTCGAAAGCGTTCTGCGCGAACGCATGGCGCATTACCGCGCCAGCGGCGCGGCGGCGATCCTCATGCGTGTGGGCACGGGCGAAATCCTCGCCATGGCCTCGCTTCCGGATTTTGATCCGAACCGTTACGGGCATGCGAGCGAGGATCAGCGCATGAACCGGGCGGTCACGGGCGTCTACGAGCTCGGCTCCGTGTTCAAGCCGCTCGCGCTGGCCGCCGCTATGGAGGCCGGCGTGGCGGATCTCGACACCGTCTACGACGCCAGCCGCCCGTTGCGCCGCCACGGCCACACGATCCGCGACTATATGGGCGAGGGCCGCCCGATGACCGCGCGCGAAATGATCATCCATTCCTCCAACATCGCCGCGGCCCAGATGGGCGAGGCGGTCGGCGCGGAGCGGCTTGTGGACTTCTACAGGGCGCTGCATCTCGACGAAGCCGCCGAAATCGAACTTGTCGAGAGCGCCCGCCCGATCTTCGACGCAACGCCGGGGCCCATGGAAACAATGACCATGGCCTATGGGCACGGACTGGCGGTCAGCCCGCTTGCGCTGACGGCGGCTTACGGCGCGATCGCCAATGACGGGGTCTATGTGGCGCCGACGCTGCGGCTGGTTGCGCCGGATGAGTTGGTGGCGGGCGAGCCGGTCATGTCGCGCGGCGCAGCGGCGCGCATTCTCGGCGTGCTCCGCGAGACGGTCACCGACGAGGGCGTATTTGGTCCGACGAGCGCCGACGTGGCCGGGCTGAACGTGGCCGGCAAGACCGGAACCGGCCTGATGCCGCAGGGCGGCGTCTACTCCCGCGAGCGCATGGCGACCTTCGTTGGCATTTTTCCATACGAAGACCCTGAGTATGTGTTGACGGTCGTGCTCGAACGGCCCCAGCAGACGCCTGAAATGCGCGGTTACAGCCCGACGGCGGGCTGGACGGCGCGTCCCACGGCGGCCGAGATGCTGCGCCGGATCGGGCCCATGCTCGGCGTCGAGCCGCGCATGAGCGATCCGCAGGCGCATGCGGTAACCGTCGCGCAGATTTTCGCGCCGCAACTCGCCGTGCGGCCGGGTCCTGAAGAACCGCTGCCGGTGGGCGAGGTCGTCTCAGCCGCCGATCCGGTGCTGAACGCTCCGCCTGAGGACGCCAGAGAATGACCGCCCGCGCCGCCCGTCTCGCCGATCTCGCCCCCGCCGGCGCCGCCCTTCCCGCGGCGGCCGCGGAGGTGCGCGTGACGGGCCTGGCGCTCGACAGCCGCAAGGTGAAGCCCGGCGACCTGTTCGCGGCGCTTCCCGGCGTGAAGGTCCACGGCCGCGACTTCGTTCCGGCTGCCGAAGCCGCCGGTGCGGTCGCCGTGCTCGGCGAGCCCGGGACCGAAACGAAACTGCCCCTTGTCGCCATGGACGATCCCAGCGCCGGGCTGGCGGTGATGGCCGCGCGCTTCTACCCGCGCCAGCCGGCGCACATCCATGCGGTGACGGGAACCAACGGCAAGAGCTCGACGGTGGAGTTCCTGCGGCAGTTCTGGACGGCGTGCGGTTATGAGGCGGCGGCTTTGGGCACGCTGGGCGTCACGCGCGCCTCGGGCCGGGTGGATGTCGGCTTCACCACGCCGGATGCGATCGCGCTGCATCGCTCTCTGGACCAGCTTGCGGCGGAAGGCGTCACGCATCTCGCGATGGAAGCTTCAAGCCACGGCCTCAAGCAAAGGCGCATGGACGGAGCGCGTCTTGCTTTGGCCGCATTTACGAATCTCAGCCAGGATCACCTCGACTATCACCCGACATTTGAAGACTACTTCGACAGCAAGGCCCGGCTCTTCACCGAGCTGACGCCGGCCGCCTCGCCGGCGGTCATGAACGTCGATGGTGCGTGGGGCGAGCGGATGGCGGCACGGGCGAAAGCCGCCGGCCTCGATGTGATCTCCATCGGCTGGGGCGGCGCCGACCTGAGGATCGAGGAGATCACCCCGCATCCGTCGAGCCAGCATCTGCGCTTTACCTGGCGCGGCGAGGCGCGCGAAGCGGACCTGCCGCTGATTGGGGAGTTCCAGGCCGCCAATGCGCTGGGCGCGGCGGTCATGGCGATTGCGGGCGGCGCGCCGGAAGCGGTGGTGTTCGATACGCTCAACCGGCTTTCAGGCGTGCCGGGCCGGCTCGAGACGGCGGCGGTGACCCGCGACGCCTGTCCCATCCTGGTCGACTACGCCCACACGCCCGACGGGCTGGACAAGCTGCTCCGCGCGGCGCGTCCGCATACGCAGGGCCGGATCATTCTCGTCTTCGGGGCGGGCGGCGACCGTGATGCCACCAAGCGCAGGCCGATGGGCGAGACCGCTGCGAAACTCGCCGACGTCGTCATCGTCACCGACGACAATCCGCGATCGGAGGATCCGGCTCTGATCCGCCGCGCGGTGCTGGAGGGCGCCCCCGGCGCGGAGGAGATCGCCGACCGCGCCGCAGCGATCCAGTCCGCCGTCGACCGGCTTCAGCCTGGCGATGCGCTGCTGATCGCCGGAAAGGGTCATGAAACCGGCCAGATCGTTGGCGACGCCGTCTTGCCGTTCGACGACCGCGAAGCGGCGCGCGCTGCGCTGTCGCGGCGGGAAGGAGGCGCGTCGTGAGCAGGAAGGGGCTCTGGACCGGTGCGGAAGCGGCGCGCGCCACGGGCGGACGCCTTGTCGGCGGCGGCTGGTCGGCGTCCGGGGTGTCCATCGATACGCGCACG
>CAZLOV010000155.1:0-5552 GCA_964561235.1 uncultured Caulobacterales bacterium
CGGCTTCACCGCGGAAAACGGCGGCGTCTGGTCGATGAGTTCGGGCGTCCGGCTTTATGACCCGGAGAACAATCGCTGGCGCGCGGGACCCGACATGCCCCAGCCGCTCGCGGAGACGACCGCCGCGGTTGTCGCCGGGCGCATCCATGTCGCCACCGGACGCCGGCCCGCCGGCGGGCGCAATCGCGACTGGAGCGACCATGCCGACGTGAACGCGCATCTGGTGCTCGATCCCGGCTCAGGCATCTGGACGACGGCGCGTCCGGCGCCGACGGCGCGCAATTCCGCCGCCGGCGCGCTGCTCGACGGACGCTGGCATGTGATCGGCGGTCGCACGGTCTCCGGCGGCAACACCGCCGTGCACGAGGCGTACGATCCCGAGCGCGACTTGTGGGAGACGTTCAGCCCCCTGCCCCAGCCGGCGCTGGGTCCGCGCGGATCGGGCGGGCTGGCGGCGGCCGTGCTGGGCGGACGCATCTTCGTTTTCGGCGGCGAATGGTTCGATTCCACCGGCGGGGGCGTCTATTCCCAGGTCTGGGCGTATGATCCCGCCGCCGACGCGTGGGAGGAGGCCGGCGTCATGCCGACGCCGCGCCACGGCCTTGGCGCGGTGACGGCGGATTTCGACGGCGCGCCCGCCATCTACACCATCGGAGGCGCCGCACGCGCGGGCGGCAATGACACCAGCGCGGTGGTCGAGGTGTTCCGGGGCTAGGCGTCGCGCAAGCTCTCCGCGATCTCCTGTCTGTTCTCCCAGACACCCCAGGGTACGCTGATTGCGAGATAGACGGCGTTGACGAGCAGAAACGCGCCATAAGCCGACAAAGCCGGTGCTGCGCCGACCGCTTCAGCCAGCGCCCAGCCGGCGAGAAGAAAGAAGCTCACAAGGAAACTTGCCGTCGTGTGCCGCAACGCGACCAGGCGCTCGAGCTCGTCAAGCTTCCCGAACGCGCCAAGCGTGAACGCCGCGGCGGATAGAAAAGCGGCGCCCGCGGCAAAGAGGATGACGCCGTGAACGAGGCCCGGATCACTCCAGTCCATGAGCCTCGCCGCAGTGATTAGCAAGAAGAGCGCTCCCTCTCCGAACAGCACCGGGATGGTAACTGCAAGCTGGGCTTGTTCCCTGCGGGTGACGCCGCCGTCTTCAACCGCCGATGGAGCAAAGGCTGCAAGGCACAGCAGCCCGAGCACCAGAAAGCCGCCTCCAAGCCCAAGCGCGGCGATCTCCAGCGTGTCCGGTCCGCGCACGAACAATCCGTTCGCTGCAAAAGGCCAGAGCCGCGACCAAATGATACCCTCGCTCAGGAAACCCAACGCAAAGCCGAACAAGCCGCCGACCAGCATGTAGCTGACGACGCCGGGCAGACCGGGCAAACGCGCCGTGAGCGCATGACGAAGCCAGATCAATATCGTCATAAGCGCTGCGAGGCTCGTCATAAGCGCCACCTGCACGAGCCAGCCTTCAGGCGGAAGCCCGATTGAGTCTGCGAACCAGCCTCGCGGCTCGATAAGCAGGCTGAGCACAACAGCCGTCGCTACAAAACCGAGCGCTACGCCGGTTTCAAATGCGCCAGCCTTCTTGCGCCGGCCGGGGGATGGATCAGTCGTCGCGGTGTCAGCCATGACGGCGCGTCTCCAGCAAATGGACAAGCACGCTTTACACAAGCCTCGCCATCAAAGTCAAGCACCCTTGACCAATGCGCAGGACGTTGACGATGCTCGCGACGCCGCGAGCAGTCGGCGGCCGCAAGGGCTCAGCCGTCGAAGGCAACACGGCCCGAACGTCACGGAGCCGGCGTCAGATCCTCCGGCGCCCCCGCATGCACCAGCGCTACGCGCGCAAGGCGCTCCCGGAGCGCGCCCTCGCCCGTCTCCCAGTCAAGATCGACGTTGACAGCGAACAGCCAAGTGTCGGTTTCAGTCTCCAGCCAGCCGACATACCAGCCGTAATCTGGCTCATCGCGGATCGCCCAGCCGGTCTTGCCGAAGAGCGTCCAGCCCTCGCCCTGGCGATGCTGCCTGATGTCGATCACCGCGCCCTGCACCTCCGGGCGCAAAGGCAGGCCGCGGGCGTGCAGGCGTTGAAGGAAGTCCACCTGCTCGCGCGCGGAAACCGCAAGCGGTCCTTCAAGCCAGAAGCGGTCGACCTCATCCGCTTCACCGATCCGGGCGTTTCCATAATTCAGGCGCGCAACAAGCTCGCTCATCCGCGCATGGCCGACCTCGCGCGCCCAGTGCTGGAAGGCCCACACCGCCGAGCGCCGGAAAGCCGTGCGCAGGGTCTGGTCCTGGTCCCAGCCGCTTGAGCGCGCCACCCCGTCCCAAGCCACGACATCAACGTCCCGATCGGAAACGGCCCCAGTTTCCAGAATGATCAGGCTGTTGACGATCTTGAAGGTGGAGGCGGGCAACATCCGCCGCTCCACCCGCTCACCCCCGCCGGTCCATTCCGCGCCGTCTGACAGCCGGCGCACGAGGATTGTGCCGGTTGCGCCCTCCGCAGCCAGAACAGGGTCGAGCGTGTCCGGGCCGGGCCGTATCTGGGCATGAGCCTGGGCGGCGAGCATGAGCCCGGCGAGCATGATCGCAAACAAGGCCTTCATGGCTCACCTCGCGCTCGCGGCCCGTGGCGGGACAGGCGTGAAAGCCGCGCCGCCGCGGCGCGGTTTGCGCTGTCAGAACGGAATGTCGTCGTCCATGTTCTGGTTGGAGAAGTCTTCACGGCGCCCGCCGCCGGAAGCGCCGCCGCCATATCCGCCGGCGGACTGATCCTCCATGCGGCCGTAGCCGCCGCCGCCGCCTTCGCCGCGGCTGTCGAGCATCGTCAGCTCGCCGCGGAAGCGCTGGAGAACCACTTCGGTCGTGTAGCGGTCCTGCCCGCTCTGATCCGTCCACTTGCGCGTCTGGAGCTGGCCTTCGACGAAGATCTTGGAGCCCTTGCGCAGATAATTCTCCGCAACCTTGATCAGGTTTTCGTTGAAGATCACGACATTGTGCCATTCGGTTTTCTCGCGGCGCTCGCCGGTGGACTTGTCGCGCCACTGCTCGCTCGTCGCGAGCCGCAGATTGGCGACCTGGCCGCCATTGTTCATGGACTTGATCTCGGGATCGGCCCCGAGATTGCCGATCAGCATGACCTTGTTGAGGCTACCCGCCATCGAAACCGCTCCCGCGCGCTTGCGCCGTTCTTTATGTTCCTACATTGTTCCGCCCGGGCGAATGCGTCAACCCGAACGATTCGGCGTTCAGAGTGGCCCGCCCCCGGCGTCCGGCGCAATGTCCGGCGCCGTTGAAACCTGTTGACGATGCGGACCGCGCGCAGCCGTGCGGGGTGGCGGGGCGGGCTGTGCAGGACTAGTTAATGCAGCCGCCCTCCACCGCGCAGGAGCCCGCCCGTTCATGGCCGATCCCCACAAGTACATTTCGGTGCGCGGCGCGCGGGAACACAATCTCAAGAGCGTCAGCCTCGACATTCCACGCGATACGCTGACCGTGTTCACGGGCCTGTCGGGCTCGGGGAAGTCCTCGCTCGCCTTCGACACCATCTACGCCGAGGGTCAGCGGCGCTATGTCGAAAGCCTGTCGGCCTATGCACGCCAGTTCCTCGAGCTGATGAGCAAGCCGGACGTGGATTCCATCGAAGGGTTGTCGCCGGCGATCTCCATCGAGCAGAAAACCACCTCGAAAAATCCCCGCTCGACGGTCGGCACCGTCACCGAAATCTATGACTATATGCGCCTGCTCTGGGCGCGCGTCGGCGTACCGTACTCGCCCGCGACCGGCGAGCCGATCTCCAGCCAGACCGTTTCCCAGATGGTGGACCGGCTGACCGCCCTGCCCGACGGCGCCCGGCTCTATCTGCTCGCGCCCATCGTGCGGGGGCGCAAGGGCGAGTACCGCAAGGAGTTCGCCGAACTCCTCAAGCAGGGCTTCCAGCGGGTGAAGGTGGACGGCGCGTTCCACGCGCTGGAGGACGCCCCGGAGCTCGACAAGAAGTTCAAGCATGACATTGACGTGGTCGTGGATCGCGTTGTCATGAAAGAGGGATTGGACCAGAGGCTGGCCGACAGCCTCGAGACCGCGCTGCGCCTCGCCGACGGCATCGCCGTGGCCGAGTTCGCAAGCGCGGCGGGCGGGCACGCCGAGGGCGACCGTCTCATCTTCTCGGAGAAATTCGCCTGCCCGGTCTCCGGCTTCACGATCCCCGAGATCGAACCGCGCCTGTTCTCGTTCAACAATCCGTTCGGCGCCTGCCCGGCGTGCGACGGTCTCGGCGTCCTGCTGAAGTTCGACGAGGAACTCGTCGTGCCGGACCGGGAAAAAACGCTGCATGACGGCGCCGTTGCGCCGTGGCAGCGCCAGACCTCCAAGCTCTACCAGCAGACGCTGACCTCGCTGGCCGAGCATTACGGCGCCTCGATGTTCGTACCCTGGCGCGACCTTCCGCAGGCGTTCCGCAAGACCGTGCTGTGGGGCACGAAGGACCGGATCCGCTTCGCCTACGAGGACGGCCTGCGGAAGTTCGAAACGACCAAGACCTTCGAGGGCGTCATCCCCAATCTGGAGCGCCGCTGGCGGGAGACCGACTCCGCATGGGTGCGCGAGGACCTGTCGCGCTTCCAGTCCAACCAGCCGTGCGAAACCTGTCACGGCAAGCGCCTCAAGCCCGAGGCGCTGGCGGTGAAGGTCGCCGGGCTCGACATCTCCGATGCGGGCGAACACTCCATCCGCAAGGCGCGCGACTGGTTCGGCTCCGTCGAGGCGACGCTGTCCCCCAAGGACCAGGAGATCGCCCGGCGCATCCTCAAGGAAATCAACGACCGTCTGAAATTCCTCGTCGATGTGGGGCTGGACTATCTCACGCTCAGCCGGGCGTCCGGCACGCTGTCCGGCGGCGAGAGCCAGCGCATCCGCCTCGCCTCGCAGATCGGCTCGGGCCTGACCGGCGTGCTATACGTGCTCGACGAGCCCTCCATCGGCCTGCACCAGCGCGACAACACCCGGCTGCTCGACAGTCTCCGGGGCCTGCGCGATCTCGGCAACACGGTGATTGTCGTCGAACACGACGAGGAAGCGATCCAGACCGCCGATCATGTCGTCGATCTCGGCCCGGCCGCCGGCGTCCATGGCGGTGAGATCGTCGCGGAGGGCGCGCCGTCTGCGATCGAGGCGAACCCGAAGAGCCTCACCGGGCAATATCTTTCGGGCCGCCGGATGATCGAGCCGCCCGAGACCCGCCGCACGGTCAACCCCAAGAAAATGATCCGGGTGATCGGTGCGGAAGGCAATAATCTGAAGGGCGTGACCGCGGAGTTCCCGCTTGGCGTCTTTACCTGCGTCACCGGCGTGTCCGGCGGGGGCAAGTCGACGCTCACCATCGAGACCCTGTTCAAGGCCGCCGCGCGACGGCTCAACGGCGCCTCAGCCGTCCCCGCCCCGCATGACCGGATCGAAGGCCTCGACCATCTCGACAAGATCATCGACATCGACCAGTCGCCGATCGGCCGCACGCCGCGCTCCAACCCGGCGACCTATACCGGCGCCTTCACGCC
>CAZLOV010000156.1:0-5545 GCA_964561235.1 uncultured Caulobacterales bacterium
ATCGCATCCACAAGGCTGTCGGGGTCGGCGACCACGACTGAAAGCCGGCCGCGCGGCTGCAAGCCCGGATCGAGCATGATCGCCCCGTCGCCGGCGAGTTCGGCGGCTCCCCAGATCACCTGGGCCGCGTTGATCATCAGCCGTCCGCCAGCCTCCATCCAGCGGTTGAGGTCGCCTTCCGCGGCCAGCGCGCTCCAGCCAGTCACCGAGGCGTCCAGCCTGGCGAGCTGTGCGGTCGGCCCGAGCGCCGCCACGAGGTCGGCCGCCTCGCCGCTGGACCGCAGCCCCTGGGCCTCGATGCGCAGCCGCATGGAATCCGTTTCGTCCGCTCCGCCGCTCAGCAGAAGGGCGTCAAGCGCGATGACGGCCGGCACCGGGCCTTCGAGCGTTTCGATCTCCAGCCCGCGGAACTCCGCGCCGATATTCCGGTCAAGGCCCTCACGGCCCGAGAGGCTCAGCCGCGCATCCGCGCTGGTGAGCCGGTAGGCCGACGGTGCGCCCGCCTCATTGACGAAGCGGAATTCCGCCGACGGGCCGAAGCTTACGATCCAGTGATTGAAATTGTACGGCAGCGCGTTGCCCGATAGCCGCTCGAACCGCGCGCTCCAGCCGCCGTCCTCGTCGGGCGCGATGAAGAGCGGCGCGCGCGCGTTGAGCTGGAAGCGGAAGGGATAGCCGCTCACCGACAGCCCCTCATGGCTGATCGTGTAGCCGGCGGCTTCCTGCTCGGCGATCCAGTTCTCCGCATAGGCGCGGACCTGTCCGGCTGCGAGCATCCAGTAACCGGTGTAAGCAGCCAGCAGCACGCCGAAAATCGCAAACGGAGCAATCAGCCGGGCGCGCGAGGGCGGGGCGTCGGTGTCTGGGCTGAGCCAATTCATGCGGCGGTCCTTGCGGTGTCGGGCGCCCCGGGCGACGGCAGCAGGGCCTGCGAGGCGGTTTCGATTCGGCGCTCAAGCTCGTTCATGAACGCATCACGGGGAAGCCCCGGCGGGATGGCGGGCAGGAACTCGATGGTGATCACGCCCGGCCGACGGATGAAGCCGCGTCCCGGCCAGCACAGCCCGGAATTGAGCGCAACGGGCGTGCACGGCGCCTTCATCGCGGCGTATAGCCCCGCCACGCCGGGCTTGTAGCTTTCCTCCGCGCCGGGGCTCACGCGCGTGCCCTGGGGAAAGATGACGACCTGCCGGCCTTCCGCGGCGCGTTCGCGCGCAGCCTTGAGCATCGCGCGCAGCGCGTTCGACCCTGCGCTTCGATCAACGGCGATATTGCGAAGCTTCAGCGCGTACCAGCCGAAGACGGGCAGGAAGGCGAGCTCCTTCTTCAGGATGATCGCCGGGTCGGGAAGGATGCGCCAGAAGGCCAGCGTCTCGAACATCGACTGGTGCTTGGAGGCCACCAGCGCGCCGCCTTCCGGCAGGTGTTCGCGGCCCCTGACTTCGTAGCGCACCCCGCAGATCACCTGCAGGCCGCCGAAGACCAGGGCGAGATAGGCGCGCAGGCAAGCGCGCGAGGCCGCCCGCGGCATGAGCAGGGTCGGCGCGCACGCGATCCCCATGACGGCCATGAGGCCGTACATCCAGAACACGAACAGGGCTGAGCGAAGCGCGTTCAAGCCTTCAAGAGTCCCTCAGGCGCCGGAGCGCGGTTGGGTGAGGGCGGTTGTTTCCACCGCCGCGTTGCGGCGCAGGTATACGGCGACGTACTTCACATATTCCAGCGTCCATCGCCGTGCCGCCCGCGAGCTTCGCCATGGAGCCTCGCTGGGAACCGCATGCGGGCTCAGCTCGGCCTCGGGCATGACCGCCTGCAGTTCAAGCAGCGCGCGCGGCATATGGTAGTCGGAGGTGACGATGATCAGGCGCGTATAGCCGTGTTCGGCCGCCCAGCGCGCGGTTTCCTCCGCATTGCCGACCGTGTCGGCCGCCTCGACGCCGAGATCGATGCAGCAGGCGAACAGCTCCGGCGGCGCGTCGGCGGCGGCGGCGATGTCGGCGGCGTCGACCTTGGGGTTCGCTCCGGTGACCAGAAGCCGTGCGCCGCGGCCGGCTTCAAGCAGGTCCGCCGCAGTGCTGACCCGGTTTTCGCCGCCGGTCAGCGCCACGATGCCCTCGGCGTTGAAGTCGGACGCGCTCTCGCCGAAGGCCGATCCGTGACGCACATAGGCGGCGAAGCCCGCCAGCGCGGCGACCACGATTGCGAAGGCCGCAAACCGGGCGAAGGAGGCGAGGAAGCGGGTCATCGGTTCGGGCGCAAGAGCCTCCTCCGGCTGGATCGCGGAACGCTGTCCCGTTCAGGGACGTGACACAAGTATGATCACTGCGCGCATGGCGGCAATCGGGCGGCGGCGGCATCCTGTCGGCTTTTCGCCGCTAGCGGTTTGCGCGCAACGCCGAGGCGACCGAAGCGCGGGCGGCGAACGCGGAGATCAGGGCGGAGAGGATCGCCGCCGCCGGCGGGATCAGAGCCGCGGCCCAACCCAGCGACAGCGTCGGCAGGAAGAAGATCGAGACGCCCGATCCGCCCGCCATGGCGAGCGCAGCCGCCGCGAGCGCTGCGGCGACGGCGCCGGCGAGACCGGCCTTCAGGCCGAGGGCGAAGAACCGCCGTTCGAAGAGCTGCGCCGTAAAGGCGTCCGTCGCGCCCACCAGATACAGCGCCTCGGCGACGTCCCAGCGTGCAGCGAGGCTTGCCCGCGCGGCGAACGCAATCACCGCTGCGGCCGCCGTTCCGACGAGAAACAGGAGACCCACGGCGAACCAACGCACGGCTCCGGAAGCGCGCGCGACGGCTTCCGCCCAGCGTTCGTGGTCGTCGACGATGGCGGCGTAGGGCCGGCCGGCGAGCGCGCCCTCCACCGCTGCGGCGGTTGCGGGCGCATCCATCTCAAGGCGCACCGCGATCAGCCGCGGAACCGGAAGGTCCTCAGGCAGGGTTCCCGACCCGAGCCAGGGGCGCAACAGGGCTTCCGACGCCTCGCGCGAACGGGCGTCCGCGCGCGCCACGCCGGGAAGCTCTGCGATCAGCGCAGCGGCCTCGCGCGCATCGGCGTCCGCGTCGCGGCTCTCGCCGGGGAGAATCTGGACGGTCATCTCGCCTGCAAGTTCCGCCGTCCAGCCGTCCGCAGCGCGCCAGGCCCCGAGCGCGCCGAGCGCCGACAGGCAGGCGAGAAAAACGAGGATCGCAGAGACCATGAACAAGGGCCGGTCCCGGCCGCCGTCGGGCGGCAGCAGCGGAGCGGGCGCGGTTTTCGGCGCGGGCGGCGGCGGGGTGCTCATGCCGCACGCCTCGGCACGGCGAGATGTCCGTCGGCCAGTTCGAAGACCGGCGCGTCGACGGAACGCACCAGCGAGAGGTCATGACTGGCGATCAGCACGGTGGCGCCAAGTCGGTTGAGCTCGACGAACAGGCGCAGCAGCCGCCGGGCCATGGCGGGATCGACATTGCCGGTCGGCTCGTCCGCAACGAGGATCTCCGGCTTGTTCACCACCGCGCGCGCGATGCAGGCGCGTTGCTGCTCGCCGCCTGACAGGGTGGGCGGATAGGCCTCCATCCTGTCGCCAAGGCCCACCCAGGCGAGCAGCTCGGCCACGTCCTCGGCGTACTGGGCGCGCGGAACGCCCGCCACGCGCAACGGCAGCGCGACATTGTCGAAGACGGTGAGATGGTCGAGCAGGCGGAAATCCTGAAACACCACGCCGATGCGCCGCCGCAGCGGGGGCAGCGCGTCGCGGCTCATCGCGGAGGTCTCGCGCCCGAACAGCGAGATGAACCCGGTGGAGGGCTTCTCGGCGAGATAGATCAGCTTGAGGAGCGTGGATTTTCCTGCGCCGGAGGGTCCGGTGAGAAACTGGAAACTTCCCCTTGGTAAATCGAAGGAGACATCCCGGAGCACTTCCGGCCCGCGGCCGTAGCGCATGCCCACCCCTTCGAAACGGACCGCAGGTCCGGCGTCGGCGGGCGAAGCGGCGTCTTCGGCGTGCATGGAGGCTCCACAGGCGAATCGCGTCGGGTCGACAGGCGCGACCGGCGCAGACTATGCCGGAGGAAAAAGGCCATCGTCCATGATCGTGACCTGTCCAAGCTGCGATGCGCGTTACCGGGCCGAGGAGGCGATGATCGCCCGCCGGAACGGCCGGGTGCGCTGCGCCTCCTGCGGGCATGTCTGGACCGTGGAGACCGAGGTTGTGGAACTGCGCGAGGTTCTGGAAGCCGAACGCGTTGCGCGCGGCCCGGATCCGGAAACCGTCGAACCGCTGAAGCCGCATGAACAGTTCCGCCAGCGCGCCGAAGCGAAGCGCCGCCGCTTCCGCCGGCTAAGCGAAGGCGCCGCCTGGGGCGGTGTGGCGGCCTGCTTTGTCGCGTTCTTCGCCGGCGCGTTCATTTTCCGCGGCGACGTGGTCGAGGCTTGGCCGCGCGCGGCGAACGCATACGCCGCCATCGGCCTGCGGGTGAACCCTTACGGCCTTGAGATCGAAGAGCTGAATGTGGCGCGGGGAACCGATCCCGCCGCGCCGGCGCTGGTTGTCGAGGGCATCGTGCGCAATGTCACCGGGCGCGACCGGGACACGGCGCCGCTGGCGGCGCGGCTGCTGGACGAGCACGGCGCCGTGATCCTTGACTGGCCCGTCTATCTGGAAAGCCCGGCTCTGCCTTCAGGCGGCGAGGAGCGTTTCCGTACCACGCTGATGGAGCTCCCGGACCGCGCCGCCGAGGTGGAGGTCGTCATCGGCGAGACGCCCGGCGCGCTGTCTGCTCCGCAAGCGCCCGCGAGCGATGAGCCGGACGGAGACGCGGAAGGCGTTCAAGGCGGCGAGACCGCCCACGCCGACGCCTCCCGTGCTCCGCGCTAAGCCCTAGAAGCGCTCAAGCAGCCGGTCGATGTAATCGAGTTCCTCCTGGGGACGGCCCTGTTCGGCGGCGCGCCGGCGCAGCTCTTCCAGGATGTCGCGCGCGCGCTGGCGATCGGCCTCGTCCGGCACCACGCCGCTCGGGCCGTCGAACGCCCCGCGGCCGCCCGCCCCCTGTTCGCCGCGGCCGAGCGGATCCTGTCCCTGGCCCTGTCCGCGCTGGCGGGCAAGCTCCTCCAGCCGGTCGGCCGCCGCTTCCCCGGCGTCGCGAAGCGCGCTCAGCGCCTCGCCCTGCTGATCGAGCGCCGCGCCGCTGCGGCCGTCGCGCAGATCGTCTTCCGCGCGGCCCATGGCCTCGCGCGCCTCGTCAAGCGCCTCTCGCGCCGCCAGCCCGGCGCCGTCCTCGCCGAGGCTTTCGCCGATGGCCTCCTCCAGAGCCTCGAGCGCCTGCGCAATCGCCGCCTGCCGGTCGGCGAGATCGGGCGACGGGCGGCCGCCGCCGCGCCCTTCGCCGTCTTCCGGGAACGGATCTGAGCCGCCGAAACCCTCGCCGCGCTCGCCCGGCAGCCCGCCGCCGGGCTGCTCGCGGCCGCCCTCTCCCTGGCCTTCGCCGCTTTCGCCGCCGTCCTCACGGTCGCGCTGGAAGGTGTCGTCGAGCAGGCTGCGCTGCTGACCGAGAATGTCGCCCAGCT
>CAZLOV010000157.1:0-5461 GCA_964561235.1 uncultured Caulobacterales bacterium
TGTCGCGCTTCATCAACGCGCTTGGCGTGCGTCATGTCGGCGAGGAGACCTCGCGGCTTCTGGCGCGCACCTACGGCTCCTGGCCCGCATTCTTCGAGGCCGCGAAGTCGGCCGGTACGCAAGACGCCCCGGAGCGTGAGGCGATGCTCTCCATCGACGGGCTGGGCGACACCGCCGTCGATGCGCTCGGACGCTTCTTCGCCGAAGCGCACAATCTCGCAGCGCTCGAGCGCCTGACCGCGCAGGTGACGATCGAGGACGCTGAGGCGGTGTCCGGCGACAGCCCGGTTGCGGGCAAGACGGTCGTGTTCACCGGCACGCTGGAACGGTTTACCCGCGATGAGGCCAAGGCGCGCGCGCAGTCGCTGGGCGCCAAGGTGGCCGGATCGGTCTCGGCGAAGACGGATTATCTCGTCGCAGGGCCCGGCGCCGGCTCCAAGCTCAAGAAGGCCCAGGAACTCGGCGTGACGACGCTCACCGAGGACGAATGGCTTTCGCTCATCGGGGCCGGCTGAGCCGCCGCGCCTAGACCGGCGCGCAGGCGGCCTCCAGCCAGGCGCGGACCTCGCCCTCGACCCGCGGACCGACCTTCGCCAGAACACCGGCGTGATAGGCGTTCAGCCAGCTGCGTTCGTCGGCGGTGAGCAGGGCCGTCTCGATCAGGCCGCGATGGATCGGCGCCTGGGTCAGCGTCTCGAAGCCGAGCATCTCGCGTTCGCCGCCCGGAACGGCTTGCGGCGGCGTGACGACCTGCAGGTTCTCGATGCGGATGCCGAACGCGCCCGTCTTGTAGTAGCCGGGTTCGTTGGAGACGATCATGCCGGTTTCCAGCGCAACCGGACTCGGCCCCTTGGCGATGCGCTGCGGGCCCTCGTGCACGCCGAGATAGCTGCCCACGCCATGACCGGTGCCGTGGTCGTAATCGAGCCCCGCCGCCCAGAGCGGCGCGCGCGCGAGCGCGTCGAGCTGGGCGCCCGTGATCCCGCGCGGAAACTTCACCATCGACAGCGCGATGTGGCCCTTCAGAACGAGCGTGAAGGCCCGGCGCATTTCATCGCTGGGCGCGCCGATCGGCACGGTGCGGGTCACGTCGGTGGTGCCGTCGGGATATTGCGCGCCGCTGTCGACGAGGTAGAGCGAGCCCGGCTCGAGCGTGCGCACCGTGGCGGTGTTCACCCGGTAATGCACCACAGCGCCGTTGGGGCCTGCGCCGGAGATCGTCTCGAAGGAGAGATCCCGGAACTGGTCGCTCTCGCGCCGGAAGCCTTCCAGCGTGACGGCGGCCCGGATTTCGTCCACCGAGCCGTCCTGTGCGGCGGTGTCGAGCCAGTGGAGGAATTTCGCCAGCGCCGCGCCGTCGCGGACATGCGCCTGCCTTGCGCCGTCGACCTCGACGGGGTTCTTGCACGCTTTCGGCAGCGCGACCGGATCGGCGTTGCGGATGACCGAGGCGCCCCCGGCCTCCAGCGCATAGAACACAGCCTGCGAGGCGGAGGCCGGATCGGCGAGCACCTTGACCCCGGACAGGTTGCGCAGCGCCGGATGGAAGCCCGTCTCCGGATGCAGCGTCACCTCGTTGCCGAGATGCGCGCGGACATCATCGCCCAGCTTGGCGGGGTTCATGAACAGATCCGCGCTCGCATCAGCGCGGATCAGCGCGCCGCCAAGCGGGAGGGGCGTGCAGGCGACATCGCCGCCGCGGATATTGAACAGCCAGGCGATCGAGGCGGGGCTGGTGATCACGGCGGCGTCAGCGCCGGTCTGACGGAGCGACTCCGCAACGCGGCGGCGCTTGTCGGCATGCGCTTCGCCGGCGAACTCGAGCGGATGGACGATCACCGGGGCCGCGGGCGGTTGGGGCCGGTCGCTCCAGGCGGCGTCCACGGGGTTTTCCGGCAGCGCCACCAGCTCGGCGCCGGCTTTTGCGCACGCCGTCTGAAGGCGGGCGACGGCGTCAGGCGTGTGCAGGCGCGGATCAAACCCGATCCTTGACCCGCTCTTTGCATGTTCGGCGATCCAGCCCGCCACGCCCGGTTCGGGCATGGAGACGAAGTCGAACAGATCGCCGTCGACCTGGGCGGGCGCCTGCAGCGTGTAGCGGCCGTCCACGAACAGGGCTGCGCGGTCCTTGAGCACCAGCGCGGCGCCGGCCGATCCGGTGAAGCCCGTGGCGAAGGCCAGCCGCTCGTTAGCGGCGGGCAGGTATTCGTTGTCGTACTCGTCCTCGTGCGGGATCACGAATCCGTCGATCCCGAGCCGGTCGAGCTCGGCGCGGATGAGGGGGAGCGCGCGGCGGCCCGCCTCGGGGCCGCCTTTGACGTCGAAGGTCTGGATGGGCTGGGTCATGGCGCGGAGACTAGCCCGAAACCGCCGCCGAGGGGAGGGCGTGCGGCGCCGCGTGCGCCCCTTTCGCGGCGTGCATGGCGGCCATGCACGGGGCGGACTTTTCCACATGGGCGAAGCGGCGCATATCGCTCAGCGTCGATCAAACAGAGAGCAGAGCTCCTCCCCATGTCCGCCGCTGACGACTTTCTTCGCCTGATGGGTCCCTCCGCCGCGCCGCGCCGCAGCGCCGCCTCGCGGGAGGACGCCGGATGCCGCCAGCTGCCGCGCTCCTCGGACTGGAACGCGGTCTTCGAGCGCGCCGGTCTTGGCGACCGCCTGCGCCGGATCTAGGCCGGCTTCGTCAGGCTGATCACGCCCCAGCCGTCGACCAGCGCGGAGCGGTCGGCGATCAGGCCCGCCTTTTCATAGGCTTCGCGCACCGGCCCGACCTGATGCTCCATCAGGCCCGAGAGCACGACCCTCGCCTGCGGCGCGGCGCGCGCCGTCAGGCCCCCGGCCAGCGATTTGAGCGGCTCGGCCAGGATATTCGCGAGTATGAGGTCGAACACTACGCCTTCGAAGGCGGGATGCTCGAAACCGTCGGCGGTCTCCGCGCGGATTGCGGCGCCGTTTTTCTCGGCGTTTGAGCGTGTTTCCGTCACTGCATCGGGATCAATGTCGGTGGCGAGCACCTCGGCGTCCGGCCAGAGTTTCGCAGCGGCGATCGCGAGCGCGCCTGTGCCGCATCCAAGATCAAGGATGCGCCGCGGTTCGAAGCCCGTGCGGGCGAGCTCGTCGATGGCGATCAGGCAGCCCTTGGTGGTGCCGTGATGGCCGGTGCCGAAGGCCGGCCCCGCCTCGATCTCCACCCCGATGTCGTACGCGGTCATCTCTTCGCGCACGCGTCCGGCGTCATGGGAGCCGAACACCATGAAGCGCCCGGCGCGCACGGGCGGCAGACCCGCCAGCGACAGCCGCACCCAGTCTTCCTGCGGCAAGGGCGTCAGCGTGATGTCGAGTTCGTGCCGGTCGAGCGCGAACTCGGCAAGGAACGCATCCTCCCGGGGCCGTTCGCCGAACAGCACGTCCATGCGGCCGGGGCCGCCGGGATCGGTTTCCTGCGCGCTGGCGTCGTCAAGCTCGAACACCGACCACGACAGCGCGGGCGCATCGGGCAGCGCGTCCATGAGCGAGGCGGCGTTGACAAGGAGAGGCATCGGGCCGACGGCCTGAAGCCGCCAGATCGTCGTGCTCATCGAGGAATCCAAGCGTGTGTGAATACTTACGGTGAACGGCCGTTAAACCACGCTTTTTTAATCTTCGTAAATCGGTGGAATGTAAACCGGATCGCGTCGGCGGCGCATGCTCCCACCAACCCGGCGCCGCCGACGAGCAAGAGCCGACAGAAGCCTTACCCTTCGGGCTTCTCTGACCATCGCTGACGGTGTGGGCCGACCCCTGACGGGCGTGTGCTCCCCCATCCAGCGATGTCCGTCAGTCCCACCCGTCCCGATTTGTCGTCGGTCCGTCCGCCCTCGGTCCCCTTCCCGAAACGGCGGAGTGGCAAAGCGCGTCTGAAGCCGGAACTCCTACGTCCCGACCCTGGCTTCAGACGCGCCGTGCGCCGCAATCGGCGCGGCGTCCCCCGGCCCCTGCCGACATTAATTCATGCAACCCCGGCGCCAGATCGCCTCAGGGTGCGGCCTGGATAAAGCTTGCGACCACCTTTTTCGGGCCGGCCTTGTCGAAATCCACGGTGAGCTTGGCGCCGTCGGCGGTTTTCACCGTGCCGTAGCCGAACTTCTGGTGAAAGCAGCGATCACCCGGTTTCCAGCCCGCAGCGGCGTCTTCCAGCGTCGAGATCAGTTCCGCGCGGCCTTCGATGACGCCGGGATCCCGTCTTGAGCCGACCGCCTGCGCCGCTTTGAAACGCTTCCAGCCCGGGCTGTCATAGGATGAGCGGAAGGGATCGGCCGGCTCGGAGACGCCCTCGAAGCCCGGACCGGCGTCGTAATAGCCGGTTTCGGACTTCGCCTCGCAGTGGTCGGGCGGCAGCTCGTCGATGAAGCGGCTGGGGATGACGGTCTGCCACCGCCCGAAGATCATCCGGTTGGCGGTGAAGGTGATCACGGCGCGCTCGCGCGCGCGGGTCAATCCGACATACGCCAGGCGCCGTTCTTCCTCGAGGGCCGCCGTGCCGCCTTCATCCATGGAGCGCTGGGAGGGAAACACCGTCTCCTCCCAGCCCGGCAGGAAGACCAGCGGAAACTCAAGCCCCTTGGCGGCGTGCAGGGTCATGATCGCGGTCTGGTCGGTTTGCTCGGCGCGATCGACATCGGTCAGCAGGGCGACGTGTTCGAGATAGCCTTCAAGGCTGTCATACTCGCCCATCGACTGGACAAGCTCCTTGAGGTTGTCGAGCCGGCCAGCCGCCGAGGGCGACTTGTCTTCACGCCACATCGCGGTGTAGCCGCTTTCATCGAGGATGATCTCGGCGAGTTCGTCATGGCGCATGCTGCGGGCCTGCTCGCGCCAGCGGTCCACGTCGCGAAGCAGCGCCTGGAGTCCCGTGCGGGCTTTGCCGCGGATTTCGTCCGTCGAGACGAGCGCGCGCGCAGCATCGCCCATCGGAACGCCGAGATCCCGCGCGGCCACGGCGATCTTCTGCACCGAGCTTTCCCCGATGCCGCGCTTGGGCGTGTTGACGATGCGCTCGAAGGCGAGATCGTCTTCCGGCGAGCGAACGAAGCGCAAGTACGCGTGGGCGTCGCGGATCTCGGCGCGGTCGAAGAACTTCGGACCGCCGATGACCGTGTAGGGCAGGCCCACCATCATGAAGCGGTCTTCGAACGCACGCATCTGCCAGGAGGCGCGCACGAGCACGGCCGCATCCTCATAACGACCGCCATTTCGGACATGGGCCTCGATCTCGTCGGCGATGAAGCGCGCTTCCGCCTCGCCGTCCCACAGCCCGCGCACCTGGACCTTCTCGCCGCCCGGATCATCCGTCCAGAGCGTCTTGCCAAGCCGGGACTTGTTGGCCGCGATCAGGCCGGAGGCCGCGCCGAGTATATGTTCGCTCGAGCGGTAGTTGCGCTCCAGGCGAATGACCGTCGCACCCGGAAAGTCGGTCTCG
>CAZLOV010000158.1:0-5456 GCA_964561235.1 uncultured Caulobacterales bacterium
TTCTACCGCTGGCGGCAGATGCGCTGGCGGGCCATGCTGCGGCGGATGAAGCGGCAAGGGCGGCTGAACGCCGCCTAGTCGCGCCTCCGGACACAGCCGCGATGTTTCAGGCCTGCGGTTTGAAGAAGGCGACTTTCGCCGCGCCGTATTCGGCTTCGGCCAGGGGCGCAAACCCTGCCGGCTGTGGGTCTTCCTCAACGCCCGTCTCGAACACGATGAGCGCATCGTCGGTGATCCAGCCGCCTTCGAGAAGCTGGGCGAGGGCCGCTTCGCCAAGCCCTTCGCCATAGGGCGGATCGAGAAAGACGAGATCAAAGCGCGGCCCCACGCCTGCAGGCTTTGGTCCCAGCTTCGTCGCGTCTCGGCGGTGGATCCGGGTGTTTCCAAACAGCTGGAGCGTTTCGACATTGTCCCGGATGGCGCCGCGCGCGGCCGCATCGGTCTCCACGAACAGGCAGAACGAGGCTCCGCGGCTCATCGCCTCGAAGCCGAGAGCGCCTGAGCCGGCGAACAGGTCGATGACCCGGGCGCCCGAGATGTCGCGGCCCCAGGACGCATGCAGGAGCTTGTTGAAGATCGCCTCGCGCGCCCGGTCCGCCGTGGGCCGCGTCGCGCGGCCTTTCGGCGCGGTCAGCGCGCGTCCCTTATGGACGCCGCCGACGATGCGCATCGTTTCGTCCCTGGGGCTTGTCGCCGGAAGATTTCTTCCGGCGGGCGTCCAACGGCTTCTTGCCCAGCGCGCCGGTCTGCGCGGGCTTGCGCTTGGCGGCTTTCACGCCGGGACCTTCCCGGCGCGGTTTCGCCCTGGCTGTGCCGGTGGACGTTTCTGCGCCGCCGATCGAATAAAGCGCGCCGAGCTGGTCGCGCAGGACCGCCCGCTTGACCTCTTCGGTCTCCCCCTTCTTGAGGGCGCCAAGCTGGAAGGGGCCGTAGGCCGTGCGCATCAGCCGGTTCACCTTCAGTCCGACCGCGGCGAGCACCTTTCGCACTTCGCGATTCTTGCCCTCCTTCAGCGAAACGGTGAGCCAGATGTTCGCGCCCGTGCGCCGGTCGATGATCGCCTCGACGGGACCGTAGGCGACGCCCTCCACCGTCACGCCCTTCTTGAGCTTTTCCAGTTCGGTCTCGGTCACGTCGCCAAACGCGCGCACGCGATAGCGCCGCGTCCAGCCGGTCGTGGGCAGCTCAAGGAGGCGCGCCAGCTCGCCGTCGTTCGTTAGCAGCATGAGGCCTTCGGAATTCAGATCGAGCCGGCCGACCGAGATGACCCGGCCCATGTCGGCGGGCAAGTTCTCGAACACGGTTTCGCGGCCTTCAGGGTCCTTGTGCGTGGTGACCCGCCCGACCGGCTTGTGATGGCGCCAGAGCCGGGTTGGCGGCTTGTCGGCGATCGGCTGGCCGTCGACGCGCACGTCGTCATCGGCGCCGACCTTGAAGGCGGGGGTGTCCAGCGTCTTGCCGTTCACGCTGATGCGGCCCTCCGTGATCATTTTCTCGGCGTCGCGGCGCGAGGCGACGCCGGCGCGGGCGAGCCGCTTGGCGATGCGTTCGGTTCCGTCTGGGGCGTCGGACAAGGCGGGCTCCGGCTTGCGGGCGGGTTCGGTCGGGGCTAATCGCCCCGCATGATCATTTCACGGGACGAGCGGCATATGAGGCGCGCGCTGGAGCTGGCGCAAGCGGCGGCTGAAGCGGGCGAGGCGCCGATCGGCGCGGTTATCGTCGATCCCGAGACCGACATTTGCGTGGCTGAAGCGCACAACCGGCCGGTCGCAAGCCATGATCCGACCGCCCACGCGGAGATCCTGGCCATCCGCGATGCGGCCGCCCGGCTGGGCAATTACCGTCTCACCGGACTTGAGATGTTCGTCACGCTCGAGCCGTGTTCGATGTGCGCGGGCGCGATCAGCCATGCGCGGATCGGACGGCTGGTCTATGCCGCCGCCGATCCCAAGGGCGGGGCGGTCGAACACGGGCCGCGCTTCTTCGAGCAGCCGACGTGTCACTGGCGTCCGGCGGCTGTTCAGGGGCCGTTCTCTGAGGAAGCCGGAGACATGCTCCGGGCGTTCTTTCGCGCGCGCCGGAGCTAGGCGAGCCCGAACCACATCAGCCAGCCGCGGATGGCTCCCAGCGGGGCGAGAAACACGTCGAAAATGAGCCAGAGCCATTTCGACGTCATGACGTCGCGGATCACCGCGGTCAGCCATCCCGCAAAGGCGAAGAGGCCAAGACAACCGGAAAAGCAGCCGTCGCCGCGATCGTCGATATAGATTCGAAGCGCCATCGCAGAAGCCTAGCGCGTCTGAAGCGTGCGCGTCATGAACACGCTGAAGCCGTTCTCCGCGTAGCCCGCGAACGCGCCGCCAATACGGAAGCCGCAGGCGAGATACAGGGCGCGTGAAGCGGCGAAGCCCTGCGAGGCGCCGGTCTCGAGGTTGAGCCTCGACCAGCCGCGCGCGCGGGCGTCTTCGATCAGGCGTTCCAGCAGCGCCCGCCCGATCCCGCGCTCGCGCGCCGCGCGCGCGACATGCATGGACTTGATCTCGCCTTCTGCGCCCGGAAGCGCCTTGAGCGCCGCGCAGCCCATCAGCAGCCCGCCCGCGCGGGCGGTGTAGAAGGTCACGTCCGGATTCTTCAGCGCGTCCGGGCCGAGATAGTGACATTTGCCGGGCGGCGAGTGCGCTTCGGCGTGTTCGGCGTGGGCGCGCAGCAGCAGCGCTGCGTCCGGCGAGCCCGGATCACCGGGCGCGATCTCCACGGAATCAAGAAAATCCGCCATGCCCCCCTATAGCAGCACCGCGCCGCGCGCCACATAGACGGCCCCGATCAGGGTCACGAGGCGTTTCGTCCAGCGGCGGAAATCCTGGTCGCTCAACGTCTCCAGCAGCCGGGCGCCAATGGTCGTGCCGATAATGGAGAGCGGAACCGCCGCGGCCAGCAGCCATGCCGGAGGCGCAACCCCGGAGGCCGCCGCCGGGGCGATGTAATAGGCGATCTTCACGCCGTGGCTCAGAACCTGGGTGGCGGCCTTCGTCGCCACGATCGCGCGCCGGTCCGCCTCGACGTTCTGGAAGAACACGTCCAGCAGCGGACCGGAGACGCCTGCAATCACGTTCAGCCCGGTCACCGAGACGCCGCACGCCGCCGCCTGAAGCGGACGCCGCGCGTCGAGATGCAGGCGTTCCCTTGGCAGCCAGACGAGCAAAGGCACCAATCCCAGCACGATGAACAGCCAGGCTTTCGGCAGCACCACCGAGACGCCCGCAAGCAGCGCTGCGGCGAGCGCCGAGCCGCCGGCGTAGACCAACAGCGTCCGCCACATCAGGAAGCGCCGCAGCAGCACGGCGCGCCAGCCGTTGGAGACGCTCTGCACGACGCCGTGTGTGACCATCGCCGCGGAGACCGGCATCAGGGCCGCGAGAACCCCCATCAGGACCAGACCGCCCGCCATGCCGAACACCGCCGACAGCATGGCGGTGGCGAACACGGCGAGCAGGATCAGAAGCGCGGCCATAGCGCGCAGCCTGATCGACGCGCGCGATTCTCGCGAGTAGGCTCGCGCACCAAACCGAACGCCGCTGCAGACGGCGCGGCTCTCACGCATTCTTTCCGGGGAGGACGACCATCCATGGATTTCGCCTATTCGAAGACCTGCCAGGAGTATCTCGGCCGCGTGCGCGCGTTCATGGACGCGCACGTCTATCCCAACGAGCGCACCTATCACGAGCAGCTCGCCGCGTTCGGCGAAAACCGCTGGCAGGTGCTGCCGGTCATCGAGGAACTCAAGGCCAAGGCCAAGGCGGAAGGGCTTTGGAACCTCTTCCTGCCCGACAGCGACCAGGGCGCAGGCCTTTCCAACGCGGATTACGCCCCGCTCGCCGAGGAAATGGGCCGGGTGGTGTGGGCTTCGGAGGTGTTCAATTGCTCCGCGCCCGACACCGGCAACATGGAAGTGCTCGCCCGCTACGGCACGAAAGAGCAGCAGGACCGGTGGCTCACGCCGCTGCTGGCGGGCGAAATCCGCTCCGCCTTCCTCATGACCGAGCCGGATGTCGCCTCGTCGGACGCCACCAATATCCAGTGCTCGATCCGGCGCGAAGGCGACGAATACGTCATCAACGGCCGGAAATGGTGGAGCTCCGGTGCGGGCGATCCGCGCTGCAAGGTCTTCATCCTGATGGGCAAGACCGATCCGGATGCGGAGACCTACCGGCAGCAGTCGATGATCCTCGTGCCTGCGGATGCGCCCGGCGTGACCATCGAGCGGCATCTGCCGGTCTTCGGCTATGACGACGCGCCGCACGGGCACATGGAGATCCGGCTCGAGAACGTGCGCGTGCCGGCCTCGAACATTCTGCTTGGCGAGGGCCGCGGCTTCGAGATCGCCCAGGGCCGCCTCGGCCCGGGCCGCATCCACCATTGCATGCGCACGATCGGCGCGGCCGAACGCGCGCTCGAACTGATGGTGCGCCGCGCGATGAGCCGGGAGGCCTTCGGCAAGCCGGTGATCAAGCACTCCATCTGGGAGCATCGCATCGCGAAGGCCCGCATCGACATCGAGTGCGCGCGCCTGCTCACGCTGAAGGCGGCGTGGATGATGGACACCGTGGGCAACAAGGAAGCCCGCGGCGAGATCGCCATGATCAAGGTCGCCGCGCCGCGCGCCGCCCTGCAGGTCATCGACGACGCCATCCAGGCTCATGGCGGCGGCGGTGTCTCAAACGATTTCCCGCTCGCCGCCTCGTTCGCCGGCATCCGCACGCTGCGCCTCGCGGACGGCCCGGACGAAGTGCATGAGCGCACGATCGCGCGGCTGGAGATGAAGCGCTGGCTGAACGCCGCGGAGTAGGCCGGCCCGCCGCCCGATCTGCAGCGCGGTCTGATCCAAGCTTCAACGGACGGCGTAAGAATGTGCACGAAAGCCTGAAGGACGGATCATGGCAGGCATGCCGCTTTCCTGGATTATCGCGGGTTTCGCTGCGGTGATCGGAGCGTTCATGGGACTGATGAGTCTTCTGGTCCCGCGCTGGGGCGCGAGCGTCGTGCGCCTTGCGCCCGATCCGCGCTGGAAAGGCGGGTTTGCGGAGTTTCGTTCGTCTTATGGCGGCGGTTTGCTCCTCGCGCACGCCGCCGTGCTGCTGACGCTCGTGATGAGCTTTCAGGCGGGCGCGGGTTCGGTGGTGGGCGCAAGCTTTGCTGTTGCGCTTTACTGGATCGGCATGGCGCTCGGCCGCATCGTCTCGATGGCCGCCGACGCCGAGCGCGAGACGCGCACCTCCTACAACGCTGCGGGCGTGGGGTTTGAGCTGTTGATGGGCCTCGCCCTCGCGGCGCCGTTCCTTGCGCATTTGGGCGGCTGAGCCGGCGCGCGCCCGGCGTGGCTTGACCTTGCCTGCAAAAACCCCGACTTGAACGGGGTCAGGCGGCCGGACGGCCGCTCCTGCGCTCGCCGAAAGGCT
>CAZLOV010000159.1:0-5437 GCA_964561235.1 uncultured Caulobacterales bacterium
GCCTGCGCGTGGCGATCTGCTTTCCGTCCGCCAAGACCGGCGGCGGTTGAAGCATCGCCCGGTTGCGAAGCACCGCCGGGCGCGGCAACGTCGCGCGCGTGACGTCATCCGATCAGCTTTCGCAACCCATCCCGGCGCGCATTTTCACCGCGCTGCCCAATATCGACCCCGCGCGCGCCGCGCGGGTGCGCGAACGCCTTCCGGCCGGGAGCGTCCAGGGCTGGGCGTCCGCCGCGGCCTTTCTCGATGCGGTCTTCGCCGCTTCGCCCTATCTCGGACGCCTCGCCGCGCAACGCCCCGAAACCCTCGCCCGGCTTGCGGAAGAGGCCCCGGAACGCGTGATTGAAGACGCCTGCGCCCGCGCGCTTGGTGCGGGCGCTTTGGAGGGCGAGGCTGCGGTCATGTCTGCGCTTCGGCGTGCGAAGGCGGACCTTCACCTGAGCCTTGCGCTGGCGGATCTTTCGGGCGCGTTCGAACTCGGTCCGGCAGTCTCTGCAATGACGCGCTTCGCCGATGCAGCCTGCGCCGGGGCGTTCGAGGCGGCCGCCCGCACCGCCGGCCTCGATCCCCGGAACACCGGCGCGTTCGTGCTGGCGCTAGGCAAGCACGGCGCAGGGACACTCAACTATTCCAGCGATATTGATCCCGTCATTCTGTTCGAGCCTGACGCGGCGCCGGAAATCGGCCGCGATCCCAGGCGGGCTTATCTCAAGCTCGTCCAGGCGTTCGTGAAATACCTCCAGGAGCCGACAGGCGAGGGGTATGTGTTCCGCGTCGACCTCCGGCTGCGGCCTGATCCGGGATCGACGCCGCCCGCGGTGAACGCGGACGCAGCGCGGCGCTATTTCGAAAGCCGGGGTCAGACATGGGAGCGCGCCGCGTATGCGAAGGCGCGCCCGTGTGCGGGCGATGCGGCGTTGGCGGCGCGCTTCATCGAGGATCTGCGGCCGTTCATCTGGCGGCGCACGCTCGATTTCGCCGCAGTTGAGGACGTGCGCGCGCTCGCCCGGCAGATCCAGGCGATCGGCGAGCGCGCTGAGATCGTCTCCGCCGGACATGACCTGAAACTCGGCCGCGGCGGCGTCCGCGAGATCGAATTCTATGCGCAGGTGGTGCAGCTCGTCTTCGGCGGACGCCGCCCGGAGCTGCGCGTGGCGGAGACCCGCGCGGCGCTGCGCGCGCTTGCGCAGGCCGGACTTGCGCCTTCGGAAGATATCGAGGCGCTCATCCCCGCCTATGAATTCCTGCGCCGCGTCGAGCATCGCATCCAGATGCGCGAGGATGAACAAAGCCAGACCCTGGCGCGTGACCCCGACGCGCGCCGTGCGGTGGCCGCCTTGTGCGGGATTACTGATCTGGAGGCGTTCGACGCCGAGGTGACGGGCGTGCTCGCGCGGGTGCATGGGGTGTTTTCCGCCCAGTTCGAGGGCGAGGACAGCCTCGCCAGCCGAGAGGGAAGCCTCGTGCTCACCGGCGTCGAACCCACGCCGGATACGCTGGAGACGCTGCAGCGGCTGGGTTTCAGCGACCCCGGCGACGTGTGGCGCCGGCTTTCGGCATGGGCTGCGGGGCGGGTGAGGGCGCTGCGCACGCAACGCGCGCAGAGACTGTTCGCCGGCATCGCGCCGCGTCTGGTCGAGGGGTTGGCCGCGACGGGCGATCCTGACGGGGCGTTCCAGCGCTTCGCGCTGTTTCTCGAGGGCTTGCCGGCCGGCGTCCAGGTGCTGGCGCTGCTCGCCAATGAACCCGAGCTTGCTGAGGAACTGACCGCCCTGATCGGTTCGGCGCCGCGGCTGGCTCGCGCGCTCGCGCGCAAACCGGCGCTTCTGGACGTGATGCTGCAGCCTGAGTTCACCCGGCCGCTGCGCGAAGACGCTCCCGGCTGGATGCTTGAGCGTTTGGCTGCGCGCGAAAACGCCGGATACGAGGACGCGCTCAACGCTGCGCGCCGCGGCGCCGGCGAAGAGCGCCTGCGGATCGGGGCGCAGCTGCTGGCCGGCCGCTGCACGCCGGAAGAGGCGGGCCTCGCCTATGGTCGGCTGGGCGAGGCGGCGGTCATGTGCATGGCGAAGGCGGCCGCTGGCGAGATGACGCGCACGCGCGGGGCGCCGCCGGGCCGCTGGGCGGTTCTTGGCCTGGGCAAGCTCGGCGGGCTGGAGCTCTCCGCGACTTCCGATCTTGATCTGATGGTCGTCTATGACGCGGATGAGGAGGGCGTGGACGCGCCCGGCGCATGGTTTGCCCGCTTTACCCAGAGGCTCGTCAGCGCGCTGTCCGCGCCGACCGAGGAGGGCGGGTTGTTCGAGGTGGACCTGGCGCTCCGGCCGTCGGGCGCCTCAGGGCCCGTCGCCGTCACGCTTGCGCGCTTCCGGACATATTATGCGGAGGAGGCTTGGACATGGGAGCGCATGTCCCTGACGCGCGCGCGCGCGGTCGCCGGGGACGCCGGGCTCTGCGCCGAGCTGGAGGCCGAGACCGGCCGTGTGATTGCGTCCGCCGGATCGCCCGGGATGGTGTTCTCCGACGCCGCAGCAATGCGCGAACGCCTGCTTCGCGACAAGCCGCCGCGTTCGCCCTGGGACGTGAAGCTGATTGACGGCGGCCTGATCGATATCGAGTTCATCGCGCAAGCGCTGCAACTCGCGCGGGGTGTTCGGGCGGGCGCGCGCACGCCTGATGCAATTGCCGCCCTGGCGCGCGAGGGCGTGCTGCCGGATGCGGACGCAACGCATCTCCTGCAGGCATGGCGTGAGTACACCGCATTGATTCAGCTTATGAAAGTAGCGCTGGGAGATATCGCTGACCCAGCCGCCGCCGCAGCTGGCCTGCAAGCGCGACTGCTTGAGGCGTGGGAAATTCCGCATATCGATTCGATTAACGAACGCCTGATTCAGCGCGCTCAATCCGTTCGAGAGATGAGGACACGCATTTTTGGCCGTTCGTGAAGATTATTTTCGACGGAAAATGGAAGCATGGTCCGTTTAATGGATCCGAGAATGGCGTGCTGATGAACCTGGCCGCCGGGACGCAGATGACGGGAGCTTCGCCGTTGTCGAACGACAGCAAAGACAACGACGCTGCGCGTTTTTCCGCGGTGATCGAGGCTTACGGAGCTGATCCGGCCCGGTGGCCGGATGCGGATCTGGCGTTGATGCACCGCTTCCAGACGCGCAATCCAGCCGCAGCTCAGGCGATGCTGGAGGAAGCGCGCCGTCTGGATGCGTGCCTGGACGCCGCCGCTTCCCCGCCGCCCGGCCAGGCCCTGAAGGCTGAAATCTTCGAGCGCCTGGAGGCGGAGCAGGCCGCCCGGCCGGCCCGTCCGCAGGGCGCTGCGCCCGCGCGCACCCGCGCCTGAAGGAGCCTTCAGGCGGCTCCGCCCTCTTCCGCCGCCTGCGCCAGCCCGTCCGGTTCGGGTTGATCGGGCGGCCTCGGACCTGTTTTCGCCGAAGGCGCGTCGCGGCCTGCGAGCGTGGGCTTGAGCGGGTCCGCCCGCCGGCGCGGCTTGGCCGGGAGGGTGAAGGAGACAATCGTGCCCTTTCCCAGTTCGCTGTCGATGCGAAGCGTGCCGCCATGCATCTCGACGAGCGACTTCGACAGGGCGAGACCGAGCCCGGAGCCTTGGTGGGATTTTGAGTGGTGGCTTTCGATTTGCTCGAAGGGCCGCCCGAGGCGCGGCAGATCTTCCGCAGCGATCCCGATGCCTGTGTCGGCCACCTGAAGCACGATGCCGTCGGCGGCTTCAAACCCGCGCAGCGTCACCGATCCGCCTTCCGGGGTGAACTTCACGGCATTGGACATCAGGTTGAGCAGGACCTGCTTGATGGCGCGCGGATCGGCCTCGACCCGGCGCAGAGCCGGGCTGTCGCGGTGGAGCGTGATCTGCTTCTCCTCGGCGCGCGCACGCATGAGCCGCAGGCACTGATCCACGATCTCGTCGGGATCGACCGGCTCGGTCTGCAACTGCATCTTGCCGGCCTCGATCTTCGACATGTCGAGAATGTCGTTGATCAGCAGAAGCAGGTGCTGGCCTGAGGAGAGAATGTCCTTCACGTAGTCGGAATAGCGTTCGTGGCCGAGCGGCCCGAACATCTCCTTGAGCATGATTTCGGAGAAGCCGTTGATGGCGTTGAGCGGCGTTCGCAGTTCGTGACTCATGTTCGCCAGGAATTCCGATTTCGACCGGTTGGCCTCCTCGGCGCGGATCTTCTCGTCCTCATAGCTGCGGGCCAGCTCCTCGATGCGCTGCTGGGAACGCTTGAGGTCTTCCACCGTGCGCCGCATCGCCCGGTCGTTCTCCTTCAGCGCGCGTTCCTTGCGCTTCAGCTCGGAGATGTCCGCGCCCACGCTCACCAGGCCCCCATCGGCGGTTTTCCGCTCGGAGTAGTGCAGCCAGCGGCTGTCGGCGAGTTCCAGTTCGTAGGCGTCCCGGCCGCTTTCCGCCCCGTGCACCGCCCGGATGGTGGATGCGGCGACCTCCTCGACAGCCTCGTAATTCATGCCGGGTCTGAGCTGGCCTTCCGCAAAGCCGAAGAATTCCCGGAATTTCTTGTTCCAAAGCACTAGCCGCCGGCGGCTGTCCCAGAGGACGAAGCTTTCAGACATCGACTCGAGCGCGGCGCGCAGCCGGCTTTCCGCCGCCGCCACGCGCGCCTGCGCGCCCTTGCGCTCGGTGACGTCGATGGCGACGCCCACGATGCGCCGCCGGCCCGCTTCGCTGGGATCGTGCGGACGTCCGCGCATGTGCAGCCAGACGGGCAGGGTGGCGGCGCGCACCTCGATATCCACCTCGTCGACCTGGCTCGCTCCGCGCAGAGCCGCCTTGAGCCGCGGACGATCATCGTCGCGGAACATCTTCAGGAAGGCGTCCGACGACATCTTCGCTTCGCCCGCGCGTCCGGTCATTCGCGCGAAGCTGTCGGTCATGAAGACCGTGTCCTCGTCGAGATTCCAGTCCCAGACGCCGCACCGCGCGCCTTCAATGGCGGTGCGCAGCCGCTGTTCGCTGTCGGCGAGCTTCTCCTTCATCGCACGCACGTCGCGGACCTGGATCATCAGAAGCGCATAGAGCGCAAAGCCCGAACAGACCGGCGCGAGGAAGAGCAGAATGTGGAAGAGCAGCGTGCGCCGCCAGGCGTCGCTGTCGAACACATCCGCGCCTGCGGCGACGGCCTGGAGCGGCGCATCCGCGAGGGTCGCAGCGCCGAGCACGAGCGGATCCTCGCGATAGACGGCGCCGGACACCGCGCCGCCCGCGCTTACCAGCCTGTCGACCGCGGCGCGTTCCAGGCCGAACACGTCCGCGGCGGACGCGCCCGGCCGGACGGCCTCCTGCGGGGCGGCCGCCAGCACCCGGCCGGAGACGTCGGCCAGCAGGACGATCTGGCTGTCGCGCCGCTCCGGCAACAGCGAAGAGGGGGCGATGAAGACCAGAAGCGAC
>CAZLOV010000160.1:0-5380 GCA_964561235.1 uncultured Caulobacterales bacterium
ACAAGGCGACCATGGAGGTCGAGGCGGTCGAGGAAGGCCGCATCGGCAAGCTGCTTGTGGAGGAAGGAACCGAGGGCGTGAAGGTGAACGCGCCGATCGCGCTCCTGCTTGACGAGGACGAGGACGACAGCGCGCTGCGCGGCTACTCGCCCGAAGGCGGTCCGGGCGCGTCCGGCGAGGCGGGCGGCGCGGAGCTGGCGGATGACCGCCCGGCTGAGCCGTCTGGCGGGACGCCGGACGCCGCCAAGGCGAGCCCTGCGGCTCCGGCTCCGGAATCGCCCGCTGTCATGCTGGGAACGCGTCCGGCCGCCTCCGATCCGGAGGTGCCGGAAGGCGCCGAAATGATCTCCACCGCCGTGCGCGATGCGCTGCGCGACGCGATGGCTGAGGAGATGCGGCGCGACGAGACCGTCTTCGTCATGGGCGAGGAGGTTGCGGAATACCAGGGCGCCTACAAGGTCACCCGCGAACTCCTGCAGGAGTTCGGCGCAAAGCGCGTCATCGACACCCCGATCACCGAGCACGGCTTCGCCGGCGTCGGCGTCGGCGCGGCCTTCGGCGGCCTGCGGCCTGTCGTGGAGTTCATGACCTTCAATTTCGCCATGCAGGCGATCGACCAGATCATCAACTCCGCCGCCAAGACGCTCTACATGTCCGGCGGCCAGATGGGCTGTCCGATCGTGTTCCGCGGCCCCAACGGCGCAGCCTCGCGCGTCGCCGCCCAGCACAGCCAGGACTATTCAAGCTGGTACGGCCATGTGCCGGGCCTCAAGGTGATCGCGCCGTATGACGCCGCCGACGCCAAGGGCCTGCTCAAGGCGGCGATCCGCGATCCCAACCCCGTCATCTTCCTCGAGCACGAGCTGCTCTACGGCGAAAGCTTCGACGTGCCGCGGCTCGACGACTGGGTGCTGCCGATCGGGAAAGCGAAAATCCGCCGGCAAGGCGCCGACGTCACCATCAGCGCCCACTCGCGCATGGTGGGCTTCGCCCTGAAGGCGGCTGAAGAACTCGCCCGCGACGGCATCGAGGCGGAGGTGATCGATCTGCGCACGATCCGTCCGCTGGATGTCGACACCGTCGTCAATTCGGTGCGCAAGACGCACCGTCTGGTGTGCGCCGAAGAGGGGTGGGGCAAGTTCGGCGTCGGTGCGGAAGTCGCCGCCGCGGTGACGGAGGCCGCGTTCGACGATCTCGACGCGCCGCCGGCGCGCGTGCACCAGAAAGACGTGCCTCTGCCCTATGCGGCCAATCTGGAGGCGTTGTCTCTTCCGGGCGTTGAGGACATCATCGAGGCGGCCCGGCTCGTCTGCTACGCGCGCTAGGCCGGTTCAGCCGGGGAGGGGCGAGCGATGATGACCGAGGCGGAACTGCTGGAGCTTCTGACCGAGGGGATCGCCAACGTCCTGGCGCTTGTCTCGATCTATTTCACGGTCGTGTCGGCGTATATCGCGGCGCTGTTCTACTTCCTCAACCGGGCGCCGTTCCTGATGCGGTTCGTGGGGTTTGTGATGTTCTCCGGTGCGATGCTGTTTCTCGGCCTCGCCGCGATCGGCATCGAGCGCATGCTGGCGGGCGAGGTTCACGCGCTCGAAGCGCTCCCGGAACGCGCTGCCGCGCCGCCGCCCGCCATGATCGAGCTCTATTTCGGCATGGATGAACTTCTGGCGGAGAATTACTGGATGGGCATCGGGCTTGGCTGGGGCGTCGCCGCGATGGTCTATCTTTGCATGTTTTATCTCACGTTCCTGCATCGCTGGGAGCCGCGGCACGCCCCGACATACGCAAAAGGGGGCGTGTCATGAGCGAGGGCGAAGTCATCGAGCAGCTCGTGGAATACACGGGCATTTTGCTGACCGGCGTGTCGGTCTTCTTCACCGTGGTGTCGGCCTACATCGTCGGGCTCTACGCCTTTCTCTACAAGGCAGGCGTCGTGTTGCGCCTGACGGCGTTTCTGTTCTTCACCGTGACGCTCGCGGTTCTGGTCTGGCTGCTGATGGGTTCGCGCATGATCCACCAGGGTCTGATCGACACGCTTGACGAGATTGACCGCACGACCGGGCTCTCGCCCGCCGGAATGGCGGCGATGGGCAACGCCCAGGGCGGTCTCGACCAGCTCATCACCCAGTCCATGCTCTATGTCGCCGCCGCAACGGCGCTCGGCCTGTTTCTTCTGACCTTCTTCCGCGGCTGGGTCCGCCGCATGGACGACGCCGCCGCCTGATTCCGCACCGCCTGGAGACGCCTGTTTCATGCCCATCGAAGTCCTGATGCCCGCATTGTCGCCCACCATGGAGGAGGGCACGCTCTCACGCTGGCTGGTGAAGGAGGGCGACGAGATCAAGTCCGGCGACGTCATCGCCGAGATCGAGACGGACAAGGCGACCATGGAGGTCGAAGCCGTCGATGAGGGCCGGCTCGGGCGCATCCTCATCAACGAGGGCTCGGAGGGCGTGAAGGTGAACGCGCCGATCGCGCTGCTGCTTGAAGAGGACGAGGCGGAAGACGCGCTGAAGGGCTATTCGCCCGAAGGCGGCCCGGATGTGTCCTCCGATGACGCCGGGCAGGAGAGATCGACCGAGCCCGAACCTGACCCGGCCCCAAAGCCGGCGGCGGGGCCCGCCAACGGCGCGGCGGACTCCCTCCGCGCTGCGCCTGAAACCAAGGCGCCGCCGGCGCCGAACGCCGCGTCGGGCGAACGCGTGAAGGCGAGCCCGCTGGCGCGCCGGCTGGCGAGCGAACGCGGACTGGATCTGACCGCCGTCACCGGCTCCGGCCCGCACGGCCGCATCATCAAGCGCGACATCGAAAGCGCCGCACAGGCGCCGAAGGCCGCGGCCCGGCCGGAGGCCGCCGCGCCGAAGACGGCTGCGCCTGCGCCCGAGGCCCCGCAGATCGACGCTGACGAGCCGCTCAAGCGCTTCGGCATTCCCGCGGAGCGCTATGAACTCGTCAAGGCGGACAACATCACCAAGGTTTCCGCCAAGCGCCTGTCGGAGAGCTTCCGCGACATCCCGCACTTCCCGCTGACCGTCGACATCCGCCTGGATGCGCTCCTGACCTTCCGCAAGGCGATCAACGAAAAGGCGCCGGAAGGCGTGAAAGTCTCGGTCAACGACATCCTGATCAAGGCCGCCGGCGTCGCGCTCAAGCGCAATCCGGACGCCAATGCGAGCTGGATCGAGGACGGCCGGATCGCGCGGCACAAGCATGCCGACGTCTCCGTCGCCGTGGCGATCGAGGGCGGTCTGATCACCCCGATCGTGCGCGATGCCGACCTCAAGGGCCTCGCCCAGATCTCCAGCGAGATGAAGGACCTTGCAAGCCGCGCGCGCGAGCGGAAGCTGAAGCCGGAGGAATACCAGGGCGGCACCTTCTCGCTCTCCAATCTCGGAATGTTCGGCGTTCAGTCCTTCGCCAGCGTGATCAATCCGCCCCAGGGCATGATCCTCTCCGTCGGCGCCGGGGAAGAACGTCCCGCGGTGATCGACGGCGCGCTTTCGAAGGCGACGCTGATGACCGTTACGCTCACCTGCGATCATCGCGTCGTGGACGGCGCAACCGGCGCGCGCTGGATCGCCGTCTTCAAGGGGCTCATCGAAGACCCGATGACGCTGGTGCTCTAGAGATGGCCGCGCGCACCGTCCCGCTTCTCGCTGCGCTCGCCCTGTCGGCGTGTTCGCAGGCCGATGCGCCGGAGGCGGCCGTCGGCGCCGCGCAGGGCGACAACGACCTTCGCGCGGCGTTTGCGCCCTATCTCGGCGTATGGGAGCGCGAGGACGGCGCGATGCGCCGTGTCTTCCTGGAGGAAGCCGGTGCGGACGGCGTCGTGGCCTGCCTGCGCATGCCGGATGACGCCGGGGCCTGGCGGACGGTCGCACGCGGCGTGTTCTCCCGGACGAGCGAGGAGGGGGCGCCGGAGCTGCGCGTGGAGGCTGAGTTCAGCGGCGCTCCCGCCGCCGGGTTCGAACGCCTGGAGATCCGCGGCTATGCGGTCGCCGGCGGGGGCATGGATCTGACCTCGCTGACGGTCTCCGCCGACGCCGAAACGCTCAGCTACGAGACCTGGTCGGCACCCGCCGGCGGCGCCTTCGATTATGTCGTCGAGCGTCCCGGAGCGCCTGAGGGTTTCGAGGGCGGCCGCTGGATCTTCAACGGCGCTGTCGAGCCGGATTGCAGCTAGACGTCGCTACGCTCCGGCGAGACCAAAATGGGCAAGCGCCGCGCGGGCGACGCCTTCGCCATGTTCCTGCACGAAATGGCCGCCTTCAGCGACTTCGAGCGGCGCGGGACAGCCTCGGATGGCTTTGCGCAGGGCCTGCATCACGGGCGGACCCAGCACCGGGTCCTGCATCCCGATCCCCATGAAGCTCTCGCCGGACCATTGCGTGCTCCAGAACGCCAGCGCGCGCTTGCCGAGCTCGACGCCGTCCATCTCCGGCGCGACAGGCACGAGTTCGGGAAAGCGGCGCACGCCGGCCTTGTAACGCGCATCCGGAAACGGCGCGTCATAGGCGGCGCGCTCGGCGTCGGTGAGACCGGCGATCGAGCGCTGCATCAGGCCGCCGACGTCAAGATCGGGATTGGCCGCCGCATAGGCCTTCCAGGCGTCAAATCCCGGTCCCGGCGAGCGCCCGATTCCGACGCCGGTGTTCATGACGATCAGGCGCGTGAAGACCTCGCTTCGATCCATCGGCAGGGTGAGGCCGATCAGACCGCCCCAGTCCTGGCAAACGAGGCAGACATCCTTGAGTTCCAGGCGGTCGATGAAGGCGAGCATGGCGTTGCGGTGAAAGTCGATCGTGTAGACCGCGTCGTCGACGGGCTTGTCCGACCGGCCGAAACCGAAAAAGTCGGGCGCGATCACGCGCACGCCGGCCTCCAGGAAGACCGGGGCCATCTTGCGGTAGAGATACGCCCAGCTGGGTTCTCCGTGCAGGCAGAGAAACACGGGCGCGTCCTGGGCCGGGCCTTCGTCGACATAGTGCATCCGCAAGCCCTCATAGCCCGGCAGGTCATCGACATATCGCGGCGCGAAGGGCCATCCGGGCAGGGCTTCAAAGCGCGCATCCGGCGTGCGCAGGGCCTCAATGGCGGACATGGCTGAATTCTCCGTGCTGAGGGCGTGCGCGGCTTGACGCGGCGCGGCGGCGGGCGTGTTCTGAGGCCAGCTTCGCCCGGCCGGGCGGACGCGTCCAGCTACGCCGCTTCATCCCCCCGAGAAGAAAGGCCCCCTCCATGGCCGAGACCCGCTACGACCTCATCGTAATCGGCGCCGGACCCGGCGGCTATGTGGCCGCGATCCGGGCGGCCCAGCTCGGCATGAAGGCGGCGATCGTCGAGCGCGAGCATCTCGGCGGCATCTGCCTCAACTGGGGAT
>CAZLOV010000161.1:0-5361 GCA_964561235.1 uncultured Caulobacterales bacterium
CGTGCTGCGCCTGGGCGATCCGGCCGACCCGGCGACGGATCTTGGTCCGGTCATCGACACGGACGCGCTGGAGATGCTGGAGCGCCATCTCGCCGACATGGAGGCGGCGGGCCGCCGGGTGATCCGGCCGGCTACAGCCGGACGCCTCCCGGAGGGCGCGCATGCGTTCGCCCCCGCCATTGTTGAACTTTCCAGCCTCGAGGAGATCTCGCAGGAGAGATTCGGCCCGGTGCTGCATGTGGTGCGCTATCGCCGCGCCGAACTCGAATCGACGGCGCGCGCGCTCGCCGCCAAGGGCTACGGCCTGACGCTCGGCGTGCATTCCCGGCTTCAGCGATTCGCCGATACGGTTCAGGCCTGCGTGCCCGCCGGCAATGTCTATGTGAACCGCAACATGACCGGCGCGGTCGTCGGCGTGCAGCCCTTCGGCGGCGAGGGGCTGTCTGGCACCGGACCGAAGGCGGGCGGCCCGCACTATCTGCCGCGTTTTGCGGTTGAACGGACGGTGACGGTGAACATCGCCGCGCAGGGCGGCGACCCGGAACTGCTCAGCCTCGCGTAAACGGATCCTGAGAGAAGTTTTCCACAGGCCGCCGGCGTTCGGATCGTCGCAATACTCCTTAACCGGACAGTCCGCGGAAGGGCGCCGTGCAAGGAGTTGTTAACGAAAAAACCGGGGCTTGACCCCTGAGCGGCGTTGACGCTCGCAAACCGGCTGATCCACTATATGTTGCGCTCGCTGGTCGAGCTGCACACAGCATATATAGGTTTTGTCACATGACGCGCGGCGAGCACACTGACGCCGAGGGTTGGCTTGCGCGCCGCATCGAGGGAGCGGGTTCACCATGACGCCTTTTGACCAGGCCTCCTCCGGGGCTCGTTCCGAGGCTCTCGCCCGTGCGGCGGACGCGCCGCGCCGCGGCAAGCCGCGCGCCTATGCGCTGAAGGTCGTTGAGTCGGTGAAGACCGATCCGTCCCGCGACGCGCTGCTGACCGATTTCGGAAAGAAGACGCTCACCGACCGCTATCTTCTGCCCGGCGAGAGCTATCAGGACATGTTCGCGCGCGTGGCGACCGCCTACGCCGACGACGTTCATCACGCCCAGCGGCTTTACGACTACATGTCGCGTCTCTGGTTCATGCCCGCCACGCCGGTGCTGTCCAACGGCGGCGCGAATCGCGGCCTGCCGATCTCCTGCTTCCTCAATTCCGTAGGCGACTCGCTCGACGACATCCTCGGCATCTGGAACGAGAACGTCTGGCTCGCCTCCAATGGCGGCGGCATCGGCACCTACTGGGGTTCGGTGCGCTCGATCGGCGAGAAAGTCGGCCAGAACGGGCAGACCTCCGGGATCATTCCGTTCATCCGGGTCATGGACAGCCTGACGCTGGCGATCTCGCAGGGCTCGCTGCGGCGCGGTTCGGCGGCGGTGTATCTCGACATCCACCACCCCGAGATCGAGGAATTCCTCGAGATCCGCAAGCCGTCCGGCGACTTCAACCGCAAGTCCCTGAACCTGCATCACGGCGTCAACATCACCGACGACTTCATGGAGGCCGTCGCAAAAGACGAGGACTATCCGCTGCGCTCGCCGAAAAACGGCGAAGTGCTGCGCACGGTGTCCGCGCGCAAGCTCTGGCAGAAGGTTCTGGAGCTGCGCCTCCAGACCGGCGAGCCCTACATCATCTTCTCCGACACGGTGAACAACGCGCTGCCCGCCCACCAGCGCAAGCTTAACCTGAAGGTGCGCCAGTCGAATCTGTGCTCGGAGATCATGCTGCCGACCGGCGTCGATCACACCGGACGCGAGCGGACCGCGGTGTGCTGCCTGTCGTCGGTCAACGCGGAAAAATTCCTCGAGTGGAAGGATGACCCCGCGTTCATCGAGGATCTGTTCCGCTTCCTCGACAATGTGCTGCAGGACTTCATCGACCGGGCTCCGGCCGAGATGGACCGCGCGGTCTATTCCGCCATGCGCGAGCGTTCGGTGGGTCTGGGCCTGATGGGTTTCCACTCCTTCCTGCAGGCCCAGAACGTGCCGTTTGAAAGCGCGGTCGCCGGGGCCTGGAACAAGAAGATGTTCCGCCACCTGCGTCAGGAAGCCGACAAGGCCTCCGTCAAGCTCGCAGAAGAGCGCGGCGCTTGCCCCGATGCGGCGGAATTCGGCGTCAAGGCGCGCTTCTCCCACAAGCTCGCGATCGCGCCCACCGCTTCGATCTCGATCATTTGCGGCGGCACCAGCGCCGGCATCGAGCCGATCCCCGCAAACGTCTACACCCACAAGACGCTGTCGGGATCGTTCACGGTGAAGAACCCGCAGCTGGAGGCGCTGCTGGAGGAGAAGGGCCTGAACACGCCAGCGGTATGGGCGTCCATCCTCGAGCATGAAGGCTCCGTGCAGCATCTCGAGGGGCTGTCCCAGGAAGAGAAGGACGTCTTCAAGACCGCCTTCGAACTCGATCAGCGCTGGCTCATCGAGCATGCCGCCGACCGCACGCCGTTCGTCTGCCAGTCCCAGTCGCTCAACATCTTCCTGCCCGGCGACGTCGATAAATGGGACCTTCACATGCTGCACTGGACGGCCTGGGAGAAGGGCGTGAAGTCGCTGTATTACTGCCGCTCGAAGTCGGTTCAGCGCGCCGCCTACGCCAATTCCTCCAAAACCGCGGAAGGCCAGGCGCTGGAAACCCCGAAGACCGATTACGAAGAATGCCTGTCCTGCCAGTGATTTGACTGGTTAAGGCATTGGAATTGAAGCCCGGACCCCGTGTCCGGGCTTTTTTTTCATGCCTGTTTTTGCGTTATTCTCGCGGTAACGCTTTGGAAACCCTTCCGCTGCGAGCCCCGTCCGCCTCAGTGAGGCGGTGTGGCAAAGTGGAGGGCCAGGCGACAGGAACGGGCAGGTTCCGGAATGCGCAAGACGACGCCGATAAAGCGCCGGATCGAGGTCTCCCTCGCTGCGGCGATCTCCTTGGGAGCCGGGTTCACCGCCTTCGTCCAGCCGGGCGAAGCGCGCAACCTCCTCAATTCCATTGAAGTGCGCGACATGATCCAGGCGCCCCTGCTCTCCGAGTACGGGCTTCAGGACAAACGTATCGATTTCACGCGGCAGCGCTCCAGCGCATTCGAGGCCGACCGCGAGGCCGTGCGGCCTTCAGCCTCGCAGTTCGCCGCCGAGTTCGCCGACGCCAGCTTTTCCGTCGGCGCGCCGGCGGCGTTCTCCACGCTCGACAGCCAGTCGGTCACCGTCGCCTCCTTGCCTTCCGGCGGGCGTGTTTCGGTGGCGGTGTTTGATGCGTTCGATCCCACCGCCGCCCGGATCGCGTTCGATGAAAGCTATGTCCAGGCCGGCGGCCGGCTGCTGGCTGCGCCTCGGGAGCGCCCGCAGGGCCTCGCGCTGAGGTATGAGCGCAGCTTCGACAGTCCCGGCGGATTCGAGGGGCTGGATATCGGCGTGGCGCCGCGCGCGGGCGTCTCGATCGCAACCGCCGGCGCCGCAGCGGAGTTCGGCGGCACCGTGCGGCTGGGTCAGTATCTCGACGGGCCGGATGAACAGCCTCGCTGGTGGGTTTTCGCCGGCGCGGACCGCCAGGCCTTGCTGTTTGATCCGGGGGCGGGCTTCAACATGCTTGAGGCCTTTACGCTGGAGCCGTACGCCGTCGTCGGCGACGCGCAGGCCGGCCTCGCCGCCCGGCTGGGTCCTGCGGACATCTCGCTTGCCTATGTGCGCCGGGAGACGGTGTTCTCCCTGCCGACGGAAAGCTGGGAGCAGTCCGAAGACTTCGTCGCGTTCACGTTCTCGATGCGCCGCTGAGCACCTGCTATTCTTCTCCCCGGGTTTTGGGGCGGGGACGATCATGACAGGACGGGTTCGGGAATGGGCGGCGCTGGGCGCCGCCTTGTGCGCAACGTCAGGCGCGTTTGCGCAGGAGACCGCTGCGGAGCGTGCGGAGACCGGCCGGCCGATCCTGTCCCTCGTGGTGGAGAACGATCTTTTCGGCGGCACGGACCGGAACTATTCCAACGGCTTGCGGCTGGCCTGGACCGGCCGGGCGAATGACGTCCACCCCTGGCTCAAGCAGATTGCGCGCACCCAGCCCGGGCTCGGGCTCGTGCGTGAAGGCGAGGGGGAGGGCGTCGAACTGCGCCAGGGCGTGGCGCTGGAGCATCTGCTCTTCACCCCGGACGACATCACGCTGGAAAACCCGCCGCTCGATGCGCGGCCCTATGCCGGTTATCTCAATGTCAGCGCGTTCGCCGCGGCGCGGGAGGCGAACTCCGAACGCTCGCTCACCTTCACGCTCGGCCTTGTGGGGCCGGCGGCCAGCGGGGAGTTCGTACAGGTGAACTGGCACCAGCTCATCGACGGGCAGGAGCCGCGCGGCTGGGACACCCAGCTTCACAACGAGCTTGTGTTCTCTGTTGCGGGCCAGAACATCGAACGCCGCGTCCTGCTGGGCGACGAGGCCGGGCTCCAGCTCGACGTGGTGGGTCATGCCGGGTTGACGCTCGGCACCGTCCGCACCGACGCTTCCGCCGGGGCGACCGTCCGCCTCGGGTTCGATCTCGGCAGCGATTTCGCGCCGCCGCGCCTGCGTCCGGCGCTCGCGCCGAGCTCGGTTTTCTCCACGCGCCAGCCGGCCGGCGGGTATGTGTTCGCCGGAGTGGGCGGTTATGCCGTCGCGCGCGATCTCTTTCTCGACGGCAACACCTTCAGGGATTCGCGCTCGGTCGAGCGCGAATGGCTGGTCGGCGATTTCCAGGCGGGCGCAGCGGTCCATGTCGGGCGCGTGCGCGCGGCCTTCACCTATGTCGTACGCAGCGAACAGTTCGAGACCCAGAACGGCCCGGACCGCTTCGGCGCGGTGTCCGTCAGCGTGGCCCTCTAGCGTTGTGCGCGACAGTTTCGCGACAGTTTCGCGACAGTTTTCCACGGCGTGTTGCAGCGGGAAAAAACACAAGGGTTGGATTTTTTACCCGGTCTAAACCACTATATCTGGTAATGGACCCGCGCTGAGCCGCAGCGCCGCAACCCGCGGAAGAGACTGATTCCATGACCGCCCATACCCCCTCCACGGCCCTGCCGGGCCTGATGACGCCCAGCCTCTCCTACAAGCCGTTCCGCTATCCCTGGGCGTATGAATTCTGGAAGCGCCAGCAGCAGGTCCACTGGCTGCCCGAGGAAGTGCCCCTCGGCGAGGACTGCAAGGACTGGGCGACCAAGCTCACCGACAGGGAGCGCAATCTGCTCACGCAGATCTTCCGCTTCTTCACGCAGTCCGACGTGGAGGTCGGCGCGAACTATATGGAAAACTACATGCCGCTCTTCAAACCGGTTGAAGTGCGCATGATGCTCTCGG
>CAZLOV010000162.1:0-5285 GCA_964561235.1 uncultured Caulobacterales bacterium
GTGAGTGTGAATTCTTCTCCTACGGCCTGTCCCTGCTGGATCAAGTCACGATTGTGAGCTTCTACCCGACTGCTGGCCTGGGTGGCAACATCACCCCGGTGAACATGCCGGATGGCGTTTACTTCCAGTTCACCACTGGCCGCGCGCTGACTGCTGACGGCGACATCCGCCTTGAAGGGATCGGTGTGGTTCCCGATGTGGTTATCCCGGTCACCGAAGAGACCCTGTTCTACGAAGGCGATATCCTGATCGACAAGGCGATTGAGGTGCTTGAAGGCGCAACGTCGCTTGAGATCAACGATGGCGGCGAAATCAGCATTGGTGAGGCCGTTGAAGGCGAATTGGCTGAGCGCACCCGCGTTCAGTACACCTGGACAGTCCCGGCAGACGGTGTTTATGACTTTGTCGTCAGCAGCGACGACGCCGGTCTGGATACCGTCATGAGCATCTACGTTGCGCCGGATACCAGCGCACCAGCAGTCCAGAACGACGACGATGATGCTGGCGGCGTTCTGACGTCCGCTCTGCGTGAAATCGAAATCCCCGGCGGCCTCGATCTGATAATCGAAGTCCAGGGCTTTGAGGATGTGGCCGAAGGCGCGTTCTCGCATGGCTGACCCGGCTGGCGGAAAGGCGCAGGCCGGCGGTTCCGGCGCGTTCTCCTCCTGGGAGTTCATGCTCGCGTTCCGCTATCTGCGCGCCAAGCGGCGGGAAGGGGGCGTCACCCTCATTTCGATCATCGCCGTGGCGGGCATCGCCCTGGCGGTGACCGCGCTGATCACGGTCATGAGCGTCATGAACGGCTTCCGGCATGAGTTGCTCTCGCGCCTGCTGGGCGTTCAGGCCCACATTTACGTCTATGGGGCCGCGGAGACGGCGGAGGACGCCGACGCGCTCGCGGCGCGCCTGCGCGCGGAAATCGACGGGGTGCGACAGGCCGGCCCCATCGTGGTGGGCACAGCCCTCGCCCAGGGACCGCGCCAGGCCACCGGCGTTCAGGTGCTCGGCGTCCGCCCGCAGGATCTTTCCAGCTTCGATCTGATCGCCGGATCGGGAGACGCCGGCGAAGCGGGCGGCGGTCTGGTGGCAGGCTCCGTCGAGGCGTTCGGAGAGGGCCGCAACGGCGGCGACCTCATCGTTCTGGGATCCGCGCTCGCCCGCTCGCTCGGCGTATCGGCGGGCGAGGAGGTGCGCATTCTCGGCTTTGAAGGCGCCGCGACGCCCTTCGGCGTCCAGCCGCGCAACAAGGCCTATACGGTCGCTGCGGTCTTTTCCGCCGGGGTGCTGGATATCGACCAGATCACCGTGTTCATGCCGTTCGAGCAGGCTTCGCTGTTCTTCAATCGCCCGGGCGGCGGCGACTATATCGACGTGCGGCTGACGGATCCGTCCGAGCCCGGCGCGGCCGCCGACGCGGTGCGCGCGCTCGCCCCCCAGGCGGCCGTGTTCGACTGGCGCGACCAGAACCGGCAGTTCTGGACGGCGCTGCAGGTTGAACGCACGGCCATGCGCCTGATCCTCTCCATCCTTGTTCTGATCACGGCGATGAACATCATCTCCGGCATCGTCATGCTGGTGAAGAACAAGGGGCGCGACATCGCCATCCTGCGCACGATTGGGGCGAGCCGGGCGGCGGCGACGCGCATCTTCCTCATCGCCGGGGCGACGCTGGGCGTGACGGGCACGCTGATCGGTCTGGCGCTGGGCCTTCTTCTGGTCGCCTTCATCGGCCCGGTCCAGGACGCCATCAACTTCTTCACCGGCGTCAACGTGTTCGATCCTGAAATCTACTATCTCTACAGGCTCCCCGCGCGGCTGGACTGGGGCGAGGTGGCCTGGGTCACCGTCTGGGGGTTCGTCACCGCGGTGCTCGCCACCCTGCCGCCCGCCTTGCGCGCCGGCCGCATGGATCCCGTGGAGGCCCTGCGCAATGAGTGAGCCGGCGCTTCGCGTCAAGGGGCTGACGCGCACCTACGCCAGCGGGGAGGGTGCGCTGCACGTCCTTCGCGGCGCCGATCTCGAGGTGCGGCCGGGCGAAATCGTCGGCCTTGTCGGGCCGTCGGGCTCCGGCAAGTCCTCGCTGCTGCACGCCGCAGCCCTGCTTGAGGCGCCCGACGGCGGGAGCGTGAGCATTCTCGGCCGCGACGGCGCGTCGCTGTCGGACATCGAGCGCACCCGGCTGCGCCGCTCGGCGATCGGTTTCGTATACCAGTTCCACCACCTGATCGCCGAGCTGGATGCGGTCGAGAATGTCGCGCTCCCGCTTGAAATCTCGGGAACGCCGCGCGCACGCGCGCAGGCCGCGGCGGAGGCGATGCTGGCGCGTGTCGGACTTGGGGGGCGCCTTGCCCATCGTCCATCCCAGCTCTCCGGGGGCGAACAGCAACGCGTCGCCATCGCGCGCGCGCTCGTGCACGCCCCGCCGATCGTGCTCGCCGACGAACCCACCGGCGATCTCGACCCGGCGACGTCGGACACCGTCTTCGACCTGTTGAGCGGGGCGTGCCGCGAGGCGGGCGCAGCGGCGCTGATCGCCACGCACAACCACGCCCTGGCCGCGCGAATGGATCGCGTCGTGACGCTTTCGGACGGCCGCCTCGTTCCGTTCGAACCCGCCTAAGCAACGGGAATCCCGACTAGAACAGAAAAAGAACAAATTCGTCTTGACCTGGCGGAACAAAACCAGAATAAATGTGGCGGAACAAAACCGCAACACCGGCTCCGGCCGGTTGCACAAGGGAGCCCGCCATGCGCCGCGTCATCGCTGAAGCCACTTCCGCCGCCGTCCTGTTCGGCTTCTTTTCCGTCATTCTCATGTGGGGAACCGCGTTCGCGGCCTGACCCTTCGGCGTTGCGGGCGTTAGCCTGTCCGGCCCAGGCGGTCAGGCGCTGAGTCGCGCCGCCGCCTGTCTGCCCGATACGACCGCCGAGGCGCTTCCCATGTCCGCATCCGCCTTCGTCCATCTGCGTTGCCGCTCGCCCTATTCCTTGCTGGAGGGCGCAACCCGCATCAAGGAGATCGCCGCCGCCTGCCGCACGCACGCCATGCCTGCGGCGGCGCTTGCGGACACCAACAATCTGTGCGGCGCGCTAGAGTTCTCCGAAGAGCTCGCGGAGGCGGGCGTCCAGCCGGTCATCGGCGTGACGCTTCACGTGCGCGCGCTGGAACCCCGGCCGGGCGAGCGCCGGCAGCCGGACGGAACGCTCGTGCTGCTTGCGCAGAACGAGACTGGCTGGCGCCATCTCATGGCGCTGTCTTCGGCGGCGTATCTGGATGTTGATCCTGCCGAACGCGCCCATGTGCCGTTCGCGCAGGTCCTTGCGGCGCAGGACGGACTGATCGCGCTGACAGGCGGGCCGGACGGTCTTCTGAACCGCAGCGTCGTTGATGGCCGGCCCGGCCTTGCCGCGGAGTGGCTGGAACAATTGCACGCCGTTTTCGGCGACCGGCTCTATGTCGAGCTCCAGCGCCATGGACGGCGCGAGGAGCTTGCGGCGGAAGACTGGCTGGTCGAGCAGGCCTACGCCCGCGGCCTGCCGCTTGTGGCGACCAACGAGCCCTATTTCCTGAAACCTGAAATGCACGCAGCCCATGATGCGCTCCTGTGCATCGCGGAAGGCTCGTACGTGAACCGCAGCGATCGCCGTCAGGTCACCGCGGAACACTATCTCAAGACCCCGCAGGAAATGGCCGAACGCTTCGCCGATCTGCCCGAGGCGCTTGAAAACACGGTGGAGATCGCCCGGCGGTGTGCTTTCCGCGCACGCACCCACGCGCCGATCCTGCCGGGTTTTCCCACCGAAGGCGGACGCAGCGAAGCCGAGGAGCTGCGCGCCCAGGCGCGCGCGGGTCTCGAGGCGAGGCTCGCCAAGCTCGAGGCGGCCGCGCCGCGCGAGGCCTATGACGCAAGGCTGGAGTTCGAGCTCGGGATCATCGAGCGGATGGGCTTTCCGGGTTATTTCCTGGTCGTTTCCGACTTCATCAAATGGGCCAAGGCGCAAGGCATTCCAGTCGGACCCGGGCGGGGTTCGGGCGCGGGCTCGCTGGTGGCCTGGGCGCTGACGATCACCGATCTCGATCCATTGCGCTTCGGCCTGCTGTTCGAGCGCTTCCTGAACCCCGAACGGGTCTCCATGCCCGACTTCGACGTGGACTTCTGCCAGGAGCGCCGCGGGGAGGTGATCCGGTACGTCAAGGACCGCTATGGCGAGGACCGGGTCGCCCAGATCATCACCTTCGGAACGCTTCAGGCGCGTGCGGTCGTGCGCGACGTGGGCCGCGTGCTTCAGCTCGGATTCAACAGGGTCGACGCGATCGCCAAGCTGATCCCGAACAATCCCGCCCAGCCGACCACGCTTGGCGAGGCGGTCGAGACCGAGCCGAAATTCGCCGAGCTGCGTCAGGACGAGGCGGTCGACCGGCTGATCGAGATCGCCCTCCAGCTTGAGGGCCTTTACCGGAACGCTTCAACCCACGCCGCCGGCGTGGTCATCGGCGACCGGCCGCTGACGCAGCTGGTGCCGCTCTACCAGGACCCGCGTTCGGATCTGCCCGCCACCCAGTTCAACATGAAATGGGTCGAGCCTGCGGGCCTTGTGAAGTTCGACTTTCTCGGGCTGAAGACGCTGACCGTGATCGCGCTCGCGCTCGATTACATCGTGGCCTCCACGGGCGAGCGCATCGACATCGAGACGCTTGGGTTCGACGACCGCAAGAGCTTCGACCTGCTGTCCTCGGGCGGCTCGATCGGCGTGTTCCAGCTTGAAAGCTCGGGCATGCGCGACACGCTCAAGAAGCTCAAGCCCGACAATGTCGAGGACGTCATCGCGCTCATATCGCTCTACCGGCCGGGCCCGATGAAGAATATCGACGTCTATGTCGACCGGAAGTTCGGCCGCGCCGAACCGGATTACCTCCATCCCGAGCTCGAGTCGGTGCTCAAGGAGACCTACGGCGTCATCATCTACCAGGAACAGGTGATGCAGATCGCCCAGATCCTGTCGGGCTATTCGCTGGGCGAGGCGGATCTGCTGCGCCGCGCCATGGGCAAGAAGAAGAAGGAGGAGATGGACAAGCAGCGCGCGCGTTTTCTCGACGGCGCCGCACAGAAGGGCGTCAGCCGGGAACGGGCCAACTACATCTTCGACCTGGTGGCGGAATTCGCCGGTTACGGCTTCAACAAGTCCCACGCCGCCGCCTACGCCGTCATCGCCTATCGCACGGCCTGGCTGAAGGCGAACCATCCCGTCGCCTTCATGGCCGCGCTGATGAGCCTGGATGCGGC
>CAZLOV010000163.1:0-5243 GCA_964561235.1 uncultured Caulobacterales bacterium
TCAGGAAGACGCCGTTGATCACGCGCAGCGCTTCCGCCGCATCGCATCCTTCCGGCGGGGCGAGGCGCGCAGGCGCGCGCCTCGCCGCCTTGTAACGCGTGAACTGATAGCTCCCCAGCGCGATCGCGATCGCGCTCAGCGTCGCATTCCAGCCGGCGGGAAGCGCCTCGAGGCGGAAATCACCTTCCGGAAGAGCCGTCAGAAGGTCGCCTGCCGTGAACGGCGTCCTGCCGGCGCCCACGCCGTAGAGCACCCGCCCGTCCGGCAGGCTTACACGTTCGCCGGGGCGTCCCTTGAAGCCCGAGAGCTCCGTGATGCGCCGGCCGGCGTCATCAAGGCCGCCGAGAATCGCTCCAAGTTCCGTTTCGGGTACAAGGCGGACCGGCCGGTCGGCGGCGTCTGCGAAAGCGAAGGGCATGAGGCGGTCGTCTCCAGCGGCTGCGGACGATGGCGCAGCAGGGTCAAACGTTAACGGCTTCTTGACCCCGCGCGCGGCAAGGATGAGGGAAGTGAACCTGCGCACCGGAGATAGACCATGAGGGCCTTGCGGCATGCAATCGGCTGCGGCGCCGCGGCGCTGGCGCTCGCCTCGTGCGCATCCGGAGGCGCCGAGGTCGCGCTGACCGAGGAGGAGCAGGCGCTCACGGAAGATCTGCGCGGCCGCGACATCGTTCCGGCGACGGCGGCCGAACGAGACGCGATCCGCAATCAGGACCCCCTCACCCAGGCTGCGTTCTGGGCGGAAGCCTACGAACTCAACCCCGCCGATCGCGAGGCGGCGTACGAATTGTCCTCGCTTCTTCGCCGGCTTGGCGGGCCCGAGCGCGCCGCGGTCGTGGCCCGGCAGGCGCTGGCGCTCTATCCGGAAGCTGCCGAGCTTCAGGAAGCCTTCGGGCTGGCGCTGGTGGCCGCCGGGCAAGGCCAGCAGGCCCTCGAGCCGCTTCTGCGCGCCTCCAACGCAACGCCGCAGGACTGGCGGCTGAAGAACGCGCTTGGCGTGGCGTATGAGCAGACGGGGCGCACGGAAACCGCCCGGCGCTATTTCGAGGACGCCTTGTCCATCGCTCCGGACGAGCCCGCGGTGCTGAGCAATCTGGCGCTGTCCTGGGTGCTCGGCGGCGAGCCTGCACGCGGCGAGGCGCTGTTGCGCGACGCCTTCGAGAAACCGGACTCAAGTCCGCAGATCCGCCAGAACCTCGCGCTCGTGCTTGCGCTGCAGGGCCGCTTCGAGGAAGCGGAATCCGTCGCGCTCATCGATGCGTCCCCGGAGATGGCGGAGGCCAACATGGCCTATGTGCGCGCCCTCATGAGCAATCCCCGGCGCTGGGAGAGCCTCGCCGAGATGGTCGCCGGGCAGGATGAGGGCGAATAGCGCCGCCCGCCGCCATGACCGGCCCTTCCGAAACCGATCCGATCCTTGCGCGCAGCGCGGCCGCCTGGGACGCCCAGGCTGAAGCGGCGGACATCTGGAGCCGGCCGGTCGACGCCGAAGCGGTCGCGCGCGCACGCACGGACGACTGGTCGATCATCCTGACCCCTGACAAGCCGGTTCCGCGAAGCTGGTTTCCAAAGACGATGGCGGGACAACGCGTTCTGGGTCTGGCCGCGTCCGGCGGACAACAGGCCCCGGTGCTCGCCGCAGCGGGCGCAGAGGTGACCGTGCTCGATCTCTCGGCCGGCCAGCTCGCGCGCGACCGGGAAGTCGCCGAGCGTGAAGGCCTCTCCATCCGGCTCGAGCAAGGCGACATGGCGGACCTTTCGCGTTTCCCGGACGCCGGCTTTGATCTCGTCGTGAACCCCTGTTCGGTCTGTTTCGTCCCCGACGTGCGCCCGGTCTGGCGGGAAGCCGCCCGGGTGTTGAAGCCGGGCGGACGGCTCATGACCGGAATCCTCAATCCGCTCTATTTTCTCTTTGATCATGACAAGCCCGGCGCAGAAGCGCTCGTCGCCCGGCGCGCTCTGCCGTTTTTCGGCGACGGACCCGCCTATCGGGAAGCCGCCGACGCCGCGGGCGAGGCCTACGAGTTCAGCCATACGCTGAGCGATCTGCTCGGCGGCGCGCTCGATGCCGGGTTCGTGCTGACGGCGATGTACGAAGACAGCTGGAGCGAGGCGGAGCTCGCGCTGGACGCGCTGACGCCGCTCTATCTCGCCTTTCTCTTCGTCAAGCCCGGTTAGTAGGGGTCTGCACCGCCGGACGGTGCGGAATAAGGCGGTGCGTCGGCCTTTGCCGGCGCGGTGTCGCGGCGGAGCGGAAAACGGCTTCGCAGATCACGCGAGACCAGCGTGTGGTCGAAACGGAAATCCTCCACTGCCTCCCGAAGCGCCGCCGGCGCACGACCCTTTCGCGACGCCTCGATGGAGCGGTAAAGCGCAAACAGCGAAAGATATCCGCGGTCGTCCCGGCTGAAGCTGGTCTCGTCCAGCCGCCGCACGAAATCGACAAGCCGGACATTGCCGGCGCGCACCCGGCCTTCGGCGAAATCGACAAGGGCGCGGGCGAGCTCAAGCTTCCAACCCATCACGCCAAAGGGAACGCGCTTCGGGGCGTTGTCGAGCTCCGCGCGGGCGCGCGCCGCCGCCCCGCCGAGCAGCGCATCAAGCGCATACTCTGCAGCCCTGTCCGCGAGCATGGTCTCCTCGCGGCGATCCTGAGCGGACTTGCCGGCGCCGAACATGGCCAGAATGTCCTTCCAAAGCGCGTTGAACGGCGCGTCGATGGCGCGCACCACGGCCTCCTTCTAGCGCGGCCCCGCCGCGCCGTCACAGTCAATCCGGCCCGGCGCCGCGCAAAAAAGACGCCATTCCACATAATATTTTTTAATTTCGGAGACTTGGCTCAGACACCCTGGTCGTACTGAATTCCAGCAGGGCCGAGGATGACCACGAACAGCACAGGCAGGAAGAAGATGATCATCGGAACGGTCAGCTTCGCGGGGAGGGCGCTGGCCTTCTTTTCCGCCGCGCTCATGCGCATGTCGCGGTTCTCCTTGGCCATCACCCGCAACGCCTGACCGAGCGGGGTGCCGTATCGCTCCGCCTGGATGAGCGAGGTCGCCACCGCCTTCACGCCGGGATGGGCGGTGCGGTAAGCGAGGTTCTCATAGGCCTGGCGGCGCTCCGGGAGATAGGACAGCTCCGCCGTCGTCATCGACAATTCCTCGGCGAGCTCGATCGATCCGGTGCCGATCTCCGCGGAGACCTTCTGAAAGGCCGCCTCGATCGACATGCCGGACTCAACGCAGATGAGCAGCAGATCGAGCGCGTCCGGGAAGGCCTGCATGATGGAGTCGCGCCGCTTATGCGCGGCGTTGGTCAGGTACACGCCGGGCGCGTAATACCCGAGCAGCGCGCCGCCGGCCAAGCCCATGAACCGCTGGGTCAACGGCAGACCGTGATCGTTGACGAAGAAGAGGTAGAGCGCCGCCGCTCCGCCGAAAATGAACGGCAGGGTGAAGCGGGCGAAATAGAAGGCGAACACCGGGCTCTGACCGCGAAGGCCCGCCTGCGCCAGCTTCTGCTTGAGGTTGGGGTCCTCAAGCAGCTCCTGAAGGTTGAGGCTTTGCACGATCGTGCGGAACGGCGACTTCTTGGTGTCGCGCAGGCTGCCTTCCTTCAAGGCCTCGCGCGACTTCCGCCGCAGCTCCTCGCGGCGATTGGCGACAGACTTGATCCGCTTGTCGAGATCGTTGCCGCCGAGCGCAGGCACCGACAGCGTCATCACCGTGGCGAACACGAGTATCGCTGCAATCACGGCGAAGAGATTGCTCGGCTCGGTGATGAACTCAATAAAATCGGACACGCCGCGCTCCTCGCCGCATCACATTTTGAAGTTGATCATGTTTCGCATGATCAATATTCCCATGCTCATCCAGATCGCGGAACCAAGAAGCATGAATTGCCCGTTGGGCGTCGTGAAAAGCAGGCCAATGTAATCGGGGCTCATCACGTAGACGAGACCGCATACGCCCGGCGGAAGCGATCCGATAATGAAGGCGGACGCCTTGGCTTCCGCCGAGAGGGCGCTGACCTTCTCTCGCATCATTTTCCGCGCGCGCAGCACGGCGGAAAGATTGCCGAGCGCCTCCGAGAGATTGCCGCCCGAACGGGACTGGATCGTCAGCACGATCGCAAAGAAGTTGAGCTCCGAGAGCGGCATCCGGTCGACCATGCGGCGCATCCCCTCCGTCACGTCGACGCCCAGCGAGATGCCTTCGGTCAGTTCGCTGAACTCGCTGGCGATCGGTTCCGGGCTTTCACGCGCGATGACCTTGAGGCACTCGTTGAGAGGCAAGCCCGACTTCACGCCTCGGACGATCACGTCGATGGCGTCGGCGAAGTTTTCCGAGAATTTTTTCTGACGCCGGCTGCAGAGGATGGACAGGCCCCAGCGCGGAAACCCCAAGCCCGCCACGAAAGCGGATGCGAGCACGATCAGCAGGTTCTGCTGCAAGGCTAGGGTTATGAGCGCCGCAACAGCGCCGAGCGCGCCGGACAGGATCCAGAACTGGGCGGGCCGCCAGGTGAGGCCGGCCTGCTCGAGGCGGGCGGAGATCGTCACGCGCTGCTTGCGGGTCGCTTTCTGGCGCTCCTCGAGCTCCTTCAGCGTGTCCTGGATCTGTTTGCGGCGCTGGGCGCCGGCGTCTGCGCCAGCCCCCTTCTTGCGGCCCGACCCCGAGGCCGCGCCGCCCACAGCGGCGTCGATGCGCTTCTTGCGCTGGTCATCTCCGCCGGTGAACGCGAACCCGACGCCGGCGATCGCAACAAACGCCGAGATCGCCGCAATGATGAAGATCAGATCCGTTCCGAGCGCCATCGATCAGGCCTCCGCAGCGTCAAGGGCTTCGGCGAGGTCGCGCTCGAGGCCGTAATAGCGGGCGCGGTCCCAGAACGCGGGCCGGGCGATGCCGGTGGACATGTGCCGGCCGACGATATTGCCGGCGCTATCCTCGCCCTGGATGTCAAAGACGAAGAGATCCTGAGTGATGATCACTTCGCCCTCCATCCCGAGAACCTCGGTGATGTGGGTGATCTTGCGTGAACCGTCGCGCAGGCGCGCCGCCTGCACGATCACGTCGACCGAGCCGGAGATCATTTCGCGGATCGTCTTCGCCGGCAGGCTGAAGCCGCCCATCGTGATCATCGACTCAATACGCGAGAGCGCTTCACGCGGGCTGTTGGCGTGCAGCGTGCCCATCGACCCGTCATGGCCGGTGTTCATCGCCTGCAGCAGGTCGAAGGCC
>CAZLOV010000164.1:0-4391 GCA_964561235.1 uncultured Caulobacterales bacterium
GGTCGCCGACCTGACGCGGGAGGCGTTCGTCAACGGCGACCTGTCCACGGTCATGAGCCCGCGCACCGTGCTGACCTGGGCCGAGAACGCGCAGATTTTCGGCGATGTCGGGCAGGCCTTCCGGCTGACCTTCCTCAACAAGTGCGACGAGCTGGAGCGCCCGATCGTGGCGGAGTTCTTCCAGCGCGTGTTCGGCGAGGATCTCGAAGAGAGCGCGGCGAAGGCCCGTCCCGGCCGCGCGGCCTGAGGGCCTATCGCCCGGCTCCCTCCGCCATGAATGCGGCGACGGCCCTCGGGTTCTTCGCGATAACGGCGCCCAGGGCCACCAGCGCCGCCGCCGTCGGGGCGGGGCGCCGGCGCATGGCGGTCTCCACCATGGCGGGCAGGCTGCTGGAGCGCGGCGCCTCGGATACCTCGCGCCCATCCAGATGAAGACCGAGCCCGAGCGCTGCGCTGACGAGCACAAGGAACCCAGCGACGGCCGCGCTGGCGAGCGCCGGCCCGAACGGCTGCGCAACGCCGATCCAGAGCGCATGGGCGGCGAAGCCGGCGGCGAGCGTCGCGCCCGCCGCCGCCATCACGAGACAATAGGTGCGCATCACCGGCCTCAGCGGCGCAGCAGCTGCGCGCCGAGAAAACCAGCCCCCAGCGCGGCCGCGCACGCCGTCATCGGGTTTTCCGCAATCAGGGTTTCCACAGAGGTCTCCGCATCCTGCGCTTTCCGCGCGGCCTTCTTCGCCGCCTTTTTCGCCTTCCGGGGCGCTTCGGCGGCCTGTTCGCCGGCGAGCGCGCGGATGTCGCCCATCAGCTGATCGACATCCTCGCGCAGCGCGTCCATGTCGGCGCGAACGTCGTCTGTGTTGTTTCGGTTGGTCGCCATGCTGGCGTCTCCTTTTGCATTGCTGGAGGAAAAGTCAGGTCAGGGCCGGGGCGCCCGGCCGCGAAGCGCGTTTGCGACAAGCGAGATCGCAAACAGAACCACGAATACGAAGAACAGGATCTGGGCGATGTCGGCTGCGCCTGCGGCGATGCCGGAAAACCCGAAGACCGCTGCGATGATCGCAACGATCAGGAAGAGTAAGCTCCATCCTAACATGTATTCATTCTCCTGCTGTCGGCGTTTCATTTCGCCATGGGACAACGCAGGGCCGCCGGGCTGGTTCCACGCCCGCGGCGGGTTTTTCCCGGACAGCGTTTGCAGGCGGAGGGTTTCCCTGCGCGCGGCCGCACGCCATCTTCCGCCTCATGACCGACAAGACCGCTTCTGACAGTTTCAAGCGCGCCGTCACCGCCGCGACCCGGGCTCTCTCGAAAGACCGCGAGCTCGAAGTCCGCTTCGGCGGGGAGGTGTCCGGCTATGCGCGCGGGCGCTGCCTTCTGCCGGACCCGGGCCCCGAACTCGACGAGGCGGCGTGTGCGAGCACGCGCGGAAAGGCCGACGCCGTGGCGCTCAGGCTGGCCTTGCACGACAGCGGGGCGCACGCCGACAGCCTGCCGCCGGGACAGCGCGCACGCGCGATCTTTGATGCGGCCGAGCAGGCGCGATGCGAGGGCCTCGGCGCGCGGGCCATGCGGGGGGTTGGCGACAATCTCGAAGCTGCGCTCGTTGAGAAATGCACGCGCGAAGGCTGGCATCACGCCGAGGACCGGCAGACCGCGCCGCTCGCCGACGCGGTCTCCATGCTGGTCCGAGAGCGGATTTCCGGCCGTCCCGCGCCGGAGGCCGCCAAGGGCCTGATGAAGGTCTGGCGGGAGGATCTCGAAGAGGCCGCCGGCGCCTCGCTCGATGCGCTGGCGGAGGCCGCCCACGATCAGGCCGCCTTCGCCCGGGCGTTGCGCGACGTCATCAAGGAGCTCGACCTCGGCGACGAGCTCGGCGCGGAGCCTGAGGAGAACGAACCCTCCGAGAACGAGGACGACAGCGGCGTCGAGCAGGAGGCGGACAATTCCGGCGACGACGACAGCGCGCCGGACCCCGACGAGGGCGAGGACGAGCAACCGCCCGACGCGCAGGGGTCGTCTGCGGACATGGAGGACATCCATTACGCCGAGGAGAGCGACACCCGCATCGACACGGATGAAGAGCCCGGCGAGAGCATGCAGGCGGCGCGGCCCAACTGGGTGCGCTCGAACGAGGAAGACGCCAATGTCTACAAGGTCTTCACCACCGCCCATGACGAAGTGATCGAGGCGGGCGATCTCTGCGACGGCGACGAGCTGTCGCGTCTGCGCCGCACGCTGGACACCCATCTCAAGGGACTTGAGACCGCCGTCGGCCGGCTGGCCAATCGCCTCCAGCGCCGCCTGCTCGCCCAGCAGCAGCGCTCCTGGACGTTCGACCAGGAAGAAGGCGTGCTCGATCCGGCGCGCCTGCCGCGGGTCATCATGGACCCGACCATGCCGCTCTCCTTCAAGCAGGAGACCGACCAGGAATTCCGCGACACGGTCGTGACGCTCCTGATCGACAATTCCGGCTCCATGCGCGGACGGCCGATCCTCGTGGCGGCGGCGTGCGCGGACATGCTCGCGCGCACGCTGGAGCGGTGCGGCGTGAAGACCGAGATCCTCGGCTTCACCACCCGCGCATGGAAAGGCGGTCGCTCGAAGGAGGACTGGATCGCAGCGGGCAAGACGCCTCAGCCGGGCCGTCTGAACGATCTGCGCCATATCGTCTACAAGGCCGCCGACGCGCCCTGGCGGCGCACGCGCGACAATCTCGGCCTGATGCTGCGCGACGGCCTTCTCAAGGAGAACATTGACGGCGAGGCGCTGCTCTGGGCCTGGAAGCGGCTTTCGGGACGCCCGGAACAGCGCCGTATCCTCATGGTGATTTCCGACGGCGCGCCGGTTGATGACGGCACCCAGTCGGCCAACTCGCCGGCCTATCTGGAAAAGCACCTCCGCGAGGTGATCGCCCAGATCGAGAACCGCTCCGAGATCGAGCTTCTCGCCATCGGCATCGGCCATGACGTGACGCGCTACTACAAGCGCGCGGTGACGATCGTCGATGTGGAGCAGCTCGCCGGCGCCATGACCGACCAGCTCGCCGCTCTCTTCGAGGAGGACAGGGGACCAGCCGGACGCAAGCGCGCCCAGGCGCGCGAGGCCCAGCAGCCGTCGCCCAAGGATGCGCTGTCGGCGCTCAGGCGCGCGGTCTCTGCAGACATGAAAGGCCGCCGTTAACGCGGATATGCGCATCCTTGCAGCGTTGCCGCCGGGATTGCGCGCGGCTAGTTTGCGCGCCTCTTGAAAAGACGGGGCTTTCCTTCGCCTCGCGACGCTGCGCCAGGGCTGTTCCTTGACCGATCCCCACCGCACCTATCTCGATTTCGAGCGGCCCGTGGCCGAGCTTGAAGCCAAGATTGAGGAGCTTCGCTCGGTTTCCGAGAAAAACGGCGATGACGCGCCGGACGTCGCCGACGAGGTGGCCCGTCTCCGCCAGAAGGCCTCCGACCAGCTTAAAACGCTGTATTCAAAGCTTGATCCCTGGCGCAAGACGCTGGTCGCTCGGCATCCCGAGCGCCCGCATCTCAAGGATTATCTTGAAGCGCTGATCGAGGATTTCGAGGAGCTCTCCGGCGATCGCCGGTTCGCCGAGGATCGCGCCATCATCGGCGGGCTCGGGCGTTTCCGCGGCCGCTCCGTCGTGGTGATGGGTCACGAGAAGGGCGCCGACACCCAGACCCGGATCGAGCACAATTTCGGCATGGCGCGGCCGGAGGGCTACCGCAAGGCGGTGCGCCTGATGGACCTTGCCGAGCGCTTCGGCCTGCCGGTCCTCACCTTCGTGGACACCGCCGGCGCCTATCCCGGCATAGGCGCGGAGGAACGCGGACAGTCCGAGGCGATCGCGCGTTCAACGGAGCGCTGCCTGACCCTGCCCACGCCGAACATCGCCGTGATCACCGGCGAGGGCGGCTCCGGCGGCGCGGTCGCCATCGCCTCGTGCAACGCGGTTTTGATGCTCGAGCATTCGATCTATTCGGTGATCAGTCCGGAAGGCTGCGCCTCCATTCTCTGGCGCGACAGCACCAAGGCGAAGGATGCGGCGGCCGCCATGAAGATCACCGCCCAGGACCTGCTCGAACTCAAGGTGATCGACGAGATCATCGAGGAGCCGCTCGGCGGCGCCCATCGCGACCGCGAGGCGGCGGTGCGCGCCGTCGGCGACGCCGTGGAAGCCAGGCTCGCCGGTCTGGAGGGGCTCGACGCCGCGGAACTCAAGAAACGCCGCCGGGACCGCTTCCTGGCTATCGGCCGGTCCTTGCCCGGCGCCTGACCGTCGCGGCTCTTTCGCCCGGCGCAGAGGCGCGCTGCGGGCGCGCCTAGGCCGCGCCGCTCAGCGCGCCGTGGCAGTGCTTGTATTTCTTGCCCGATCCGCAGGGGCAGGG
>CAZLOV010000164.1:4401-5241 GCA_964561235.1 uncultured Caulobacterales bacterium
GCGCGTTGCGGCTGATCCGGCCCCAGGTCGAGGGATCGTTCGGATCGAGGTTCGAGGCGGCTGCGCGGGAGGTCACCGTGCCGGCGCCGCCGGGCGCTGCAGCGGGCCGCCGGCGCAGCGCGTCGTCGGCGTCCGCCATCTCGTCGCGCCCGGTGGCGGGATCGACATGGTGCGCCTCCATGGCAGGCAGCGGCGCGGGTTTGATCTCCGGCGGGGCTGCGGCCGGTTCGATCCGCAGATTGGCGAGGACGCGCGTGGTCTCCGAGCGCAGCTCGTCAAGCAGGCTTTCAAACAGCGAGAAGGCCTCGGTCTTGAATTCGTTGAGCGGATCGCGCTGGGCGTAGCCGCGCAGTCCGATCACCGAGCGCAGGGCGTCGAGCTGCTGGAGATGTTCCCGCCAGCGCAGATCGATCGTCTGCAGCAGGATCTGCTTCTCCAGCCGCCGCATCAGCTCCGGTCCGACATTGGCGGCCTTCTCCGCGTAGGCCTCGTCGGCGGCGCTGATCAGGCGTTCCTTGATCTCTTCATCCGCGATGCCTTCCTCGGCGGCCCACGCCTTGACGGGGACATCGAGGGCGAACAGGCGCCGCACCTCCTCGTCGAGGCCTTCGATATCCCACTGGTCGGCGTAGGCTTTCGGCGGGATGTGGCGTGCGACGACGTCCTCGACGGTCTGATGGCGCATGTCGCGCACCACCTCGGAGACGTCGGGCGCCTCCATGAACTCGATGCGCTGCTCGAAGATCGCCTTGCGCTGATCGTTCATCACGTCGTCGTATTTGAGAATGTTCTTGCGGATGTCGAAGTTCCGCGCCTCCACCTTCTTCTGCGACGTCTCGA
>CAZLOV010000165.1:0-5218 GCA_964561235.1 uncultured Caulobacterales bacterium
CGGATCCGGCGTCCACGGCCCGGCCGCCGCAGGCGCGCCGCACAGCGCGGCTGCGGCGAAGGCGAAAGCAAGCTGAAAGCGGCGCCGCATGGCCTGATCCTCCCCGGTGAGGCTCGAGCCTAGCGCGCCGGCTGCGTCCGGAAAACGCGGCATGGGATTTATCTTACTGTATTTAAAAGGTTTATGGCATCGGCGGCGCTGGCGCGGCCGTTAGGCGGCGTTCGGTTCGAGTGGCGAAGGCGGCGTTAACGCGCTACCTTCCGCCGCGCACGCTTGGAGGGAGGCGCTGGCGCGATGTCGAGGCTTCGACCGGGGATGAACAGGCCCCCTGCACGGCTCTTCAGGAGCCTGTGGGTCTTGATGATGGCCTTCGGCGCGGGGCTGCTGCTCGTGGGCGCGTCCGCCCAAGACGCCGGAGACGCCAACCCGGCCGTTGTCAGGGTTATCGAGGTATCAGGGCCGATCGGCCCGGCCACGACGAGTTTCGTCACTGGCGCAATCGACGGCTCCGCCGGCGCGCAGGCGCTTGTGATCGCTCTCGACACGCCGGGCGGTCTGGACGCGGCGTTGCGCGACATCAACCAGGCGATCCTGGCTGCGCCCGCCCCGGTGGTGGTCTATGTCTCACCGCAGGGCGCGCGCGCGGCGAGCGCAGGCCTTTACATGCTCTACGCCAGTCATGTCGCCGCCATGGCGCCGGGCACCTCCACCGGCGCAGCGACGCCTGTCGATCTGGGCGGCGGCGGCCCGTCCGCTCCAAGCCCGCCCTCCCCCGCGCCAAGCCCGGTCCCGACGCCCAATCCGGGCGGCGAGCCGCAGGCTGAACCTTCAGGCGACGGGGAGCCGGCGCCGTCCGGCAGCGCAGACGAGGCGGGAGCCGAAGCCGGCGCAGAGGAAGCGACCGCCTCCAGCCCGGAAGCCCTCCGGCGCAAGGTGGTCAACGACGCGGTCTCCTACATCCGCTCGCTCGCGGAACTGCGCGGCCGGAACGCGGAATGGGCCGAAGCGGCCGTGCGCGATGCGGAAACCGTCACCTATTCCGAGGCGCTTGAGATCGGCGTGATCGACGTCGTGGCGGTCAGCCTTGAGGATCTGCTCGCGCAGATCGACGGCCGCGAGATCGCGCTCCAGGACGGCCGCACGGTCACGCTTCAGACCGCCGGCGCACAGATCGTCACCGTCGAGATGACGCTCGCGCAGTCCATCCTGACGACGATCACCGACCCGAACATCGCCTTCCTGCTGCTCAATCTCGGGTTCATCGGCCTACTGGTCAGTTTCTACAACGGGCTCGAGCCGATCACCGCGATCGCAGGCCTTCTGTGCCTCATCGTGGGCTTCTATGCGCTCAACACCCTGCCCGTGAACATCGCCGGCGCCGCGCTCATCCTGCTGGGGCTCGCCCTGTTCATCGCGGAGGCCTTCGTCGCCTCCTTCGGCCTGCTGACGCTGGCGGGCGCGATCTCCTTCGGGCTCGGCGCGCTCATCCTGATCGACACCGACGTGGAAGGCCTGCAGCTCGACTGGCGCGTCGTTGCAGGCGTAACCGCCGCCGTCGCCGGCACGGCCGTGCTTGTCGTGAGTTACGGCCTCGCCGCCCAGGGACGCCGGCCCACCACCGGCGCCGGCGCGCTTGTCGGACGCCTCGCCCGCGTGGAGAGCTGGGAGGGCGGCGCCGGATACGTCCACCTTGAAGGTGAGAACTGGAGGGCGCAGTCCGCCGACCCGCTGCGCGCCGGCGACATGGTCGTCGTCGTCGACGTCAAAGACCTTACGCTCACCGTGCGCAAGGCCACGGAAAAAGACCTGAACAAGCGGAGCTGATCCTCCGCGCCGCCCGCATCAGAAAGGCTCAATCATGGACCTGGGACTGAATATCGGGGTCATCGTCACCCTCGTCGGCCTGCTGATCTACTTCCTGTCGGCCGCCTTCAAGATCCTGCGCGAGTACGAGCGCGCCGTCATCTTCACGCTCGGCCGATACACCTCCACTTCCGGTCCCGGCCTGATCATCCTCATCCCGATCCTGCAGCAGATGGTGCGCACCGACATCCGCATCATCGCCGAGGACGTGCCCAGCCAGGACGTCATTTCTCAGGACAACGTGTCGGTGAAGGTCAATGCGGTCCTCTATTACCGCATCGTCGACCCCGCGAAGGCGGTGAACAATGTCGCGAACTTCCGCGAAGCCACCAGCCAGTTGGCCCAAACCACCCTGCGCTCGGTGCTCGGCAAGCATGATCTCGACGAGATGCTGACAGAGCGCGACAAGCTCAACATGGACATCCAGCAGATCCTTGACGACCAGACCGAGGCCTGGGGCATCAAGGTCTCCAACGTCGAGATCAAGCATGTCGACCTCGACCAGTCGATGATCCGCGCGATCGCCCGGCAAGCTGAGGCCGAGCGCGAACGCCGCGCGCGGGTCATCTCCGCGGAAGGCGAACAGCAGGCCGCCGCCAAGCTGGCCGAAGCCGCCGAGCTTCTCGCCCAGCAGGAAGGCGGCATGCAGCTTCGCTATCTCGGCACGCTTCAGCAGATCGGCGTGCAGGGTTCGTCCACCATCGTCTTCCCGATGCCCGTGGAGCTGATCTCCCGAGTCATGGGCGGCTCCAGCCTCAACCAGCCCGCCGGCGGATCCTCCGGCGGGACGACGTTTGACGCCTCGACGCCGCCGAACCCGCCTGCGCAGGGCTGACGCGACATGGAGGGGATGGGGGAACTGAAACCGCGACGCTCTTTCGTGGCGTATGCGATCATGTATCTGCCGGCGGCGTGGCTGACCGCGGCCGTGCAGAATTTCGCCGCATCACAGGCCGCCGGCTGGGCGGGCGAGGCCGCTGCGGGCCTCTCGCCCTGGGCCGGATCCCTTGCGCTCATCGTGCAGGCGGGGGTCTTCACGCTGGTGACGGCGGACCGCTCCAGCGTGCTGCTCCATCCCTTCGTGATCATGCCGCTGGCCTTTCTGCTCGCCGATCTCGGCTTCGCCTTTGCAGACGGCGGCTCGGCGGCGGCGTGGACGCCCGGGGCGTTTGCAGCGATCGCAGCCGCGTTCGCCGTCTGGGCGGCGATCAAATGCCGGGCCGGCGTTCTCACCCATGCCCTCGGCGCAGTGATGGCGGTGCTGGCGACGGCAGGGCTGGAGCTGCTCGCCCGCGCTGTTTAGCGCCGCGCGCCCTCGCAGCTTCGCGGCTCTCCATCGCGCCAGTAGGTGCAGCCGGTCGCGCTGTTGCGATACCAGCGCCTGTCCTGTTCGCGGTCATAGCGCAACTGGGAGTGGGCGTCGTTGGCGCGGCTCCACGGACAGCGGCCATCCTTGCGGCAGCCCGAAGCGGCGCCGGCCGCTGCGCCGACCGCACCGCCGATAAACGCGCCCGTTTCCGCATCGCCTGAACCGACATTATTGCCGATCACCGCACCGGCGGCGGCGCAGAGACCCGCGCCGACGGCGGCGTCGCGCGTGGTGTTCTCATAGCCCGCGCAGCCGGCCGAGAGCAGTCCGGCGCAGATAAAGATCACAAGGCGGTTCATCAGGTTTCTCCTTTCCACGGATGAGCGATGGACCCGGCCAACGTCCGAAGCGCCCGCGCGTTCCGGCGGCGACGTGATGGAACCTTGCTTGGGGCTGCGCGTTTTTCCGCCGTAGACGCAGACGCAGACGCAGGAGGCGCGCATGGACGCTCCCGATCTCAAGGCCAAATGGCTGCAGCTCTCCGGCGAAGCCAAGCGCCGCTGGGGCAAGCTGACCGACGACGACCTCGCCGTGATCGACGGCGACGTCGACAAGCTCAAGGGCAAGCTTCGCGAACGCTATTCGCTGTCCGATGCGGACGCGGAGGCCGAGGTCCACGCGTGGATTTCGCGGCTCTAGCGGCGGCTTCCACAAAGCCTCGAGGAGACCCCATGCTAAGGCTCGCCCTCGCCTTCTTCATCATCGCGGTGATCGCTGCGGTCTTCGGCTTTGGCGGCATTGCCGCCAGCGCCGCCTGGATCGCGCAATTGCTGTTTTTCGTTTTTGTCGTGCTGTTCGTCCTCGCGCTCCTCGCCGGAGCCGTGAAGGGACGCGCGCCGCGACCCTGACGCCGACCGACAAGGAGACGACATGAAACCCCTTCTCACCATCTCGGCAAGCGCCGCCTTATTGGCGCTTGCGGCCTGCAACGCCAATGACGCAGAGGAGGCCGGCGAAAACGTCGACGACGCCATCGAAGAGACGACCGGCGAAGAATCCGACGCCTTCGAGCGCGCCGGAGAGGGTCTCGACGAAACCGCCGAGCGCGTCGAGGACGCCGCAGAGGACGCCCGCGATGCGGCCGAAGACGCCGCTGAGGACGTCGAGGACGCCGCCGACGAGGCCTCCGGCGAGGACTCCGGCGAGGACTCGAGCGACAGCGACGACGGGGAAGACGACGCCCCGCCCCGGTAAGCGCTGACGCTCACGCGCCCGCCCGGCAGCCACCCTCCCCGGCTGCGGGCGGGCGCCTTTTCATCCATTTTCCCTTTTTGGTATTTCCGTCAGGCGCTTAAGGCGTCATTTTTTCTGCAATTTTGAATGTTTTTCTCCTGAAATCGAAGCAAAATACGGACCTTTATATTACTTTTATTCTTTTGATATTTTTCGCGGCAGGTGATGCATGAGCCGCTCGGACCACCGCTTCGCCCGCGCGCTGACGCGGCTTGCACCGGAGTTGCGCGCGTTCGCCACCGCCCTGTGCCGTGACGTCGTCGACGCCGACGACCTGGTTCAGGAGACCTTCCTGAAGGCCTGGGCGGCGCGGCGGCGCTATCGCGACGATGACGGCATGCGCGCCTGGACGTTCACGATTCTCAGGAACGGGTTCTATTCGGATCGCCGCAAGGCCGGGCGCGCAACCAGCGTCGACCCCGCCCAGATCGAAGACGCGCGCACCGAGGCGCCGCGAAGCGAACCGCGCCTGATGCTGGAAGCGCTCCGCGGGGCGCTCGACGAGCTGCCGCAGGAACAGCGCGACGCGCTGCTGCTCGCCACGCTCTCAGGCATGGACCATCGGGAGATCGCAGACGCGGCGGGATGTGCGGTCGGCACGGTCAAGAGCCGGCTCAGCCGCGCGCGCGAAGCCGTCGCAGCGATCATGGACAGCGGCGCGCCTCAGCCCGCTTGCGCCGCCGCCGATCCGTCCGCCGCGCTGATGGAGGACGCAGCCGAAGTCCGGCGCAGGCTGAATGGCGACGGTGCGTC
>CAZLOV010000166.1:0-3266 GCA_964561235.1 uncultured Caulobacterales bacterium
GGCTCCGACCTGCCCGCGGACGTCGACGCGGCCGAACCGATCGCCGCTTTCCGCGCCGATGAGACCGTCACGCGGATCGCCGGGGCCGAGCCTGCGGAGATCGAGCCGATTGAAAGCTGGCTCTCCGGCGAACCGGACCCGGCCGGGCGTTCGGAACCGAAGAAGAAGCGCCGAAAGCTGTTCGGCCTCTTCTAGCGGCGCCTAGGCGCGCAGCAGGACCGCCATGATGGCTTCGAGACCTTCGCGATCGGTCTCGTCAAAGGCGGCCGGTTGTTCGCTGTCCACGTCGAACACGGCCGCCAGGCGGCCCTCGGCGTCGTAAACCGGTACGACGATCTCGGAATTCGAGCGCGCATCGCAGGCGATGTGGCCCGGAAAGGCGTGCACGTCTTCAACGATCACCGTCTCGCCGCGCTCGGCGGCGGCCCCGCACACGCCCTTGCCGAAGGGAATGCGCAGGCAGCCAAGCGTGCCCTGATAGGGACCAACCACCAGTTCGCCGGATTTCAGCGGATCGACCTCGTAGAACCCCGTCCAGAAAAAGCGCGGGCTGAAGGCTTGCGCGAGCAGGCACGCGGCTGTGGCGAAACGCGCGGTGCGGCTGGTCTCGCCGGCGACGACGCTTTCAATCTCCCGCTTCAGCCGGGCATAGGCTTCGGGCCGGGTTTCACCCTCGGGCGCGGCGGCGGGCTGGCTCATGGGGTCCTCACTGGGTTTCAGGCACGACGCGCATAGCTAGGCGCGCGCGCGCCAATGTGAAAGGGGCGGCGCGCTCACCCGCCTCTCACGCAAGCGTGCTCGCTCGTGACGGGCGTTTTCGCGCAGGCAGACGTATTTGAGGCTCCGCAGCGCGCCGGCACGGACCGGCGCGCCATTCCAAAAGGCACGGCCCGTCAGGTCTACGCCATGGATACAAGGAGCCGAGAGATGAAACTTGTCGTTCTCGCCGGCGCGCTCGGCCTTGCCGCCGCCGGCTTTGCAACCGCCGCACCGGCCGCCGCCCAGGATGCGGCGCCGGTCTATACAGGCCTGTTCAACAACACCGCCGTGGGCGGCTATGACGCCGTTTCCTTCTTCGAAGGCGAGCCCGTGCGCGGCGACCGCAACTTTTCCACCGAATACATGGGCGCCGAGTTCCGCTTCGCGAACCAGGCCAATCTCGACCGGTTCCTGGCGGATCCGGCCGCGTTTGCACCGCAATACGGCGGCTATTGCGCCTGGGCGATGGCGCAGGGTTACAGCGCCAAGGGCGACCCGCGCTATTACGACGTCATCGACGGCAAGCTGTACCTGAATTTCGACGCCCGCGTTCAACGCATGTGGCGTGAAGACATCCCGGGCTTCATCGTCGCAGCGGACGAAAACTATCCCAACGTCGTCGATCTCGGCTGATCCTTCATGCGCCCCGCGTCCGCCCGGACGCGGGGCGTTTTCGACCTACTGAACATTATTTCATCATTGGGGACGCACACCATGAACCGCTCTCTCATTCTCAAGCTGGCGCTCTATGCGGCGGCGATCTTCATCGCTGCGATCTTCATCGACAGCCTGCGCTTCAAGTTCACCGGCCATCCGACGCCGCAACACATCTTCACCGAGCTTCGCGACTGGTCGGGCATCGGCCTGTTCTATCCCGCCGGACCATGGATCATCGGCCTGGGCGAGCTGGCCGCCTCGCTTCTGCTGCTGGCAGGTCCGCTGCTTGTCCGGCTGACGGGGGCGGACGGGCGCTATGCGGCGCTCTCCCAGACGCTCGGCGCAGCGATTGCGATCGGCATCATGTCCGGCGCGATCGTCTTCCACCTGTTCACGCCTCTGGGCGTTCCCACGCCGACAGAGTGGGCGAACGGCGAGATCGTGGCGGAAAGCCCCGCGCTCTTCATCGCAGCGTGCATCACATGGCTGTGCGGAGCGTTCATCGTCTCGGTCCGCCACAGGGACGCGCTGGCGGTGCTGCCCTTCGGCCGCCCGGGCGCAGCCGCCGCCTGAGGCGGCGAGCGCAACGCTTTCATCCCTCGCCTAGCGGCGGCGCGTCCTCTCCGGCGCGCCGCCTCTTCTCAGGTCACATCCAGATATCGGCGGACGGCAGGAGGCCGTCCCCGGCGGGCGACTCGACGGATAGCTCGCCGGCCGGTTCGGCGGTGGCGGGCGGCGCGACTCGCGGCGTCGCACCATGCGCCGTCCAGGCGTCATGCGCGTCGCTAAGCAGGACGGCGCCGTCGAGCGCTCGCTCGAACGCTTCCGGAGGCGTATCCACTGGTCCGGGCGGATCGGAAATCATGTCCTCGCCATAGCGGTCCTTGAAGCCCGCCTGACGCAGGACGTCGATATCCAGCGTCCTGTAGGCGGCAAGGCTGCGCGCGCCCTCCTCGGGCAGCGCCAGCGGCGAGGACATCTCGAGGGCCGCCACGAGGCCGCTTGCCGGCTGCGTGTCTTCAGGGATGAAACGCGCTTGCGCGACCTCGGCGTCGACGCTGTCCGCCGCGCGGCCGACCTCGGCCTTGGGAACAAGCGCATCGATGCGCGGTCCCGCCGCCTCGCTCCAGCCCGAAAACATGAGCGGCCCGCCGGGTTCACGATAGCCCGGCTGTCCAGCCGGGACGGGCCACGGATGCGCATAGCCGGGCTGAACCGTGAGCGGGGCAAGCTCGGCTGAAAGGGAGGCGCCCGTATCGCGGAACGCCGGGAAGATGAGGCCTGGGCCGTCGAGCGGCCCGCCGGCCTCGACCAGACGCAGCTGAGAATACCGTTCAAGCATGAGCGCGATCCCGCCATGAAGGGTTTAGCCCATGAACGTCTGAGAGCCCCCTGATCCGTCGCCGGGGCCCAAAACGCGGCCGCGGCCGCAGCTTTGGTGCGGCTTCATCGAGCGCATCCGGCGCCGCCGCACCAGGCGCGGTTTAATCTGTTGAAGAAATGGTGGGCCCGGAGGGACTCGAACCCCCAACCAAGCGGTTATGAGCCGCCGGCTCTAACCAGTTGAGCTACAGGCCCGGTCAGATGCGGACCTTTAGTTCTACGCGGCTGGCGCGAACGGGCAAGCGCGCGGCGCGCATGCGCCGCAGTTCCCGCGGGGCCTCAAGAATTTGCGCCGCAGCGGTGGAACCGCGCGGCCTGCGGGGATAGGTCTAGGGGCCGCAGCCGCCGGAGCGAAACCGCTCATGTCCGTTCTGACCGTCCTTTCCGCCGCGCTCGCCGCCGGCCGGCGCGGCCAGGTCCCGGCCCTGCCCGGCCTGGGCGGGAACGCGGAAGACCAGGAGCAAGAC
>CAZLOV010000166.1:3276-5215 GCA_964561235.1 uncultured Caulobacterales bacterium
ACGGCGAGAGCGGCGAAGGCCAGGACGGGGCGGCCGAAGCGATCGATCCCGGCGAGGCGCTGTCCGACGCGCGCGCGCTGGGCGAGGCGGTGATCGACTGGATCACGACGAACGAAAGCCAGGCGCTGGTTGCGGCTGCAGTCGCGCTCGGGCTCTGGATCGCGCTTCTGTTCGTGCGCGGCGTCGTCAAGCGCGTGATCAAACGGTTCGGCCGCGACGATCCGCACGCCCTGCCCTCCATCATCGCGCGATCGGTGGGCAAGATCTCAGCGTTCTTCCTGCTGGTGCTTTCCGTGGCCGCAGCGCTCACCCTCGGCCCGGCGCCGGACGCAACGGCGGGGCCTGCGCGCATCGTCTTCATCGTCGTCGCCGCGCTCCAGATCGCCAGCCTGGTGCAGGAGGTCGCCATCTCGCTGTTGATGCGCCGGGCGCGCCACGCGGCGGAGGCGGGCTCCTCGCTCGCCAGCGCGGTTGCGGTTCTCAAATGGCTGATTTCGGGTCTGATCTGGGCCATCGCGCTTCTGGTGGTCTTCGACACGTTCGGCGTTCAGGTCACCGCCCTGATCGCGGGCCTCGGCGTGGGCGGCATCGCCATCGGTCTCGCCGCCCAGGGCATCTTCGCGGATCTCTTCGCCTCGCTTTCCATCCTGTTCGACAAGCCTTTCAAGAAGGGCGAGTTCATCATCGTCGGAACGATCTCCGGCACGGTGGAGGAGATCGGCCTGCGCACCACGCGCATCCGCGCCCTGTCGGGCGAGATGGTGGTGATGTCCAACACCAAGCTCACCAGCGAGACGGTGCACAATTACCAGGTGATGAGCGAGCGCCGCTTCGTGGATGCGATCGGCGTGATCTATCAGACGCCCGGGGAGAAGGTGGAGGCGATCCCCGGCTGGCTGCGCGAATGCGTGGAGAGCGCGGAGAACACCCGCTTCGATCGCGCGCATTTCACCGGATTCGGCGACAGCGCGCTCCTGTTCGAGCTCGTCTACTTCGTCGAGACGCGGGACTATTACGCGTTCATGGACGCCCGCCAGGCGATCGCGCTCGCGATCCTGCGCCGGTTCGAGCAGGAAGGCGTGGACTTCGCCTATCCCACCCGCACGCTGTTTCTCACCGCGCCCGAAGGCCGCGCGATCGATCCCCGGGTCGAGCGCAGCACCGGCGGCGAAGCCGGCGGCTAGCCCCCGGCCTCCCCGATCGTCTCGGCAAACAGCGCGTCGATGCGCCGGTACTCGTCCAGCCAGCTCGACGGCTCGACAAAGCCATGCGGCTCGACGGGATAGATCGCCGTCTCGAAGCCGGTCTTCTCCAGCTCGATCAGACGCTGCACCAGCCGGACGGTGTCATGGAAAAACACGTTGTCGTCGACCATGGGCGCGGCGAGCAGAAGCCGGTCTTCAAGGCCGTCGGCGAAATAGATCGGCGAGGAGCGGCGATAGGCCAGCGGATCGATCTGCGGCGTGTTCAGGATGTTGGAGGTGTATCCGTAATTGTAATGCGCCCAGTCGGTGACCGAGCGCAGCGCGGCGCCCGCCTGGAAGCGGCCGGGCGCCTGGAAGAGCGCGGTCAGCGTCATGAACCCGCCATAGGAGCCGCCATAGACGCCCACCCGGCCGGCGTCGACGCCATGCTCGGCCGCGATCCAGTCGACGCCTGCGAGAATGTCCTCAAGCTCGGGCGGGCCCATCTCGCGATAGATTGCAGTGCGCCAGTCCCGCCCGTATCCGCGCGAGGCGCGATAGTCCATGTCGAGCACGACATAGCCGCGCCGTGCGAGAAGGCCGTGATACATGTGCTCGCGGAAATAGCCCGACCAGCCGTAATGCGCGTTCTGGAGATAGCCTGCGCCGTGAATGAACACGACGGCCGGGCGGCCCGCTTCAGGGGCGGGCGGCGCGCCTTCGGGCGGCAGGTAGAGCCGGGCGCGCACCGGCCG
>CAZLOV010000167.1:0-5214 GCA_964561235.1 uncultured Caulobacterales bacterium
AGATCGCGATCATCTCGCGGCTGATGCGCGCGAGCATGATCGAGGTGATCCGCTCCAACTACATCCGAACCGCGCGCGCCAAGGGGCTGTCGGCGGCGTCCGTGATCCGCAAGCACGCGCTGCGCAGCGCGGTGCTGCCGCTGGTGAGCTATCTTGGCCCGGCCTCGGCCGCGCTGCTGACCGGGTCGATCGTCATCGAGCAGGTGTTCCAGCTGCCCGGCATCGGTCGCCAGTTCGTCCAGGCGGCGCTGCAGCGCGACTACACGGTCGTCATGGGCGTGGTCATTCTCTACGCCAGCCTGATCGTCGTGCTGAACCTGATCGCGGACCTGCTCTATGCTGCGCTCAATCCGAAAGTGAAGTACGAATGATGGCCATTACGCCCACGCACACGACCGACCGAGACGCGGCGCTGCAGGGAGCGGCCGTCAAGGGCCGCTCGCTTTGGGACGATGCGCGCATCCGGCTGCTGCGCAACAAGGCGGCTGTGGCGAGCCTCGTGATCCTGTCGATCCTGGTCGTGCTGGCCTTTCTCGGTCCGCTGGTCTGGATCCATGACAGCGCCTTCATCTACCGCGACCGGGTCCAGCAACCGCCGGGCCTTGAAAACCTGCACATATTCGGGACCGACGCGCAGGGGCGCGACCTGTTCGCGCGCACGCTGGTGGGGCTTCGCATGTCGCTCATGGTGGGCGTGGTCGCAACCATGGTCTCGCTGGCGATCGGCGTGGTCTGGGGAGCGGTCGCCGGTTTCGTCGGCGGGCGCCTCGACCAGCTCATGATGCGCATCGTCGACGTGCTGTACTCGCTGCCCTTCATCTTCTTCGTGATCATTCTGACGGTCGTGTTCGGACGGAACATCATCCTGATCTTCGTCGCGATCGGCGCCGTGGAGTGGCTGACGATGGCGCGCATCGTGCGCGGCCAGACGATTGCGCTGCGCGGCATGGAGTTCGTAGAGGCCGCCCATGCGGCGGGCGTCAGCCGGTTCTCGATCATCCGGCGCCACATCGTGCCCAACGTGCTGGGCCCGGTGGTGGTCTACGTCACCCTCACCATTCCCGTGGTGATTCTCGCCGAGAGCTTCCTTTCGTTCCTCGGGCTCGGCGTGCAGGAGCCGCTCACCTCGCTCGGCAATCTCATCGCCAACGGGGCGCGCGACATGGAGATCGCGCCCTGGACGCTGATCGCGCCGGCGGCGACCATGATGCTGACGCTCTTCTGCTTCAATTTCATCGGCGACGGCCTTCGCGACGCGATCGATCCCAAGGATCGCTGAGCGCGCGTTCACGATCCTGGGCCGGCCGGTTGAAACGGCCCCTGCCGGATCAGACGTTTTGCGGGGTAAGCAGTTGGAGGACGCGCGATGGCGTCCGAGATGTATTTCAATCCTTCGCGTCAGGCGCTGAAGGTCCGCTACAAGGCGCGCTTCGAGCGCGAGGACTTCGAAACTTTCCTGCGCTTTCTCAGGCACGAAGCGATTCCAAGCCTTAGCCATGTCATTCACGACATGACCGAGGTGAGGGAGGTGCGGGTCCCGCCTGTTGAACTGGTGGACTGGGCGCTCGAGCGTTCGTCCTTCCTCTCCGACCAGGGCGGACCGGAAGTGAGGGTGGCCTTCGTCAACGTGCCCGAGCCTTTGCAGACCCATGTCGAGGTCTGGCGCGCGTTCTTCGAGAACCGCTACACGCCTCTGAAATACGAGACCTTCAGCGACCGCGACGCGGCGGAACGCTGGGTGGTCGGCGAGCCCGCCGACGGTTTTGAGCCGCTGGAGTGCTGAAGGCGCGCTCAGCGCACCCGTTCAGCGCGGAATGACGCGGCGAAGCCGTCCAGTCTCAGGAAAAACGAACCGAGCGCGCCGGAGGTGATGCTCGCCGTAAGGCCGGCCTCGATATGCCGGGCGGACACGGTGCGCACGCGCGTGCTGTCGGTCTGACGCCAGATTTGGCCGTTGGACAGGGTGACTTCGAGCCGGCCGCTCTCCAGCCGTCTTGCGGCGCTTACGGGAACAGCCTCCAAGGCGACGAGCCGGCCGTCCTCATCGCGGCGCTCCGTTCCGCCGCCGGGCGCGGCTGTAGCGATGGCGGGGTGGCTGCGGCTGAACAGCGTCAGCAAGCCGAACCCGTCATCCGGCAGGCCGAAATTGCGCCGTTCGACGTTCTCGATGCGCGCCCGGTCCACAGCAACAAGATCGCCGGCCTCGATCTGCGGCGCGAGCGCCTCGGCCAACGCATCGAAACAGGCGAGACGCTCAACGTCGGCCGTGACCGTCCGGCAGGCGGCCAGGCGTTCGAGCGCGCCTGGGCCGGGTTGTGTCAAAAGCAGAAAAGCGGCCAGAACCATGACGATCCTCCCGCCGATTGAACGCGGCGGGAACGTCAGGTCCGTCGGTCACTCCACGCGGCGCACGCGCAGCGAATTGCCCGATCCGTCGATGCGGAGGATATGCTGGCCGAAGCGTGTGCGGCGGATGTGCGCTTCCGCGCTATCGCCGGCCTGCGGGATGTCGGCGCCCTGGCTGCTCGTCTGTTCCCACACCTGACCGTTGGACATGGTGAAGGCGTACTGCTCGTAGCCGATCTGACGGACGCCGACGATGTCCATGACGACGAGTTCCGGGTCGCCGTCCCTGAACCTTTCGACAACACGAAGCGCGCCGTCGTCGAAGGTCTCGACATCGTCCGCGGCGTCGTTTCCGTCACGGTCGAAAAGCCCGGCGGGACTGAGAAAGCTTGCTCGCGGCAGGCTCGGCGCAGGCAGGCCGAACAGGCCCGGGTCGCCCCCTTCTTCCGAAGCGGTTTGCGCGCCGGCGCTGGCGACGGCTTGGTTGCGCGCGGGCGCGCCTGCGGTCAGCGAGGGTGCGGGCAGGCCGGCTGCCTCGCGCGCGGCGAGCGCGTCGCGGATCGCATCATAGCAGGCAAGCCGCGCCTCGGCGTTTTCGATCCGGCCGCAGTCGAGCATGCTGATCGACGGCTGCGGCGCCTCCTCGCCCGGCTGTGCCTGAAGCGCCGCGGCGATGATCAGGGCGATCGCGGACATCGTTTTCCTCCGGTCTGGCCTCGGCCCCGGCCCGGGACGCAGCGCGCCGAGCGGGTTTCGCTTGAATTCATGCAGTATCCTCTAGGAGACTGAACCTGTCGATGCATCAGGCGCGTCGTCCGCAGCACCCCGCAAGGGCGGGGCGCGCGGCGTCGCGCGCCGTATTTTTCGGGGAGGTCGGAAATGACGAAACTCAAGCGCTCACTGGCTCTTCTGGGGGCCGGCGCCGCCGCGCTCTCGCTGGCGGCCTGCGGCGGTGGAGGCGATAGCGCCAGCGACGGCGTGGTGCTTCATCGCGGCAATGTCGCCGAGCCGCTTTCCCTCGATCCGCACAAGGCCAGCGGCACCTGGGAGAACAACATTATCGGCGACATGTTCGTCGGCCTGTTCACCGAGAACGCCGCCGGCGAGCCGGTTCCGGGAATGGCGGAAAGCTGGGAGGTTTCGGAGGACGGCCTGACCTGGACCTTCATCCTGCGCGAAGCCGAATGGTCCGACGGCGAACCGGTGACCGCAGAGGATTTCGAATTCGCCTTCCAGCGCATTCTCGATCCGGCGACGATTGCGCAATACGCCTCGCTTCTCTACCCGATCGAGAACGCGCGCGCGGTCAATACCGGCGAGTTGCCTCCGGAGGAGGTTGGCGTGACGGCGCTCGACGAACGCACGCTGCAGATCCGCCTTCGCTTCCCGGCGCCCTATCTGCCCGGTCTTCTGACGCACTACACGACCTTCCCGGTGCCCAAGCACGTCGTGGAAAGGGTCGGCGATCAGTGGATCCAGCCCGAGAACATCGAGGTGAACGGCGCCTACAAGCTCGCTGAGTGGCGCACCAACAATTACATCCACGCGGTGCGCAACGAGAACTTCTTCGACAACGAGAACGTGTGCATCGACGAGGTTTTCTATTATCCGACCGTCGACATGCAGGCGGCGCAGACGCGGATCCGCAACGGCGAGCTGGACGTCAACACCGACTTCGCCGGTCAGAACCTCGAGTTCCTGCAGCGCGAAATCCCGGATTATGTCCGGGTGCACCCGTATCTCGGCATCATCTACTATTCGTTCAACACCAATCAGGCGCCGTTCGACGATCCGCGCGTGCGCAATGCGCTCGGCATGGCGATCGACCGGACGTTCATTGCCGACGAGATCCTGCGCGCGGGCCAGATGCCGGCGTACTCCTTCGTGCCTCCGGGCGTGAACGATTATCCCGGCACGGCGCGCATCACCTGGGCCGACACGCCGGTGGAGGAGCGCCGGGAGATGGCGCGCGCGCTGCTCGAGGAGGCGGGCTACGGCCCCGACAATCCGCTGGAGTTCGAATACACCTTCCGCGCGACCGGCGATAATCCGCGCATCGCCCCGGTCGTCCAGGCGGACTGGGAGTCCATCGCAGACTGGGTTGATGCGGAGATCCTGCAGATCGAAACGCAGATTCACTACGACAACATGCGCGCAGGCGACTACCAGCTCGGCGACGGCGGCTGGATCGGGGATTACAACGACGCCTACAACTTCCTCTTCCTCGGCGAGAGCACCTCGGTGCCGATGAACTATTCGCGCTATTCCAACCCGGAATACGACGCTCTGGTTGAAGAGGCGAACACCGTCATCGATCCTTCGGTGCGGGGCGCGATGCTGGCGGAAGCCGAGCAGATGCTCCTCGACGACATGCCGATCATTCCGGTGGTGTTCTACGTCAACAAGGCGCTGGTGAACCCGCGCGTGACCGGCTGGGAGGACAATCTCGTGCATATCCACCGCACGCGATATCTCTGCTTCAGCGACGTCGAACAGGACGCCTGATCCCAGCCTGACCCGGGGAGGGGGCCATGAGCGATATCGGCGACGCGGCGGAGACGGCTGAAGAGCACATCGCCGCCGCCGCCGTCGTCACGCGGCCCTCGCGCCCCTCGGCGCTGGCGCCGGACACGCCGGAAGGCGTCTGCACGAATTGCGGAACGCGCCTTCAGGGTCCGGTCTGTCATCGCTGCGGACAGACCGGCGACACCTATCACCGGCCCGTCTGGAGTCTGCTCGCGGAGATCGCCGACGGGCTGTTCTCCCTCGATGGACGGCTGGCGCGCACCTTGCCGGACCTGATGGCGCGGCCAGGCCGGGTGACGCGGCGCTATCTGCAGGGCGCACGGGCGCGATTTGTCCAGCCAT
>CAZLOV010000168.1:0-5189 GCA_964561235.1 uncultured Caulobacterales bacterium
CGGCGGTGCCGGTGAAGAAGAGCTCGTCGGCGAGATAGAGAATCTCGCGCGGGAGCACCTGCTCGATCACCTCGAGACCTTCGTCCCCGGCCAGGCGGATCACGCTGTCGCGGGTTATCCCCTGCAGGATCGAGCTCGCCGCGGGCGGCGTGAGAAGGCGCCCGTCCTTGACCGCGAACAGGTTCTCGCCGGCGCCCTCCGACAGCCGGCCGTCGGGGGAAAGGCCGATGCCTTCAGCGAAGCCGCGCGACTTCGCTTCACGCGAAATCAGATAGCTGGAGAGGTAATTGCCTCCGGCCTTGGCGGCGGTCGGAACCGTGTTCGGGGCCATGCGGTTCCACGAGGACACGCAGACGTCGACGCCTTCATTGCGCGCCTCCTCGCCGAGATAGGCGCCCCATGGGAAGGCTGCGATCATCGTCTCCACCGGCGTGTCCGCAGACGGAACGACGCCGATCGAGCCGTATCCGATAAACGCGATCGGTCGCAGATAGGCCGATTTCAGTCCGTTCGCGGCGATCACCTGGCGGCACGCCGCGGCGAGTTCGTCCTCGGTATGGCCAAGATCGACGTCATACATGCGCGCGCTGTCGATCAGCCGGCGCACATGCTCCTTCAGCCGGAAGACGGCGGGCCCTTGCGGCGTCTCGTACACGCGTATGCCCTCGAAGAAGGAGGTGCCGTAGTGCAGCGCATGGCTGAGCACGTGCACCGTCGCCTCCTCCCAGGGAATAAGTCGGCCGTTCCTCCAGATATGTCCGGTTGCCTGAATGCTCATCGGGATGACTCCTCTGGCCCTCAGGCCGCTTGGGTGTGCGCCGGCCGGCGGGTGCGTCTTCGCGCATCCGCGGCGGCGTTGTTCAATGCGTCGAGATAGGCCTCGACGCAGGCGGGAATGATGTCGCGCTCGCGCGCGCGGCCGGCATAGACGCCGCCGTTCGCGGCGATGCGCACCTCGACGAGGACGTCGGCGGCCTGGCGTCCGTCCGGATCCTCCTGGGCGATGTATTGCATGTCCACAGCATCGACCCTGGCCTCCAGATCGATGATCCGGCTGACCGCGAGGAAGGCCGCATCAAGGGCCCCTTCGGCGTGCGCGATGTCGCATACGCGGCCGCGTTCGGCGTGCTCCAGCTCGATGCGCGCGCTCGGCTGCGCGGTGGAGGCGACCGGCGTGCGGATTTCCAGCCGCGACAGCCGCCAGAGCTTCTCCGGCTGTCCGCCGTCGAGGCTCTCCAGGATGGCGGTCAGACGCGCGGTGTCGATCACGCCGACGCGGTCGGCCTCGTCCTTGAAGCGGGCGAACGCAGTCTCCAGCGCCTGTGCGTCGAGCTCGAAGCCAAGGGCTTCGGCGCGCGCGCGCAGGGCGTGCTTGCCGGAATGCTTGCCGAGCACGAGCGCATTGGCCTCCAGGCCCACGTCCTGCGGTCGCATGATCTCGTAGGTCTCCGGATTGGCGAGCACGCCGTGCTGGTGGATCCCGGCTTCGTGCGCAAACGCGTTCGCGCCGACGATGGCCTTGTTGCGCGGCGGGTGCGTGTTGGTGGCGACCGACAAGACCCGGCTCGCCGCCATGATCGCTTCGGTGCGCACGCCGGTGTCCACGCCAAGCGCGTCGCGGCGCGTCCGGATCGCCATGACGACCTCTTCCAGCGCGCAATTGCCCGCGCGTTCGCCGATCCCGTTCATTGCGACCTCGACCTGGCGGGCGCCGCCGCGCACCGCTGCGAGCGTGTTCGCCGTGGCCATGCCCAGATCGTCATGGCAATGAGCCGACAGGATGACGTGCGGCTGCCGCTCGATCTTGCGGTCGAGCTCCCGGAACAGGGCCGTCATCTCCTCCGGAGTGGCGTAGCCGACCGTGTCGGGCACGTTGAGCACGCACGCCCCCGCTTGCGCCGCCGTCGACAGCGCCTCGATCAGGAAGCCGCGCTCGGTGCGGATGGCGTCCTCGGCGGAGAACTCCACCTCGTCGGCGAACGCGCGGGCGTAGGCGACCATCTCGTGGATGGCGCGCAGCACGTCGGCGGGGCTCATCTTCAGCTTGAACTCGCGATGCGTCGGGCTCGTGCCGAGGAAGATGTGGATGCGCGAGCGTCCAGCCGGTTTGAGCGCCTTGCCCGCCAACTCGATGTCGGACGGCCTGGCGCGCGAAAGCGAGCAGATCACCGGTCCCTCGATCTCCGACGCCACCCGCTCGACGGCGCGGGCGTCGCCGGGCGAGGCGGCGGCGAAGCCGGCCTCGATGATGTCGACATTGAGCGCGGCGAGCGCGCGCGCGACGCGCAGCTTGCCGGCTTCATCCATGGAGAAGCCGGGCGCCTGCTCGCCGTCGCGCAGGGTGGTGTCGAAAACCGCGACGCGGTCCGTGCGGCGGGGCGTCTTGCTCATGAGGCTTTCTCCATGGCCGGCATGGCGTGAGCGGCGGGGCGCACCGCGTGGACGCCGTACAACCGGCGCAACTGCGGGATGAGCACGTCCGCCGTGCGCTCGGGATTCCGCGGCCGCGCCGTCAGCCGGATGGTGGAGGCGCGACCGGCCGGGCCGGCCTCGGCGGAGACGCCCTCCACCTCGAAGCCCCGGCGTTCGACAAGGCCCAGCAGCCGCACGAGCCAGCCCTCAGCCGGCGTCATGTCGATTTCAAGCGTGCAGGATTCGATGCGGATTGCAGCCATCTCAGGCCTCCATCATGTCGACATTGGATTTGCCCGGCGGCACCAGCGGCCAGACGTTCTCTCGCGGGTCGATCCGGACATGGCACAGGATCGGTCCCTTGGTGTTCAGCAGCCGGGCGATGGCGGCGTCCTCGTCTTCGCGGCGCTCGAGCGTGAACGCCTCCACGCCGAAACTGCGGGCCACCTCGGCGAAATCGGGATTGTCGGAGAGATCGACCTCGGAGAAATTCTCGTCGTAGAAAAGCTCCTGCCACTGGCGGACCATGCCGAGCTGGCTGTTGTCGAGCAGCAGGATCTTCAGCGGAATCCGGTAGCGCCGCAGCGTTGCGAGCTCCTGTATGTTCATCATGATCGAGCCGTCGCCCGTGACGGTCACCACGGTTGCGTCCGGCTCGGCGAAGAGCGCGCCGACGCCCGCGGGCAGGCCGTAGCCCATCGCGCCCAGCCCCCCGCTTGTCAGATGGGCCTGCGGGCGCGAGAAACGGCAGTGCTGGGCGACCCACATCTGGTGCTGGCCCACGTCGCAGGTTGCAACGAAGCTGTCGCCGGCGGCTTCCGAGAGGCGCTTGAGCAGGCCTGGCGCGAAAACGCCCGAGCCCGGCGCGTCGTAGCGCAGCGCAAACGTCTCGGCGCGATCAAAGCAGAGCCGCCGCCAGGCCGATATGTCCGGCATCGCCGGATGCAGCCGGTTGAGCGCCTCGGCGATGTCTCCATGCAAGGCGGCGTCGGCGCGCCGCAGCTTGGAAAGCTCGGCGGGGTCGGCGTCGAAATGAATGACCCGCGCCTTGGGCGCAAAACTCGCCAGCCGGCCCGTCGCGCGGTCGTCGAAGCGGGCGCCGACCGCGATCAGCAGATCGCATTCGTCCACCGCCAGATTGGCCGCCTTCAGCCCGTGCATGCCCAGCATGCCCAGGAAATCCGGGTGATCGGTCGGCAGCGCGCCGAGCCCCTTCAGGGTGGCGACCGCCGGGATGCGCGTCCTCGCGCAGAACGCGCGCAACGCCGGCTCCGCGCCGGCGATGCCCACGCCGCCGCCGACATAGAGCACGGGCCGCTCCGCCTGCTCGATCAGGGCCCGCGCCGCCTCGATATCCGCGGGTGCGGGCGCAAAGGCGCGCGGCTGCGGATTCGGCGCCGGCGCGGGCCGCGCGATTTCGGCCTGCTGGACGTCCTTGGGGAGGTCGATGAGAACCGGACCCGGCCGTCCGGCCTCGGCAAGGCGGAAGGCCTCCTCGAAGATGAACGGGATGTCGGCAGGGTCGCGCACCACCCGGGAGTGCTTCACCACCGGCAGGGTCAGCCCGAACGTATCGACCTCCTGGAAGGCGTCCGTGCCCATCAGCGGCGTCGGCGTCTGGCCGGTGACCGCGACCATCGGCACGCTGTCGAGAAAGGCGTTGGCGATGCCGGTGACCAGATTGGTCGCCCCCGGTCCGGACGTGGCGAGGCAGACGCCGGCCCGCCCGGTCATGCGGCCGTAGGCGTCGGCGGCGAACGCCGCGCCTTGCTCATGGCGGCACAGCACGTGGGTGAGCGCAGACCCGGGCAGTGCGTCATACACAGGCATGATCGCCCCGCCCGGGTAGCCGAACACATGGCGCGCCCCGGCGCGTTCGAGCGCCTCGACGACGAGGCGCGCGCCCGTCGCCCGGGCAGGGGAAGGAATGGGCGCGGTCATGGGTTCAGCATCCTTCAGCCGGTCGCGCGGTCATTCAGCCGCGTTGGCGCCCGGCTGCAGCCAGGCCATGCGCGCCCGCAGGCGCGCGCCGGTTTCTTCGATCGGTTGAGCGAGATCGGCCTTGAGCAGCGCCTCGTAGCGCGGCTTGCCAGCCTGGTTCTCAAGGATCCAGTCGCGGGCGAAACCGCCGGTCTGGATATCCTTGAGGACCTCGCGCATGCGCTGGCGGGTCTCCTCATTGATCACCCGCGGCCCGGAGACGAGATCGCCGTACTTGGCGGTCTCCGAAATGAACGCATGCATCTTCGCGATCCCGCCCTCATAGAGCAGGTCGACAATCAGCTTGAGCTCGTGCAGGCACTCGAAATACGCCACCTCGGGCTTGTAGCCGGCCTCAACCAGCGTCTCGTATCCCGCCACCACGAGCGCCGTGGCGCCGCCGCACAGAACCGCCTGCTCGCCGAAGAGATCGGTTTCGGTCTCCTCGGCGAAACTCGTCTCGATTGCGCCCGCCGCCGTCCCGCCGATGCCGCAGGCATAGGCGAGCGCCTTTTCGCGCGCCGCGCCGCTGGCGTCCTGGTGGACGGCGAAGAGTGCGGGCACGCCGCGGCCGCTCTCGAACTCGCGCCGGACAAGGTCGCCCGGCCCCTTGGGCGCGACGAGGATCACGTCGATGTCGGCGCGCGGGCGGATCTGCTGGAAGTGAACTGAAAAGCCGTGCGCGACCAGCAGGGCGGCGTCCGCGGCGAGGATCTCGTGCTGCGTCCGCTGAAGCCGTGCGAGCGCGGCTTCGTCGAGCCGCGACAGCGCCTCCACCTGCCGGCGCCAGGCGCGCG
>CAZLOV010000169.1:0-5165 GCA_964561235.1 uncultured Caulobacterales bacterium
TCGAGGCGGCGGCCTGGTATTGGCACTTCGTCGACGTGGTGTGGCTGTTCCTCTTCGTCTTCGTCTACGTGGTCTTCGCCGGCTCCGGCGGCGGATAGGCGACCATGACGGCGGTCAATCCCTTCCTCGCCGGGCTGCGCTGCCGCTGCCCGCGATGCGGGGAAGGGCCGCTGTTCGCCGGCTATCTCAAGGTCGCGGAGCGTTGCGAGGCCTGCGGCCTTGATTTCTCCGCCGAAGACGCAGGCGACGGCCCGGCCGTCTTCATCATGCTGATCGTGGGCTTCATCGTGGTGCCGCCCGCCTTGCTGCTGGAAGCGTGGACCGCGCCGCCGATCTGGGTGCATCTGCTGTTGTGGATCCCGCTCAGCCTGGGTTTGTGCCTCGCGATGCTGCGCCCTTTCAAGGCGACGCTGTTCGCCTTGCAATTCACCCATGGCGCGCGTGAGGCGCGGCTCGACGAGGGCGACGAGCCTTAGCAGTGCGGACAGCGTTCATGCAGTTTTCCCCGATGCCCCTGCTGAGCCTGCTCGCGGCGGCGGGCCTTGGCGTCCTGCTTTGGCTCGGCGTCTGGCAGCTCGGCCGCGCGGACTGGAAGGCGGAGGAGATCGCCGCGTTCGAGGCGCTGCAGGAGGCGGGTCCGGTCTCGCTCGAGCAGGCGCTATGCGGCGCCATCCCCGAGGCGGGACAGCCTCTGCAGCCTGTGGCGGCCGATCCGCAGGCCCCGGCGTTGTCCGTTTATGGCCGCAACGCCGACGGCGCACCCGGCTGGCGGCTGTTTCGTCCTGTCGACGCGCCAAACTGCGCCGAGCATCCGCGCCTTCTCGCCGAGACCGGCTTCCGCCCGCTTGACGGCGCTGCGCAGCCTTCCGGAACCGCCGGCGTCCGCTTGGCAAAACCCCTGGCCGCCGGACCGTTCACCCCGCCTGCGGACATGGAGGCGGCGGAAGTCTACGCCTACGACGCAACGCAGGCGGAGCGCGCGCTTGCTCTTGAGCCGGGCGCGCTGTCGCGGGACTGGTGGATCGAACTTGACGACGGCGCCTTGCCGGAGCGCCTTAGCGAAACCCCGCCGGAGCGCCATGTCGGGTATGCGGCGACCTGGTTCGGTCTCGCCCTGACGCTGATCGCGGTGTATGCCGGCTTTCACGTCTCGACGGGGCGGCTTTCGTTCACCCGGTTTCAAGACCGCTAGGGTAGACTTGCGTTCCCTTTCGAGCAGGCGTGTACTGACGCCTCGGTATTCATTTCAGGATGATGGATTTAGGGCTTCGTGGCGCTCTGGCGGGAAGACATCTTCGACACGGTGCTCACCGCCGACGGTGTGCGCCTGCGACACCCTTCGCTCGACGACTATGACAGCTGGGCGAAGCTGCGCTACGCCAGCCGCCAGCATACCGAGCCGTGGGAGCCGAGCTGGGCGGAGGACGAACTGTCTCGTTCGGCCTACAAGCGCCGGCTTCGCCGTTACCACACCGACATCGAGACCGGGCAGGGCTATCCGTTCTTCATTTTCCGCGCCGCCGACGACGTTCTGCTCGGCGCGTGCAATCTGAACAATGTCCGCCGCGGGGTGCTTCAGAGCGCAGACATCGGGTACTGGGTCGGCGCGCCCTATACCCGCAGGGGCCATGCGCGCGCCGCCGTTCGCCGCGTGATCGCGTTCGCCTTCGGCCCGTTGCGGCTGAACCGGATCGAGGCGGCGACGCGGCCCGAGAACGAGGCGAGCCGCGCGCTTTTGCTCTCGATCGGCTTCACGCCCGAGGGGTTTGCGCGCAAATACCTCAAGATCCATGGCGAGTGGCGTGATCATCTGAAGTTCGCCATCGTCAAGGGCGACCCCATCAAGTGAGCCGCACGCCGCCGGCAGCCGAGGCCTTCGCAGCCGGAGCCCAGGCCGCCGGGGCGATCGCCGTCAGCCTGGACGCAGCGGCGCGACGTCTCTCCTGCAACGGAGACTGCAGCGCGTACGGCCTCTCTCCGGAGACGCCGTGGACGGCGTTTCTCGACCGGCTGGCCGCGCCGGATCGCGCCGCCGCGCGCCGGGCGGAGAGCGGCGAGGTGGACGTGCGTCTGCGATTATCGATGCCGGACGGCAGCGTTCGCTTCGTGCGCCTGATCGGTGCGGCCTGCGGGGATGGCGGCTTTTCAGGCCTGTTGCTGCCTGCAGGCCGGGCGCCCGCGGGCGCGCTCGGGATCATTGAACGCGAGGCGGCCCTGGCCGATGCGCTCGCAGCGGGCGAGTTCCAGCCCTTCTTCCAGCCGATCGTGGATCTCGGCACGGGGCGTTTGTGCGGCTTCGAGGCGCTTGCGCGCTGGATCCGGCCGGAAGAGGGCGTCTTGACGCCGGATGCGTTCCTGCCCGTCGCCGACCGTCTCGGGCGCCTTCACGAACTGGGCGATCAGGTTCGCGCCGCCGCCGCCGACGCGCTCGGCCGCTGGCAGGCGTGCGGCGTATCCGTGTCCGTCAACGTGACCGCCTCGGAACTCGCGGGTGAAGATTTCGTCGAAGCGCTGCTCGCCCGCGCCCGCGCAGCCGGCGCCCCGCGCGGCGCTTACAAGGTGGAGGTGAGCGAAACCGAGGTCATGGCCGATCCCGATGCGTGCGCGCGCGCGATGGAACAGCTGGCTGAAGGCGGGATCGGCCTGATGCTGGATGACTTCGGCACCGGGTATTCCTCGCTCTCGAGGCTGGACCGCCTGCCGTTCGACGCCATCAAGATCGACCAGTATTTCGTGCGTCATCTCAGCGCCGATGAAAGCGCGCGCAAGATCGTCTCGAGCGTGGTCTCGCTTGCGCGCAGCTTCGGCATGACGGTCGTCGCCGAGGGCGTGGAGAGCGAAGCCGCCGTGACGGTGCTGCGCGAACTCGGCTGCAGCCAGGGGCAGGGGTTCCACTTCTCCGCCGCACTGCCCGAACATGACGCGCGGCGCGTCATCGCCGACGGCGTCGACGGCCGGTTCGGCGCGCCTGTCTAGGCGTGGCCTGACGCGCCGATCAGGAATTCCGGGGTTACGCCGAGCTTCTTCAGCGCACGGGCCCATTTCGAAGCGTGATCCTCGTCGAAGACGATCGCTTCGTCGGGATCGCTCACCAGCCAGGCGTTGGCCTGGATCTCGTCTTCAAGCTGACCCGGATCCCATCCCGCATAACCCAGGGCGAGCACGCTGCGGCGCGGCGGCTCTGCGGAGGCGATGGCCTCCAGCACCTCGCGCGTCGCGGTGAGCCGGATGTTGTCGGCGACGGCGAGCGTGCTGTCGGGCGTTTCAAAATCCGGCGTGTGCAGAACGAAGCCGCGGTCGCGGTCGACGGGGCCGCCGTTGAGCACGGCGCGGTCGGGCGCGCGGATTTCGCTTTTCACGTCGAGCTGTTCGAACAGCGCCGTCAGCCGCAGCGCGTCCATGGGCTTGTTCAGGATGAGCCCCATCGCGTGATCGTCGCCGTGCGCGCACAGGAACACGACCGTGCGGTCAAAGCGCGGATCGCCGATGAGCGGGCTTGCGATCAGCAGCTTGCCGGTCAGGTAGCCTTCGTCGCCGGGGTCGAAATCGTCGAGGTCCATGGGCTGATCATCTCGTTTCCGACCGGCCCCTGTCCAGTGCGCCCGCCCGGCGCGCTTAATCCGGGCTTGCTTCAGACAAGCCCGGCCCGATATGCGGGAGGCGGCGTCCGGTCCCGGACGCGTCCCTCATGCGATGGAGTTTTCCCGATGACGCTCAAAGCCGGCGATGCGCTGCCCCAGGTCAGCTTCATGACGATGACCGCGGACGGTCCTTCGAAAGTCACCACCGACGACATTTTCAAGGGCAAGCGGGTCGTGTTATTCGCCGTGCCGGGTGCCTACACGCCGACCTGCTCGGCCCGGCACCTGCCCGGCTTCGTGGACAACGCCGAGACGCTCGCCGGCAAGGGCGTCGACGCCATCGCCTGCACCTCGGTCAACGACGTCTTCGTGATGGACGCCTGGGGCAAGACCCAGAACGCCGACGGCAAGGTGACGATGCTCGCCGACGGCAACGGCGAGTTCGCACGCGCGGCCGGCCTTACGATGGACGCCTCCGGCTTCGGCATGGGCGAACGCTCCCAGCGTTACGCGCTGATCGCCAAGGACGGCGTGGTCGAGCAGGTGTTCATCGAGGAGCCGGGCGCGTTCGAGGTGTCCTCCGCCGAGCACGTGCTGGGCAAGCTCTAGGGCCGGTCAGTCCTCCCCGCCGGAGAACGCCGCGATCGCCGCGCGCGCGAGCGCGTCGGCGCGTTCGTTCTCCGGATGGCCGGCATGGCCCTTGACCCATTCCCAGGTCACCTCGTGCCGGCGGGCGGCTTCATCGAGCCGCTTCCAGAGATCCTCGTTCTTCACAGGCTTCTTTGCGGCGGTTTTCCAGCCGTTTCGCTTCCAGCCATGGATCCATTTGGTGACGCCGTCGCGCACATAGGTGCTGTCGGTCACCAGCCGGACGCGCGACGGGCGCTTGAGAGCCTCCAGCGCGGCGATCGCCGCCATCAGCTCCATCCGGTTGTTGGTCGTCTCGGATTCGCCGCCGGAGAGCTCCTTTTCGGCGCCGCGCCATTCCAGCACGGCGCCCCAGCCGCCGGGGCCGGGATTGCCCGAACAGGCCCCGTCAGTGTGGATCGTCACGAGGGTCGTCATGTCGGATGGACGTCCCAGCGATCGGCGAGGTCGTCAAGGCCCGCGCGGATGAGTTCGCGCAGCACGCTCTCGTCAATGTCGGAAAGCCGGTTCACGTAAAGGCAGGCCTTGCCCTTTCCATGCTTGCCGAGTTTATCGAGCAGGGGCTGGAAGTCGGCATAGCCCGGCATGACGTAGATCGACGTCTTCGCCTTGCGCGGCGCGAAGCCGGTAGCGAGAAAATCGCCTTCCCGCCCGCTGTCGTAGACAAAATGGTACTGGCCGAAGCCCACGATCGAGGCGCCCCACATGACGGGGTTCCAGCCTGTCGTCTCGCGGAAGATGTCGAGCAGGCGAAGCGCGTCGTCGCGGCGGCGTTCCGGTTCGACGGCGGCGACAAACGCGTCCACGTCGCCTTCATTGGCCGTCGTCTTGTTGTCCGCCCGGTAGTTGCCCATCGCCGCCTCCTGCGCGCGCGGCGCGTCAGGCGACCTGGCGGGGCAGCTTGAACACCACGCTCTCGTCGGCGACGCGCACTTC